>NZ_JAIWPJ010000001.1:1365632-1707040 GCF_020515625.1 Natrinema amylolyticum
GGTGCCGTGCTCTTAATCGCGGCCTACCACGCCTTCCTGTTCATCGGACAGCAGAACACGACGGCCGCGGCGGCCGCGATCCTGGTGAGCCTCTCGCCCGTCCTGAGCACCGGGTTCGCGCGGCTGCTTGTCCCGTCGGACGCACTCTCGGTGGTCGGCGTCGTCGGCGTCGTCGTCGGCCTGCTCGGGGTCGGCGTCATCGTCCGCCCCGATCCGGCCAACCTCCTGGCCACCGACGCCGTGGCGAAGGGGCTCGTCTTCTGTGCCGCGACCGCGTTCGCCCTGGGCAGCGTCCTCACTCGCCGGCTCGACGCCTCGCTCCCGATCGAGACGATGGAGGCCTGGTCGATGCTCGGCGGTGCCGTCGTCATGCACCTCGTGAGCCTCGCGATCGGCGAGCCGTTCGAGCCGGCCGCGTGGACCCATCCCGAGGCGATCGGCGCGCTCGCGTACCTGTCGCTGGGCGCGAGTGCGGTCGGGTTCCTCATCTACTTCGACCTGCTCGAGCGGCTGGGCGCCGTCGAGATCAACATGGTCTCCTACGTCGCGCCGATCGTCACCGCGGTCGTCGGCTGGCTCTATCTCGGCGAAGTCGTCGACACTGCGACGCTCGCCGGGTTCGGCCTCATCGCCGTCGGCTTCCTCCTCGTCAAGCGGCGGGCGATCCGACGAGAGGTCGGCCACGTCCGGTCGCGCGGCTCGAGCGAGTGAGCCGCGCCGCTACCGGCGATGCGCGTGGCCGACGTAGAGGGCGACGAGGTTCCCGACGAGCAGGCCGATGAACAGACCGCCGTCGAGAGAGGACGAGAGGCCGGTCGCGAGCAGGGGGAGGTACAGAACCGGCATGGCGATCGCCGCCCAGAACCCCGCGGCACGAATCGGGGACGCGAGCCCCGGTGCCGCGCGCTCGAGCGCGCCGTGGTCGTCGTCGCGGCGGTCGCTCGGCGGGCTCGAATCGGCGGACCGCTGATCGGGGAGAGAGGGAGGGCTCGCCATCGAAATCACTGAGAGTACTTCCCTTGCCGGCGACGACGCAAATACCGGCCTCACCGTTTCGACCGATTCGGGCGAATTCAGCGGAATCGGACGGATTGAACGATCGGTTTCCTCCGAGAAAACGGTCGGTCGGCCCGCGAACCGCGACGGGACGGATCGCCGACGCGTTCGAACCGGCGTCCTCGTTCTCACATCTAACACGAAAACCGCCATCACTACCGTCGGACTCGGTGAATCACGCGCTGCTCGACTACTCGTTTCGGTCGTCGGTATCGGGTCCGCCGTCGGTTTCGATATCGAATCCGCCGGAGAAGTCGTCGGCCGAAGACTCGAGCACCACGGTCTCTCCGGCGGTCATGGAGTCGCCGATACCGACGGCCACGTCCTCGTGGTCGACCGCGGGCGGAAAGAGGAGGTCGACGCGGCTGCCGAAGGCGATGTGACCGATGCGGTCGCCGCGCGCGACCTCGTCGCCGCGCTCGGTGTAGGGGTGGATGCGGCGGGCGAACGCGCCAGCGATCAGCGTCACCTCGGCGTCCGAGTCGGGTTCGTCGGGGTGGGACGCGTTGACCGCATCGTCGGTGTCTGCGGTGGACGGAAGGTTCGACGAGTCGGTCTCGAGGCGGAGGTGAACGCGTTCGTTGCGGTCGGACTCCTTCGAGAACGCGGGTCGGTTCGCACCGGAGACGTGTTCGACGTCGGTGACGCGGCCGGCGAAGGGGGCGCGGACGACGTGGACGTGCCAGACGTTCATGAAGACGCCGAGCCGAACTCGGTCGCCCTCCTCGCGGAGGACGGAGACGGTACCGTCGGCCGGCGAGACGACGCCGGTCGGGGGCGGGGTGCGGTCGGGGTCGCGAAAGAAGGCGAGGGTGCCGGCACCGACCGCGAGGGCGACGAGGCTCGCGGTGACGCTAATGAAGATGGCGAACGGGGCAGCGAGCAGGGGAAGGATGGCGTACTTCCAGGCCCCCGGCGCGAAGTTCATAGCCGAATTGACGGGATCGAATCGTATGGCCGTTACGGAACGGTCGCTCGGAGCCGCTCGCGTATCGAACGGTCGCGCCGTCAGCGCGGAGTGCGGTCGGACGTCGACGGCACTCACTGACAATCGATCGTCATCGAGTGCGGTAATCGATCGCTGCACGGCCAGAGGGGGCTAGGCTGGGCGTACTGATCCGATAGCGATCGTCTTCCGCCGCCGACAGACATTTTCGCGACCGATCACCGATAGAGAAGGCAATTCAAATTGGGCGAACCGCCGTCCGAGCCGTCGACTCCGTCACTGCGAGGCGTCGGCCGGAATCGCGACGGTAAACGTCGCGCCCTCGCCGGGTTCGGAGTCGACTCGGATGCGACCGCCGTGGCGCTCGACGATGCGGCGACAGAGTGCGAGCCCGATGCCCGTCCCGTCGTACTCCTCGCGACTGTGGAGCCGCTGGAACACCCGGAAGACCCGATCCTGATCGTCGGGATCGATGCCGATTCCGTCGTCCGCGACCGATATCTCCCAGTTCCTGCCGTTGTGTCGGGCCTCGACGTGCACTCGCGGCGGCTCGTCCCCGCTGTACTCGATCGCGTTACTCAGGAGGTTCTGGAACAGCTGTCGGAGCTGTCGCGGGTCGCCCTGAATCTCGGGCAACGGCTCGGCGGTAATCTCGGCGTCGGTTCCCTCGATCATCACCTGTAGGTCGGTCAGGACGTCCTCGAGGACGGCGTCCAAGTCGACCGGTTCGAAGGGGTCGCCCTGCGAGTCGATCCGGGAGTACTCGAGCAGGCCGTCGATCATCTCGCGCATGCGTTCCGCGCCGTCGACGGCGTAGTCGATGAACTCCCGGCCGTCCGCGTCGAGGTCGTCGGCGTAGCGGCTCTCGATCAGTTGCAGGTAACTCGAGACCATCCGCAGGGGCTCTTGCAGGTCGTGGGAGGCGGCGTAGGCGAACTGCTCTAAGCGTTCGTTCGACGCCTCGAGATCGGCGACGGTCTCGTTGAGCCGGCGTTCGTACCGCTGGCGTTCGATCGCGGTCGCGAGGATCGTGGCGACGCTCTCGAGAAAGTCGATGTCGTGGTCGGCGAACTCCCGCCGGTCGGTGTCGTAGACGTCGAGGACGCCCCACGGATCGGTCGCCGGACCGATCGTGACGGTGATCCCGCTCCGGACGTCGCGATCGGCCGAAAGCGACGGTCCGTCGAACCGGCCGTCGGATTCGAAGTCCTCGATCACCACGGGGCCGTCGTCCGCCAGTGCGGCGGCCGCGATCGAATCCGCAGCGGACGTCGTCAGGTCGTCGACGTCGAGGCCGGTGTCGGCCCGGAGCCGGAGCACTTCGCCGTCGGGGCCCGCGTCGTGTTCGAAGACGGTCGCGTACGACGCGTCGAGCGCGGCCGCGACCAGTTCGGTCGCCTTCGCGAGCAGGTCGTCGGTATCGGCGCTCTCGAGGGCGTGCCGGCCGAGATACGAGACCGACTCGAGCTGGACGACCTTCTCGGACAGGGTGCGTTCGGCCTCCTTTCGGGGCGAGATGTCCCGGAAGAGGCCGACGAAATAGCGGTCGCCGTTGTACGTGAAGTCGTTGAGCGAGACGCCGAGGGGCACCTCGTGGCCGTCCGTGTGCTGGCCCGGCAATTCGACGTAGGTCCAGTTGATGTTCCGTTCGCCGGTCTCGAGGTAGCGCTGCAGCGCCGAGAGGTGGGTCTGGCGCAACCGTGGCGGGATGATCTTGACCTTACTCGAGCCGACGAGTTCGTCGGGATCGTAGCCGAGGATGCGTTCGACGGCGGGGTTGGCGTACTGGACGTCGCTGTTCGTATCGAGGACGATAATGCCGTCAGGGAGCGCGTCGGCGAGCGCCTCGAAGGTCCGCCCGTACGTGAGATCAGACTCGGATTTCACCGCTGACTGGGCCGTTCCCGTCCGGCGGCGGACGATACCGGTGAGAGCCGGCTGCTGGTCAGGTTCGGCTCCCCGCGGCCGTCGCTCGAGGTGGACGGTACAGGGGACGACGTCCGTCTTCGTTCGAATCGAAACCGGCACCGACGTCGGCGACGAATCGCCCTCGTCGAGGTCCGAAACGAGCGACTCGATCGTCGGTCCGTCGTCGAAAAGTGCATCGACCGATCGCTCGTCGAGTTCGGCTCGCGTGTAACCGGTCAACCGCGTGAATGCGTCGTTGACCGCATCGATCGTCCCCGTCGGCGTCGCTCGGAAGCACGCGACGTCCGCCGCCTCGAGCAGCGTCGCCATTCGGGTGGGAATCGAACCGGCGAGGGCTCCGTCCTCGGTCGCCGGCGGGTCATTTGACGGGCCGGATTCCATCGTCAGGGTTTGGCCAGTAGCGTAGATAAGGGCTGTGGAAGGAGTCACGTCCGATTTCTTTCAATTAGCGGCTCGACGGCCGGAATTTCAGGGTCGCCGGAATTCCGCGACCAGTGACGGGTGTGGTATCCGCGTCGTCAGTCCCAGAACGACTGGGTCCGCGCGTACTCTCGTTCTTTCGAGAGGATATCGCGGTAGAACTCGGCCTCGTCCTCGCGGAGCTTGTTGATGATCTGCGCGGCGTTGTGGGGACCGACCCCGCGGGCGGCCATGGCGATCACGGCCTGCTTCCCGTGACTCTGGACGAGACTCGCGGCACGGAACGCGCGTTCGGTCATCTGCCGTTGCTCCTCGTCTTTCTCTTGCGATCGGACCGCCTGCACGACCTCGTCGGCCCACGGATTCAGGGAGGCGATCCGGGTCGAGCCACACTCGGGGCACTCGGGTTGGTCAGGCACCCGCTTGACCTTCGTCTTCACCTTCCACTCCTTGCAGTGGGTACACAGCAGGATGACGCGGTCGTCCCGTATCCGCTCCTTGACCGTCTTGATGACGCTCGCGTCCGCATTTTCGGGCGCGAGCAGTTCCTTGCCGCCGGACGACCGACCGCCCAGTCCGATCGGTGTCCGCCCGCGGTGGGTCACCAGCTCGAGCTCGCCCGACTGGATCCCCTCGAGCACCCTGCTCGCGCGCTCGATATCGAGATCCTCGTGGAACACCTCTCGGATCGCCTCCTCGTACATCGGCGTGTCCTCGAGCGCCGAGAGTAACCGATCGTTCGAGATTCGACCGGAGCCCTGGTTCTGCCAGCGCTTGAGCGCGCCGAACTTCGCCGAGACCTGTGCGAGCCGGAACGCTAAGGCGTCGGAGCGCTTGAGCCCGAGTTCGACGATCGCCTCGACGTGGTCGGGGTCAGTCTCCTCGAGCACCTCGAGCACCTCGCTGGTCGCGATCGAGTTCGGCACCTCGAGTTCGATCCGGTAGGGATCGGTCTCGAGTCCGACGGACGAGCCCGCGCGCTGGCCCAGCAGCGCGGAGAGGATCCGGCCGAGCGTCTCATTAGCCGTGTGGCCGAACGGCGCGTTGAGCACGATCGTCCGCCCCTGTCGCTCGAGCACCAGTCGATCCGCCGTCGGCATCGGCGACTCGCTGTCGACCTGGGCCTCGAGTTGCTCGCAGGCCTCGGTCAGCGTGTACTCGTCGGCCGGGTAGCGATGGGCGAGTTCCCGACCGACCGCGGCGGCGTCGGCGCCGGCACTGAGCTGGGGCTCCGCGACGGCCCGAATCTCGCCGACCTCTCCCGCGACCGCGGCGGGGACGGGAATCTCCTGCCCGATCCAGGAGGGCACCTCGCCGGCGGGGTCCTCGATCGGGCTGACCTTGACGCGGGCCTCCTCGTCGTCGATCTCGGCGATCCGCCACATCTCGCCGCGCTGGATGAACACTTCGCCCGGCTGGGCGAAGTTGACGACGAACCGCTCGTCCAGGGTCCCGATCTGGCCCCCCGAGGCGATGTCGTGGACCTCGTAGGTCTCCTCGTCGGGGATCATCGAGAGGTTGGCGTAGACGTACTGCCAGGTGCCGCCGGTGGTCTCGATGCGGTCTTCGCCCTCGTCGAACCAGAGGATCCGGTTGCGGTCGAGTTCCCCGATGATTTCCCGGACCGTCGCCTCGGGCACGTTCCGGAACGGATAGGAGCGAGTGACCGTCTCGACGGCCTCGTCGACGTACGTATCACCGCGGCTCTGGACGATCGCCGGCAACTGGTTCGCGACCACGTCGAGGCTCCCCTCGTGGATCGCCGCCGGTTCGACCTCACCGTCGCGGGCCCGGCGCGCGATCGACAGCGCCTCGAAGGTGTCATCCGGTCGCGTCGTGACGATCGTCCCGCTCGAGACCTCGTCCTGGCGGTGGCCCGCGCGGCCGATCCGCTGGAGGAGTCGAGTGACCTGTCGCGGACTCTTGTACTGGATCACGTGGTCGACCTGTCCGACGTCGATCCCGAGCTCCATCGAAGAGGTACAGAGCAGGCCGTCGAGGTCGCCAGCCTTGAACCGGTCCTCGACGTCGATCCGGGCCTCCTTCGAGAGCGAGCCGTGGTGGACGCCGATCGGCAAGTCGAGTTCCTTGAACCGCGAGCCGAGCGCTTCGGCCGTCTGGCGCGTGTTGACGAAGATCAGGGTCGACTCGTTCGCCTCGACCAGATCGCGAATCAGTCGGACGTGACTCGCCGTGTCGGCTTCGGTCATGAGTTCGCCCGCCAACCGCTCGTCTTCCGCCGTGATTTCGGGCTCGCGGACCGTCACGTCGACGTTACTGCCGACGTCGATCTCCCGGATCTCGCAGGGGCGGCCGCCCGAGAGGAACTGGCCGACCTCCCCCGGGTCGCCGACGGTCGCCGAGAGGCCGATCCGCTGAAACCGTCCCGCGAGGTCGTGGAGCCGCTCGAGGCCGATCGCCAACTGCGCGCCCCGCTTCGAGGCCGCGAGCTCGTGGACCTCGTCGATCACGACGTGGGAGACGTCCGCCAGGGCCTCGCGCAGTCGCTCACCGGTGAGCATCGCCTGCACGGTCTCGGGCGTCGTGATCAACACGTCCGGCGGGTCTTCGGCCTGTTTCCCGCGCTGATACTGCGTTGTGTCGCCGTGGCGCACGTCGACCTCGAGGTCCAGATAGTCGCCCCACCACTCGAGGCGCTCGCGCATGTCGCGGTTCAAGGCCCGCAGCGGGGTGATATAGAGCGCGCCGAACCCCTCGGGCGGACCGTCCTCGGCGACCAAGTGGTCGAAGACGGGCAACATCGCCGTCTCGGTCTTGCCGCTCCCGGTGGGCGCGATCACGAGCGTGTTCTCGCCGGCCGACAGCGGCGGAATCGCCAGTCGCTGCGGTGCCGTCGGCCGCGAGAACCCGCGCTCCGAGAGCGCCCCGCGAACCGTCGCTCCGAGGTGCGTAAACGCCGCGACGTCCCCGTCAGTCATCGAAACGCGCTAGGAGCGAACGGCGGATAAGGGCCACGTTTCCGGTGAACTCGAGGGGGATCGCTCGAGTCGGCTCGCCGCGTTCGACGACCGCCGATTTCGGCGACAACCTCACTCCTCGGACTCGGCGTCGCCCTCGGAGTCCGCGTCGGTATCGACGTCGGCGTCGACAAGTTCGTCCGCGACGTCATCGTCGACCGCCATCTCGCCCGGTTCCGCCGGTTCGTCCTGAACGTCGGGCTCGGCGCGCTCGGCGATCTCCTCGTCCGAGCGATCCTCGTCGGTGTAGTCGGCGTTCGTCTCCGCCTCGTCGATCACGTCACCGGGGTGGCCCGTGTCGGCTTCGTCGACGTCGGTGTCGCCGTCCTCGTCCAGTCCCGTCACGTCGGAGTCGCCGCTGCCGCCCTCGTCCGTCTCCGTCGGCGACTCGACACCGGGTTCCTGTTCCGATTCTTCGCTTCGCGGTCCCTCGATAGATATCTGCGTGATATCGTCCGGGACGGTGCTACCGGCTCGATTCCGTATCGTATCGATCGAGCGATCGCCCGGGACGGCGTCGGCGGCTCGGCTCCGGAGTTCGTCGGGAACGACGCCTTCCATCTCGTCCCGCACCTCGTCGACCGACTGGACGGGTACGTCGTCCCGCGGCCCCAGTACTCGCAAGACGGCGTAGGTAAACGCGAGCAGGCCGACCGCGGTGAAGAGGTGTCTGACGAGCCGTCTTCCGCGTGAGGGGGCAGCCGTCGATCCCGATCCGGACGCCGCGTTCGATCGCTCGCGGGCGGGTGTTCGTAGTCGCATCACGACCCGTACGGGGCCGGTCGGCAAGTGGGTTCGGGGTGCGAAAGCCGGCACTGGTCGCGGCCCCGAGCCGGCGACTCGCGGTCAGGCCTCGAGGTGTTCGATCCGAGCGTAGCGGCCCGCTCGCCAGCCGGCGACGATCGCGACGACCGTGCCGACGACGAGCGCGAGCGCGAAGCCGCCGAGATAGACCTCGAGCGGCGTCTGCAGGAGGTTCTCGAAGCCGAGCACCGAGGCCGAGAACCGGTTCAGCCCGAGCACGGCCAGCGGCGTCGCCGCGAGGCCGGCGATCCCACCGACCAGACCGATGACGAGCCCCTGTGCGCCGATCGTGCCGGCGAGGACGCGCCGGGACAGCCCGATCGCCCGGAGCGCCGCGAGCTGTTCGCGCTGCTGGTGGGCCACGAGCGCGAACAGGTTCGCCGTCAGGACGACGCCGCCGACGACGGCGAGACCGACCAGCGTCGCGCCGCTCGCGAGGACGATCGTCCGCTCTTCGATCATCGACTCGACCTGTTCGTCGCTGGTTCGCACGTCGTACTCGGGGTACTCCTCGCTGAGGTCGCTCGCGACGGCGTCTCGGTCGGCGTCGTCCGCCACGTCCGCGGTGATGAACGTCGCCCGGTCGGTCCCCGACGTGCCGGCGACCGCTTGTAAGTCACCCAGCGGCATCGTCACCGTCGGCGAGCTCAGATACTGGGAGTAGTAGTCCGCGGTCCCGACGACGGTGAACTCGTGGGCCTCGGCCGTCTGCCTGCTCGTCCCGACGTAGATCGTGTCGCCGACGGAGACGTTCAGCGCGTCGGCGACGCGCGGGTCGATCACGATCTCGTTGGTCGTCGGCTCCTCGGGCGGGGGACTCGCGGCGGCCTCCTCGTCGACCGCGAACCCGCTCCCCGATCGGAAGTCGAACCCCTCGTGGGTCTGCTGGACGCCGACCGCGGGCCGGCGCTCCAGCTCCGAGGCGTTCGTTCCGATGTAGATGTCGTACATCGCGATCGGAGAGGCGGTCCGGACGTCGTCACGGGCGGTCATTTCGGCGGCCATCCCGTGGGAACCCACGATCGGGTTCTCGGTCCCGCTCGCGGCCGGATCGACCGGATCGCTCGTGACCCAGATGTCACGATTGGCTCGGTCCAGCCCCTCCTCTCCCTTCTCGACGACGCCGACGCCGAGGCTCGCCAGCACCGTCACCGAGAGCACGGCCAGCGCGACCGCGAGGACGGTCAGAACCGTTCGACCGGGCGACCGCCGGAGCTGTGCGACCGCGAGTCCGACGACGGCGCGAGTTCTGACGATCGCTCGTCCCAGCATTATCGGCCCACCTCCTCGAGGACGGACGTTCGCGCGGCCACGGCAAGCGGGTAGGGAACTGCGACCAGCCCCGCGACGAGCGCGACGACGATCGCGTACGGGACGAACGCCGGGTGGAAGTGGGCGACCGCGCCCGGTGCGACCGTCGCACCGGCGACGGCGTTGACGGCGACGATCCCGGCCATTCCGAGGCCGATACCGACGATCGATCCCACCAGCGTCGTGATCCCCGTCGACACCGCGACGACGGCGAGCCGGCTGTGTGTCGGGAAGCCGACCGACTCGAGGACGGCGAGAGTGCGACGGTCCTCGTCGACGGTCATCCCCATGGTCGTCGCGACGAACGACGCACAGATGGTCACGCCGACCAGCAGCGCGATCACGCTCGTCGCGAACGCCAGGCCGTCCTCGAACAGCGTCGACGGATCGGTGCCGCCGGCCACCTCGACCGCCGCGGCGGGGTAAGCGTCGACGGCGGCCGACTGCGCCGCCTCGGACTCGCCCCATATCAGCAGCCGATCGGCGAGTTCGCCGTTGTCGGCGCCCGAGAACGACTGGAGTTCGCTCAAGTGAACCAGCGCGATCGGCGCACCGTTACCGCCCGCCCCTCCGTCCGCGACGGCCGCCACCGTCACCGAGGGGGTCGCCTCGCCGGCCCGTTCCGTGCCGCCCATCGAGACGGAGAGTTCGTCGCCCTCGGTGGCATCGAGTCGCTCCGCGGCGGTCGGCGAGAGGACGAGCTCCCCGTTTCGCGGCCCGTCGTAGCTCCCGTTCGCGTAGTGTGAGTCGCCAGACTCCAGTTCCGTCGTCGGCAGTCCCGCGACGGTCCGCGACTCCTCGTCCGGCACGACACCGATCAGCCGGACGGTCCGGGGATCGCCGTCCGTCGACTCGAGTCGCGCCGTCTCGACTAACACCGGCGAGGCGTGCTCGACGCTGTCCCGCGACCGGATCGTCGCGGCCCGCTCGTTGGTCTCGCCGAGCCGCGGCCCCTCGACGCCGTCGACGGACGACAGCGTCCCGCTCTCCTCGGGCGTGACCCGGACGTCCGCGTCGTCCTCGGTCGCCGCGCCGCCGTCGGCGAGCGCCAGCGCGACGCCGGTCACGACGACCAGGAGCGCGATCGTCAGCGCGACGGCGGCGACCGTCGACGCGATCCGGCCCGTCGTCGTTCGCGTCGCGCGTCGCCACCACCTCGAGAGGGTCAGCCCGACGACCCCTCGCCAGCGCGTCCGACGCCGCGAATCGGCGTCCGCGGGCAGGTCGTCGGCCTCATCGGACATCGTCCACCCGTCCGTCACACAGCGTGACGACCCGGTCCGCGACGTCGAGCGTGGCCTCGTCGTGCGAGGCGACGACCACCGCTCGATCGCGTCCGACGTCGGTCAGTACCTCGAGCACGTCCCGCCCCGTCGCCGTGTCGAGTTCACCCGTCGGCTCGTCGGCGACGATCACGTCCGGGTCCGTCGACAGCGCCCGCGCAATCGCGACGCGCTGGCGCTCGCCGCCGCTGAGCTCGCCGGGCAGGTGCGTCGCCCGGTCGCCCAGCCCGACCGCCTCGAGCAACTCTGTCGCGCGGTCTCGGCGGGCGGCCCGCGGAACGCCCGACTGGACGAGCGGCAGCGCAACATTTGCGCGAGCGGAGAGCGACGGGAGGAGGTGGAAGCGCTGGAAGACGATGCCGATATGGCGTCGCCGCATCCGCGTTCGCTCCGCGTCGGACAGCGCCGCGAGGTCGGTTCCCCGGAGTTCGACGCTGCCCGCCGTCGGGACCAACAGCCCCGCGACCGCGTGTAATACCGTCGACTTCCCGCTCCCGCTCGGCCCCTCGAGGCCGACGATCGTCCCCGTCGGGACGTCGATGGAGACGTCCCGAAGCGCGGTCACCGTCCGCTCGTCCCCCGAGCGGAACCGCCCGCCCGTCGACCCGTACTCGTGGGTGACTCCCTCGAGGCGAACGGCCGTCGCCGATTCGCGTTCGTCCGCCCGATCCCTCACTGACGATCGCGAACCGTGTACTGATTGGTTGGACATTCGCAGCGGTCTCACTCCCAGCGGACGGCCCACCGACTCATTGTTTCGACCCGGTTACCCCTGTCAGACGGGCGTTACACGCCGTTCCGCGGGCCGTACAGGGACGCCGGTGGCACCGCGACGTTCGACTCAGTGTCTGTCCCGTCCGTCGGGCGGCGGTCGGCTGTTCGAGGTCCGTTCGACGGAGTAGGGACGGGTTGTCCTCGATCGGGCCCTGAAAGGTGCCCGTACAGGTTAGTATTCGGGTACGTTTGCGCGTCCTGTATTCGCGTTGAAAGGCTGTCCTCGCCGTCTCGAGTTCGAATGGTAACGGCCCGACCACTCACAGGTGATCGGTGACTAGGGGATTCAGGTGGCACCTCGAGTCCGTCGGAGAACAGATTCGCCCGCTCCGATTCGAACGGGACGAGACGTTCCCGTTTCACCGCGCACGACTTCCGAGTCCTCGTTCGCTCCGAGGACGGAGACGAGTCACTCTCCGATTCCCATCGAACCGGCTGGAAAACGAGTCCGCCTGCCACGATTTGAACACTGTAAGACGTGCTCGCTTCGCTCGCAGTGTTGGTCGTCGAAAAAGTCCGCCCTCCCCGATTTGAACGGGGGGCAAGTCGATCTACAGTCGACTGCTCTACCAGTCTGAGCTAAGGGCGGGCGCACTCAAACGTAGCCGCCGTGGTGCACATAAGGGTTATTATTCGAGGCGAGTCGTACGTGTCAGGAGACACGAACGGCAGCATGATTGATATAGCAGGCGTGATAACATAGAGGCAACTCGCTCATGAGCAAGATCACGTTCCGCGCCGACGACGACCTCGTCGAGCAACTCGAGGACTTGGAGATCTCCAAGAGCGAAGCGATGCGAGAGGCGCTGCGCTCGTATCTCGAGGGCGACGGGACCGCGCGGAGCGGCGGTGATCGGTCGGATCAGGGCGGCGGCGAGGAGGGTGCCATCGACGAACTGGTTCGGAAACGGGTCGACGAGCGACTCGAAACGCGATTGCGGGAACTCGGCCTCGATCGCGGGAGCTCGCGCGAACCGGCGGCCGACTCCCAGGACGTCAACGTCTCCATCTCGCTCGAGGGGGCGACGCGGTCCGACGAACGGGTTCGTGACGGACGAGTGCAGCTCGACGACGGGCGCACGCGTGAGACGACGCCGAGTCGGCCGACCGACGATACTGAGCCGACGCAGGCGCGCGGGCCGTCGGACACGCCGCCCGGCGACGGTGGCGTCCAGTGCAACCAGTGTGGCGACGAACTCGACGGCGATCACGTCTACTGTCCCAACTGCGGCGAAAAAGCATCGCGGCGGCTGTTCTGTGACTGCGGCGACGAGGTCCGGTCGGATTGGTCGTTCTGTCCCGGCTGCGGTCGTCGGACACCGGCGGCGGACGTCCTCGAGTCGGACAGTCACCAGTACTGATCAGTGTAAGACACTGAAAGTCCTGACCGACGAAAGTTTTATTATTCAGGCCGGACTTCCCATTATTCGCGTAAGACGGACTGTCTTACACTCATCGAAAAGACGGAAAATCGCCCGATGTCGGGCGGTTCCGTCGTAAGACACGCCGCGTCTGACAGGGGCGCGCCACCGTCTTACCCAACGGGGAATACAAACCATGGAGCGTGTGACACTGCGAATCCCGAAACAGCAGATCGAGGAAGTAGAACAATTAGTCGACTCGGGCGAATTCCCGAACCGAAGCGAGGCGATCCGATCGGCCGTCCGCGAGATGATCAACGAGCAACAGGACGGACCCAGTGAACAGTCCGGCAAGCGCAACTGGGCCAAGGTGTAACGATGCAGGATATCGTACAGGACGCCCTCGAGAACGCGGAGGAAGAGGCCCGCGATATGGACGCCTCGATGGACGACGACGAGTTCGGGGAGCCCCGAATCGTGATCGTTGGTGCGGGCGGTGCCGGTAACAACACCATCAACCGGCTGTACAACATTGGCGTCGACGGTGCAGACACCGTGGCGATCAACACGGACAAACAGCACCTCAAGATGATCGAGGCCGACACGAAGATCCTCGTCGGCAAATCGCTGACGAATGGACTCGGTGCCGGTGGCGATCCGTCGATGGGTGAGCGTGCGACCGAGATGGCCCAGGGCACGATCAAGGAAGTGCTGGGCGACGCGGACCTCGTCTTCGTGACCGCCGGCATGGGCGGTGGCACCGGCACGGGTGCCGCCCCCGTCGTCTCGAAGATCGCCAAAGAGCAGGGTGCGATCGTCGTCGGGATGGTCTCGACGCCGTTCAACGTCGAGCGCGCCCGCACGGTGAAAGCCGAGGAAGGGCTCGAGAAGTTGCGCGAGCAGGCCGACTCGATCATCGTACTGGACAACAACCGACTGCTCGATTACGTCCCGAACCTGCCGATCGGCAAGGCGTTCTCGGTGATGGACCAGATCATCGCCGAGACTGTCAAGGGCATCTCGGAGACGATCACCCAGCCGTCCCTGATCAATCTGGACTACGCGGACATGTCCACGATTATGAACCAGGGCGGCGTCGCGGTGATGCTCGTCGGCGAGACCCAAGACAAGAACAAGACCGACGAGGTCGTCAAGGACGCGATGAACCATCCGCTGCTCGACGTCGACTACCGCGGTGCGTCGGGCGGACTCGTCCACATCACCGGCGGCCCCGACCTCACGCTGAAAGAGGCCGAGGGGATCGCCGACAACATCACCGAGCGCCTCGAGGCCAGTGCGAACGTCATCTGGGGCGCCCGTATTCAGGAGGAGTACAAGGGCAAGGTGCGGGTCATGGCGATCATGACCGGCGTCCAGAGCGCCCAGGTGCTCGGCCCGACGACTCAGAAGCAGGCCGACAAGTCCCGCCAAAGCATCGAGGGCGTGACCGAGGCCGACTTCGACGCGAGCAAGAACGTCGACACCGGCGGCCCCGAGTTCGGCGCGCAGAGCGACGGCGGTCGCGACGAGGTCGACCGACAGAACGGCGTCGACGTCATCCGGTAATCGCGACGGGACCGGCGCGATACACACTTGACACACCACCGTCGCGCCGGTCACCGTTCGGTTTCGTCGGTCGCATTTTCTCACGGGCCGAATCGCGAGTGACGACGCTCGTCCCGACACGGTACCGACCGTGTCGGACACCTACCACTGGTGAACCGGCGAGTCATTTCACCGGGCTCACTGCTCGGCGGGAGGTCCGTTTACGACCGTATACGGCCGGGAATTCGATCCGGCAGACGGTCCGACGGCCGAATCCCGAGCGGCTGTAACCGATAGGTCGGTCGCTGGTCGGGATTCGAGCGTCCCCGAATGAAGGAGAGACCGAGAGCGCCGTCAGACGAGCGCCTCGAGCAGCGAGCACTTCCGACACACCTCTCGAGTCGTCGTCGACCCGCATTCGACGCACTCCTGCAGATCGGCGCCGTCGTCGCCGGCGTACTTCTCGGCGGCGATGTCCGCGAGTTCCTCGTATCCCGAGAGGATCGAGTGGCGAGTCCCGGGATGGTTCTCCTCGAGATCGTAGATAAGCTGCTGGATCTCGCCGCGGTAGGCCTCGCTGGCGTGGGGACACTCGGTGATGTGTGCTGGGAGGTCGTTGATGTGGGCGTAGAGGGCGACTTCCTTCTCGGGGACGTCCCGCAACGGCTTCGCCCGCGGGACGAACTCGTCTTGCTCCTCGCGCTCGGAGAGGGGGCCGAGGCTGGCGTCGAAGTGTTTCGCCATCTGTTCGACGTCGCCCTCGAGGATGTTCATGAGCGCGGTCTGTGCCTCGTCGTCGAGATTGTGGCCGGTCAGGAGGAGATCGGCGTCGTGTTCGTCGGCGTACTCCGAGAGGAGATCCCGGCGGAAGACGCCGCAGTAGGCGCAGGCGGCCATGTTTTCGGGGTCGTCCTCGACGACGTCGTCCATCCGGACGCCGAACTCCTCTTCGTAGCTGACGAGTTCGTGGCGGATCTCGAGGTCCTCGCAGAGCTCGACGCAGGCCTCGACCGATTTGTCGCGATAGCCCTCGATGCCCTCGTGAATCGTCAGCCCGACGAGTTCGATGCGGGGGTCCTCGGCGAACGTCTCGTGGAGGATCTGCGTGAGGACGACGCTGTCCTTGCCGCCCGAGAGGCCGATCACCCAGGTCTGGGGGTTCTCGGGCGTCACGTCGTGGGGGACGAGATCGTCCCGGCGGACCCGGCGACGCACCCGCTTCTCGACCGATTCGCGGAAGTGATCCGCACAGAGGTGTGCCCCGGAGTAGGCGGCGTGCATGACCGCCTCCTCGTCACAGCGGTTACAGTCCATTAGCGGTCCGTTGTCGGTCGCCGCCAATCACGGTTTCGTCTGGCGAAGGCGACCAGCAGCGTCTCACGACGATGTCTTACAATCGGTATGATTCGGTCAGACGCGGTCGTCGCCGCCTCGAGACGGCCGTTAGCGGCCGATCCCGATCGAGCCGGACCGTCCCCGCCGTCGTGTCATTCGAAACTACTTTCGGCGGTCCCGGAGACGCCGCGTGCATGGTGATCTACGACAGGTCGGCGTCGACGTCGGTCCGGGTGATCGACGAGTTCGACGGCGGCGTCGGCTGGCTCGCCCATCCCGACGAAGCGGGGATGCGCGCGAGTCACGCCCTGCTGGGCGACGGGGGCGACGTCTGGCTGTTCGATCCCTTAGCGGCACCCGGCATCGACGAGGAAATCGCGTCCCTGGGCGACGTGGCGGGCGTCGTCGTCTGCTCGGCCTACCACGCTCGCGACGCCGACCGGTTCGCTCGGCGGTTCGACGTTCCCGTCTTCGTTCCGCAATGGCTCGACCGAGTTTCCGAGCGGATCGACGCCCCGCTCGAGCGGTTCGACGGGGCGCTCGCGAACTCGGGATTCCGAGCGCGCGAGGCGAGCCCGGTACCGGGATGGTCCGAGGCGATCGTCTACCGGCGGTCCGACCCGACGCTGTACGTTCCGGACCTCCTCGGAACCGCGCCGCTGTATCTCACCGGTGACGAACGGCTCGCGGTCTACCTGCTCCTCCGGCCGGTCGTCCCGACCGCCGTCTTCGAGGGGATCGCCCCGGAACGGATCCTCCTCGGGCACGGAACCGGCGTTTTCACGGACGCCGCGAGCGCCCTCGCTGACGCACTCGCGACCGCACGGCGGCGATTCCCGCGCGCCCTACTTCAGGGCGGGCCGCAACTGCGTGCGCTGCTCGACGCGCTCTGAGCGGGGCGAGGATGGCAGTGGCAACGGTGCAATAGCGGTGGCGGCGGTGCGATGACGGCTGGCAGCGGTGGCGGCGGTGCGATGGTGCGCCGGATTCAGGCGGGGACCCGCTCTCGCTCCTCGACGGCGTCGGAGCCGTCCTCGAGGGCGTCGAGCAAGAGGTCGACGTACCGGTCGCGGGCGGCCGAGGAGAACAGTTCGTGGCCGCCGTTGTAGAGAACGACGTGTTCGGCGGGCACCCGCTCGCCGATCGGTCGGAGGCTGACGACGGGATCGCGCAGCGAGCAGAAGACGACCGCGTCGTGGTCGATCGTCAGGAGGTCGGCCTGCGCGCGGCGGGTCTCCCGGACGAACGCCGGCGAGACCCACGACGGCGTCGTTTCGATCTGGTGATCCGTCGTCCGTTCGCCCAGCGCCGCCGCGTCGAGGTCGCCGATCGGGAGACAGGGGAACGTCGTCGGGAGCTTCGAGACCGCGTCCAACACCGGTTCCGGGAATCCCTCGCCGTACCCCCACCACGGACTCAGGTAGACGTGATTGTCCGCGCCGTCTAAGGCCTGTGCGACGAGCGCGCCCGCGCTGTGGCCCAGTAGTTGGTACTCCTCAAGGTCGCGGACGTACTCGGCGACCGGCTCGAGCCAGTCGGCTTTGAAGTCCTCGATGTTCGTGGGGAGTTCGAACGCGTGGACCCGGTAGCCGGCCTCGGTCAACTGCCCGATGAGCCAACTGACGTTCTCGTGGGTCCAGCGGTTGCCCCAGCCCATGACGAAGACGAGTTCCTCGTCGCCGTCCTCGTTGAAGATCCGGTGTCGCATAGGTTTCCGTTCGCCGGGAACCGATAAAAAACCTGATCTCTCGACGCGGTGTTCGAGACGGTCACGCCGTCGTGGCGGTTCGGCTGCGACCGAGTCGGGCGCGAACCCGCGGAACCGCCGGCGGGCACACGACCGCCCACTGAGAAACGACTTTGCGCGTCGACGCCCAAGGGAGCGCAATGACTGGATTTGACCGCAGTGACGCGGTCGACCGCCTCGAGGGGATCGTCGATACTGTCGCGAACGAGCGGATGCCGGTGCCGGTCCGCGAGGTGTGGGCCTTCGGCGACGTCGCGCTCGGCCTCGATCCCGTCGAGCGCCTGGACGTCTACGTCACCAAGGACGTCCTGTTGCGCGACGACAGCGAGTCGACCGGCTCGAGCGCCGGGGGCGACTCGGACGAGCGGGATCCGAGCGCCCGGTTCCGCGAGTCCCACGGCATCGAGGGCGTCGGCAAGTCCGTTCGCGCGGACTGGGCGGCCGAGTTCCCCGAGTACCTCCGGGCCAACGCGAACGGCCACGCCGCGCCCGAACAGTGTCTGGCCGCGCACCTCCTCCCGGCGGACGAGCCCGTCCACCTCGAGGTCTGTAACTCGCCGTTCGAGGACAACGTTACCCAGCGTCTGCGCGGCGCGCAACTGCGCGAGGATTACACCCAGTTGCTCGACCCGCGCGGGGTCTGTCTCTGGGCCGAGGGCACCAGAAGCGACGAGGCGTTCCGGAAGCTCCGCGAGGGCGAACTGGCCCTGCCGACGCTGTCGGCCGCCCTCGAGATGCTCGGCATGGACGACGACAAGGCCGAGACGGCCGCACGGGAACTCCACGCGTGGCGCGAACGACAAGACGGCGTGACGGTTCGCGGCGACGTGGTCTGACGCCGCCGGGATCCGTCTCACGCGTTCTGTAGGTCCCGAACGATCGCGCGAACCCGCTCGAGCCGGTCTGCCACCGTGGCGCGATCGACGCGGACGACGCCGCTTCGGCGATCGTACTCGACCAGACCGGCCTCGTCCAGCTTCGGGAGGTGAACGTGGCGGAGTTCCGTCGCGACGCAGTGCTCGTCGGTGCTGTCCCCGTCGTCAGCGGCCGTTTCCGGGGCCCGCTCGACGACGTACTCGACGAGTTCCTCGTTCGTGACGACCTCCGTCTCCGTCCGCATCACGTACCGGCAGAGCGATCGGCGATGGGGATCGCTCAGTACCTCGAACGACGCGTCGATCGACTCCCCGGGCGGCGTTCCGTCCCTGTCATTCATTGTATACCAATGGACGGTTCCATCGGATAGGGGCGGCGCGGAAGTATTCACGTCCTTTATGAAGGATGGTGATTTTCCATGCAAATTCGAGCCAAAAGTAAGAAACCGTACTGCGACCTTCCGAGAGACAACCGCTAGTATGCTACTCGCTACGCTCCTGGTCGACTATCCCATCTTGCGTGACACGCTCTCGCAGGCGCCCGATATCGAACTCACGTGGGAACAATCGGATCTCACCGGAGACGGCGGCCATCAGATGCTCGTTTGGATCGACGGCGAGGGATTCGAGGCGTTCGACGCCGGCCTCGAAGCCGATCCGACCGTCACCGCGGCACCCCCCGTGGTCGAGTTCGACGGTCGTCGCCTCTATCAACTCTCGTTGACGTCCGACGGCCAGCGGATGAGCGTCTATCCGACCGTGATCGAAGAAGGCGGCGTCTTACACGAGGTGACCGCGACGCACGAGGGCTGGTACTTCCGCGTCGCCTTTCCGAGCGACGAGGCGCTCGAGCGATTTCACGCCTTCTTCGTGGAGCACGGTCTGGCGGTCGAAATTCGGGAACTGTACGACAAGAGCGAGTCGTCCGAGCCGGCGGGGTCGCGCTCGCAGTACGGGATAACGGACCGGCAGCGCGAGGCACTCGTCGCCGCCGTCGACACCGGCTATCTCGACATCCCGCGGTCCTGTTCGCTGGCCGAACTCGGCGAGCGACTGGATATCTCGCCGAACGCGACGTCGGAACGCTTCCGGCGCGGCGTCAAGCGACTCGTCGAGAACACGGTGTACCCGAGCGACCGATCGCCGTAACTCGCGGGTCACTCGTCCGGTTCGATACCGGGAACCGCGATCGCGTCCGGCGCCTCCGAGACGAGCCACGCCGGCACGACTCGAGTGAGGACGACCATTCCGGTCAGTTCGACGAGCGTCTGGGTGACGACGACCGCCGGGGCCAGCTCGTAGCCCGCGGGAAGGGCGAGCGCCAGCGGAAGGACGACCAGCGAATTTCGCGTCACGGCGGTAAAGACGAGCGCGCGGCTCTCGCCGGTATCCAATCGGAGGAGCCCGGCCACCGCTCGACCGAGCAGCGGCATGATGACGAGGAAGGCGACGTACACCGGGACGACTGCGGCGATCTGTTCGATCGAGCCCCGAACCCGGGGGAGCTGTGAGGCGATCACGACCAGCAGGGTCGCGCCCATCATCGGGACCGGGAACCACCCCATCGCGGCCTGCCACCGGCGGCCGGTTTTCGACCGCATCGCTCCCAGTTCGGTGAGCCACGCGAGCGCCAGCGGGAGGGCGATGAGCAGGAGAAACGCCTCGAGGAACGGTTCGGGCTCGACGACGGCGGCGATCCGACTTCCCATGAACAGCCAGAGGTAGACGGGCAAGAGGAGCAACTGCAGGGTCATCAGCGCCGGCGTCGCGGCAGTGATCTGCTCGGCATCTCCGCCGGCGAGGTCGGTGAACGCGATCACGTAGTCGATACAGGGCGTCAGCAACACCATGAACGCGCCGACGAGGACCACCGGCTCCCGCGGGAGAAATCGGGTGAGCCCGTAGACGACGACCGGGGCGACGAGGAAGTTCAGCCCGAGCGCGCCGGCCATGAACCGACCGTTCGTAAACGCCGCGCGAAACCGAACGAAGGGGATCTCGAGGAAGGTCACGTACAGTAACACCGCCAGAACGGGGGTGATGAGCCGCTCGAAGAGCGGCGCAGTCGCTGGTCGTCCCACCCCGATCCCGACGGCGAGCGCGACTGCGACCGCGTAGACGGCGATCTGGTGGCGTTGCAACCACTCCGTCGAGTGCATTATCGAGGGTAGGCGTGCGAATCGGAATAACGCAACGAAGTGACCGCCGATTTCGCAGCTCAGGGAACGTCGCTCCGTCGGAACCACTCCCCTGCCGCGACGAGGAGGGCGAGCGTCATCGCCGCGAGAATCCCCGCGCCGACGAGGTCGTAGCTCCCGTCGATCAACACCGCGTTCGGATCGTAGTACCGCATGGGAGCGATCGCGCCGATGACTTCGGCGTCGGTCCCGGTCAGGAGTGATTCGGACAGGAAGAGCGCGAACGTGACGCCGAGGGCGACTCGCTGTGCGATCGCCGCGCGGTCGAAGGCGACCGACGCGAGCAGGCCGATCCCGGCGCAGGCGAACAGATAGGGGATCGAGAGCAGGTGGACCGCGAGCACGTCCGCGGCGGCGAGGGGGTGGTCGATCAGTCGCGCGCCGACGTAGACGATGACCGGCGGCACGAGGTTCGCGCCGACGATCGGCACCGCCATCGCGGCGAACCGTTCGCCGACCACTCGAGACCGGGAGATCGGCATCGAGAGCAGAACGTCCATCCGACCGCGATCGACGTCGTCGGCGATCGTTCCCGCCGTGGCGTAGGCCAGATACAGACCCAGCATGATGATCCAGCCGAACGTGTAGAGTTCGAACGAGAGGAAACCGCCCAGACTCGCCATCGTCTGGACCCCCATCACCTGCAGGATCGGCTCCGGATAGGCCGCCAGCAGCTGGTCGAGGTCGACTTCGGCCTCGAAGGAGGGATAGACCCAGATGACCATCGCCGCGAGCAGGGAGAGCCCGATCGAGAGATAGAGACTGCCCCGGATCCGCCGGCGACCGTCGTACCGCGTCAGTTCAAACATCGCCATCACCCGTGTCGCCCTCGCTCTCGCCACCGGCAGCGGCCACGCGATCGCCCTGCTCGTCCCGGTCGGTCGTCGCCGAACCGCCGTAGAACCGCATGAAGACCTCCTCGAGCGGTGCTTCCTCGATCGACAGGTCGAGCAGTCGATACTCTCGGAGCGCCTCGAGCAGGGCGTTGACGTCGCCGGTGAACGTGAATGTATACTCGCTTCCCGTCCCGGCGTCCGTCGTCTCCGCCGCACCGACTGCGGTCTCGAGGTCGTGGACGCCGTCGATCTCGAGGGCCTCAGTCGGGATCGGTGCTGCCGTCCGCAGGCGAACGACTTTGCCGCTCCTGTCGAGCAGCGATTCCACCGGTTCGACGGCGACGAGTCGGCCGTTCCGGATGATACCGACGCGATCGCAGAGCCGTCGCACCTCGCTCAGGATGTGCGACGAAAAAAACACCGTCATCCCTTGCTCCCGTTCGGCCCGCAGGAACTCGTTGAATCGCTGTTGTAACAGCGGATCCAGCCCGCTCGTGGGCTCGTCTAAAATCACCAGATCGGGGTCGTGCATGAACGTCACCACCAGCCCCAGCTTCTGGACGTTCCCCCGCGAGTACTCCCGGACCTCGCGGTCCAGCGGCGGGTCGAACAGCTCGAGCAACTCGTCGCTGCGCTCGTCGCCCTTGATCGACGCGTGCAGGTCGATGATCTCCCGTCCGGTCGCGGTCTCGTCGAACGCCGGGTCGTCTGGAAGGTAGCCGAGCCGACGCTTGGCCTCGAGCAGTTGCTCCTCGTCGGTCACGTCCCGTCCGAGCAGTCGGGCCGTTCCGGCGGTCGGCGAGAGCAGTCCGAGCAGCGTCCGGATCGTCGTCGTTTTCCCCGCACCGTTCGGTCCGAGGTAGCCGAAGATCTCGCCGCGCTCGACGTCGAACGTGACGCCGTCGTTGGCGAGCACCTCGCCGTAGTCTTTCGTGAGGCTCTCGAGTTCGATCGCGGCCATACGTCCCCTTGGCGGGCTGATACCATTGCTGTGGCGGTCCACCGGCCGGTCGCGGATCGACGGACACGCTTATTCGATTTGGCGTGGTATCAATACGCACGGTTCGGCGACCGTGCCGACGGTGAATCGAACGGTGACAACGGCTCCGACACGCAACACACCGATCACGATGACAGCCACGACCGACTGGGCGGACCGATACCTCGAGCGAAAACTGAACGCACCGGTCCACGACGACGACGCGGCCGCGCTCGGCTTCGAACCCGAGGCCAGCGAGTACATGGACGATCTGTCGACGTTCGACCTCGCGGACCTGTCTCGCGACCGCCGCATCGAGTCCCTCGAGGCGACCGTCCGCGCGCTCGTCGACGCGATGGAGAGCGAAGACGGCGTCGCCGACCGCCGCTGTGGAATCCGCCGCGCCGTCGCCTACAGCGACGACGAACCGATCGTCGGCCTGATCGACGGCCTCGGCGAAGTGATTAGCCTCGACCGGGAGACGGCCGCACTCGTCGCGTTCGCATACCACCTCGAGCCGGACTCGCGGGCGGAAACCGGCGACTGAAGAGAACAGAGAACAGAGGCGGGAGTGGGGAGAGGAGGGGCCCGGCAACGGTCCACCCCCTCCCCCTCGAGCGGCGGGCTACGACTTCGGAACGCGGCCGACGGTGACGTAAAACGGCACTCGCTCGGTCCGCCGGTAGTCGCGGTCGCGCATCTGCTCGATCACGTCCCGCCCCATCTCGCGCCACGACCCGCGGAGGTCGTCGTACTCGCCTTCGGTCAGCGCGCCGGCGAGCAACGTCGCCCGATCGTCGGCCAGTCCGTCACCGGTCGCCTTGCGGCGGGCGGCCGTCAGCGCGCCGTCGCTGTACGGCGGCTCGACCGTCCGAACGTGGTCGTATCGGCGGGTTTCGAGCACCTCGAGTCCCGCCGCGTCGAACGCCTCGCGGGCGTCGTCCCCGAGCGCGACGTCCGTATTCACGCCGTCGAGATAGGCTCGCCGCGCGCGGCGCTCGAGGGCCCCCTCCGCGTCGACGCTCGAGTCGATCTCGACCGCGGCGTTGTCGGGCTCGACGGCCGCGACGAGGTCCGTCGAGACGCGCGCGAACTCGGTCAGCGCGGCCGCGGGCTCGGGCAGGTTGATCAGTAACGCCTGACAGACGACGAGATCGACGGTATCGTCGGGGAAGGGAAGCTGAAAGGCGTCGCCGGCGACGACCGGGACGTGCTCGCCCGCGGCCGCGAGCAGGTCCGGATCGGCGTCGCAGCCGATCACCTCGCCCGGCGACTCCGCTGCGAGGACGCGACTCAGCTCGCCGGTTCCACAGCCTACGTCCAGAATCCGGTCGCGAGACTCGAGGGCGAGCGGCTCGAGCGCGTCGCGGGAATCGCCCCACATCCCCTCGCGGGTCCGGCTAAGGTAGGATTCGGAGAACTCGCGCACGGCCGGTAGTACTGGCGTCTCGAGTAAAAACGGGTCGGTTTCTCGAACGCTCGAGGCGGGGCGGAGTTACCACCCTTTCCGGCGAACCCGTCCATTCGTTGTATTCTCGTCGCGTCGACGAGGCGGATCCGCTTCGCTCTTCTATCGCAAGCGATCGCCGAGGACCGTGCTCGGAGCGACGGGTCGCCGGTCACGATACCGGACGTCGCGTGCGCTCGCCGAGCGCGGCTCGCGTCCTTACAGTTGTACCGGCTCCGCCTGTCGGAGCTCTTTGACCTTCTCGATGTTCCACGCGAAGCCGCGGCCGTCCTCCGTCGGCGTCTCGAGCGCGAACGGAAGGTCCCGCAGACCGGGGTGGTTCACGATCGCTTTCATGCCGTCCTCGCCGATGTAGCCCTCGCCGATGTGGGCGTGTTCGTCCTTGTGAGTGCCCACGTCGTGTTTCGAGTCGTTGAGGTGGATGTACTCGAGGTACTCCAGTCCGACCTCGTCGTCGAAGCGGCCGACGGTCTCGTCGACCGCCTCGGGCGTCGTGAGATCGTTGCCCGCGACGAGCGTGTGAGCGGTATCGATGCAGATCCCGATGTCCGTCTCGGTGCGGTCGATGATCCCCGCGAGGTGCTCGAACTCGCCGCCGAGTTTCGTGCCGCTGCCCGCGTCGGACTCGATGAGAATCGTCACGTCCTCGGGCACCTCGAGTTCGTCGATCAGGCTCGCCGCGTTGTCGAGACCACCCTCGACGCCCGCGCCGGTGTGAGCCCCGAGGTGGACGTTTACGTACGGAATCCCGAGTCGCGCGGCGGCGTCGAGCTCCGCCTGCATGCTCTCCTTGGACTTCCGTCGGAGGTCGTCCTTGGGTGTACAGAGATTGACGAGATAGGCCGAGTGGATGACCCACGGCCCCTCGAGTCGCTCGTCGCTCTCCTCGCGAAAGCCCTCGGCGGCCTCGTCGCTGATCTCGGGTTGGGCCCAGACCTGCGGCGAGGTCGTGAATATCTGCCCGCAGTTGCCGCCGAAGGCGGTCTGGCGGTGGACCGCGTTGCGCAGATCGTCGTACGGCGGTGTTTCCTCGTCGGACGAGACGCGCGAACCGGAGATTGAAACGTGTGCGCCGACCTTCATCGTCATTGAATTCTCGTCAGTACCGGGCCGTGATAGGTATAACGGAGCGACTCGAATGTGGACGGCAGCTCCATATCTGGCCGATAGACGTGCGGTGGCGCGTGCTGTGCTACGGTTCGCCACTGGCGAACCGTCGCTCGAAGCCGCGCGAGGGATGAGCGAACGTAGTGAGCGAATCGGCTGGGGAGGACGTGGCGTTCCTAGTTGCCAGAAGCAGGTGTAGCCGTTTCCTCCACTATGAGTCAACCTGCCGGTTCAAAATCGATTACCAGTTCTTATACTGGAACCTAGGGATTCCCACACCCACCCCAGCCGATTCGCTCGGTCACGCTTCCCTCGCTCATCCCTCGCGCGGTGTTCTCCTGCGATTCACTGGTCGTTCATCGCAGGACAGCACGCGCCACCACGACAGTCACTCGAGTCACGCGACGAGCGATCGATCACTGATTGTCACCGTTCACCCGCCTCGAGCGCCTCCCGATCCCGAACCCACGCGTCGCTGCCGAATTTCCGCTCGGCGAGGTCCCGCGCGGCCTCGAGTTCGCCGTCCCGCCACGTCGATTCCTCGGCGTCACACCAGTCCCGCAGCGACTCGGCGATCGTCCCGACCGCTTCGTCCCGGTCGATCCCCGCCTCGTCGCGGATGCTCGTCACGCGATCAGTGAAGGTCGACTTCTCGAGATCGGTGTCGAAGACGCCGACGTGTTTCCGGGGCTCGAGAGCGTAGCTGATCGAGCCGTGCTGGATGACGACGTCGCGCTGGCGGTACTGAGCGTTGCCGCTGATCTTTTTCGCCTCGCTGCCCGCGTCCGCCGGCGCGACGATGTCGTGGGCCGGGTTGATGTCCCGCAGATAGCACGAGGGCTGGTAGATGGCGTCCTGCTCGGCCGATGCGAAGGCGGCGTCGACGCCCATTCGATCGAACGCCTCGAGGATCGGCTCGCAGAACAGTTCGTAACAGTCCATCAGGTTCCCCGGGACCTCGTCGGCGGGAGCGACGATCGTATACGAGATGTCGGCATAGCGGTCGTGATAGATCCCGCCGCCGCCGGTCTGCCGTCGCGTCACGTCGATCCCCTCCCGCTCGCAGAACTCCCAGTCGACCGTGTCGGCGTCCTGTCGATACCCCAGCGAGAGCGTGCTCGGCTCCCACGAGTACGTGCGGACGGTTCGAACGTCGTCCTCGAGCGCCGTTCGCGCGGCTATTTCCTCGATGGCCATCTGCGTTGCCCCGTCGCGGGGCTCGTCCCGGATCAGTCGCCAGTCCCGATCGGCCAGTGTCGTCATGTGCGAAGCCATGCGGACGAGGTGGAAAGTGATTCCGACGGACTCCCGATTCCGTATATCATTGGAGAGTTTATAACGGGCGAAACTGAACTCGAGAGACTCGAAGCGACGTCGGACCGCGAGCAGCGGCCGCGATCCGAGAGTGATCGCACCCGGCGCTACCGGTGGCCGGGCGTCACGCCGTTTTTACGTATACGCCGGCTACCCACGCCTATGGTGCGAAACGTCGCCGGGTTGCTCCCGGAACTCGACGAGGAAGACTTCTATCTCCTCTCGGGGGTCGAACAGGGGATGCGGTTCTCCGAGTGGGTCCAGCGCGAGAAGCTCCCGAAGTTCGCCAATATGACCGAAGAGGAGGTCGACTACCGGCTCGAGCGCTGTCTCAAGCGCGGGTTAGTCGAGAAGAAGACGATCCAGTACGAGGGCTATACCCTCCAGTTCGAGGGCTACGACGTCCTGGCCTTGCGAGCGCTCGTCGAGCAGGACACGATCTCGGAGTTCGGCTCGCCGCTGGGCGTCGGGAAGGAGAGCGACGTCTACGAGGTCAAGTCCTACAAGCCCCTCGCGCTGAAGTACCACCGCGAGGGGTATACGAACTTCCGAGAGGTCCACAAGGAACGCGACTACACCTCGGAGAACGACCACGTCTCCTGGATGTACACCGCCCGGAAGGCCGCCGAGCGCGAACACGACATCCTCGAGGAACTCTACCCCGACGTCGCGGTCCCCCAGCCGATCGGCCAGAACCGCCACGCCATCGTCATGGAGAAGATGGACGGCGTCGAGCTCTCGCAGACTCGACTCGAGGACGAGCAGGTGTTGGGCGTCCTCGAGCTGTTGCTCAGCGAAATCGCTCGCGCGTACGCGAACGGGTACGTCCACGCGGACATGAGCGAGTACAACGTCTTCGTCAACGAGGCGGGCGTGAAAGTATTCGACTGGCCCCAGGCCGTCCCGACCGATCACGAAAATGCCGGCGAGTTCCTCCGGCGCGACCTGACGAACATCGTGGGCTACTTCCGCCGCAAGTACCCCCAGCACGTCCCCGACGACCTCGCGAGCGACGACATCGCCGACTCGATCGAGAGCGAGTCGTTCGAGACGATCACCGAGTTCGTCGCTTGAAAGTCTGATCGAGGGCGTACAGCAGTCGACTCCTCACGGACGTCCGACCGCGGTCGCCGTCGACCGCGTTCCGTTTCGTTTCTCGAAGGTGTTCCGAGCGACCAGTGCTACTGAACCTCACGAAGGGGTGCGCTCGCGGACGTCTGACTCCTGCCTCGTCTTTGGCCGTGATCTCTGAGAGACCACGTATCGAGCGACTCGAGCACCGACGGGACGGAGGGACGTCGTCGGTCTCCATGCCTGGACTCGAGAATACTGCCCCTACTTCCGGTCAATAAACCATATTCCACTATATGAAATCGGAGATTGTGCGGTCGACTGCTCTCACTTCAGGGTGAGTACACCTGATGACGTCGAAGTCTTTCCCTTGGTCCCCGTTGACCGTCAGGAACACCGTGCCGTCGATGAGGGCGATACCACAGGGGACGCGCTCGTCGATACGATAGTAAACGGGGGAGTCAGCGATCGATTCGATCGTTTGCCATCTGTTCAGGAGATTCGCGTCAGTGAGCATCGTCTCGGCTACGTCCAAGTCGAAGACGACGGCGCCGTCGGGTTCATCACCGACCCGCAAAGCCTCTTCGAACGTGTGCAAGGAGAGGGAAAGAAACGTTCCGAGAAGCGCCTTCCGCGACGACGCGTTCCGAACGGCGTTCGCGACGGCGGCGGACATCGGGTCGGCCTCGTCGCCGGCCACCAGTTCGCCGTCGGCGAGATATCGGAGATCGAAGTCGAACCACGCCGTCGGAAGCGCGTCGATCACGTCGGGATATCGCTGCTCGACGGCAATCGTCTCGAGCAACCGATCGAAGTGGACGGACACCTCTCTGCCCGCGTTCGTGATCGCGTACTCGCCATCGGCGTGGTCCCGTTCGATCCACCCCCGATCCGTCAGATCGCTGAGCGTCCGACTGAGCGTTACTCGCGTCACATCGGTCCCCGCCGTCAACTCTTCACGCGTGCGCGCTCCGTCCGCGAGTAACTCGAGGACGCGGACCCTGTGTTTCGACCGCGCGAGAAACGCTGCCTCCTCGATGGCTTCGCTCGTCGATTCACTACAGCCCCGTGTCGTCGCTTCCGGAATTCGGTTCTCGCTCATCGTCTCCCCCGTTATCGACCCCGCCTTTAGGCCGAGCTAAAGACTGTCGTTCTCCGCTGGGGACTGTCGCGTCGACCGACGGATGGTGGACTTAATCTGACTCGCGTTCGTAGCCCCATATATGAGTGGTAATGACACGCACAGTCTCGACGGTGTCGGTATCTGGGGCGGCGGCGTCACCAGCGGACTGGTCGCCGGGATCGCCATGGGACTGGTCCTCCACTTGGGCGGCAGCCAGATCGAGTTGTTAGGCGGGCTCGCAACGGATCCCGGCACGGCGGTCGGCGTCGGCTGGACGATTCATCTCATGCTGAGCGTCGGGTTCGGGCTCCTGTTCGCCGCCATCGCCTCGAGGCGGGCAGTCCAGCAGTTGATCGACGACTTCAGCGATTACGTCATCGTGGGGCTCGTCTTCGGTGCGGTCCTCGGACTCTTCGCCGGCGGCGTCCTGTTCCCGCTGGCGATGGAGCGAGCCGGCGTGGCGACGTTGCCGCTCCCGTTCCTCCCGATTTCGGGGCCCACGGCGGAGCTGTTCAGCGCGCTCGTGTTCGGGTTCGGTCACCTCGTCTACGGACTAGTGCTGGGGTCCGTCTTCGCGACGATCAACGGGGTCACGCCGCGCGGCGTGCGCGATTTCGTCGCGATCCGATGACCCGTGATCGCGGCGGTCGATCGGCCGCTGCGTGACTCGCTGTCACGGCCGTTCGAGGAGTTCGAAGCCCTTATACTCGAGAGTTGGGAAGTGTGAGTAGACTCGCTGGTTCGCGGGCATCAGTGGGCACCTGTACGACGGCCGGTCACAGGTCGGGATGTGATCCGCGGGGCTCGGCCCCGGTCGGGATTGAACCAGCAAACGCCCGCGGGTGAATACAAATGGCAGAAAGCTTCTATTCCCACATCAAGGACGCATGGAAAGACCCCGACGACGGCAAGCTCGGGGAGCTGCAGTGGCAGCGCAAACAGGAATGGCGCGACCAGGGTGCGATCGAGCGAATCGATCGCCCGACGCGTCTCGACAAGGCACGCGAACTCGGCTACAAGGCCAAGCAGGGCATCATCGTGGCCCGGGTCTCGGTCCGGAAAGGGACCGCCCGGAAGCAGCGACACAAGGCCGGTCGGCGCTCGAAGCGCCAGGGTGTCAACCGCATCGGGCGGCGCAAGAACATCCAGCGTATCGGCGAAGAGCGCGTCTCCCGGAAGTACCCCAACATGCGGGTGCTCAACAGTTACTGGGTCGGTGAAGACGGCTCGCAGAAGTGGTTCGAGATGATCCTCGTCGATCCGAACCACCCCGCGATCGAGAACGACGACGATCTCAGCTGGATCTGCGACGACGACCACACGAACCGCGCGTTCCGCGGCCTCACCAACGCCGGCAAGTCCAACCGCGGTCTCAACAACCGCGGCAAGGGCGCGGAGAAGGTTCGTCCGTCCAACAACGGCGACCAGGGCCGCGCGAAGTAACACGCAGTCACCGCAGCCGATTTCACGCCGATTTTTCCGCGACGCGACTCGAGAGCACCGGCGCCACCGATCGCTGATACCGAACGACCGCGAGGCGTGCCATCGCCGAGACGGGCACTAAGTGTTCGACTGTGGTACCGTCCGTATGCCACGCTCGCAGGTCGCCACGTTCTCGATCGATCGCGTCGAGATACTCGACGAGGACGGCCGTGTCGACGAGTCGCTCGAGCCCGACGTCGATGACGACCGACTCCTCGAGTGGTATCGGACGATGAAACGGTCGCGACGACTCGACCGGCGGGTGATCGCCCTCCAGCGACGGGGCGAACTGGGGACGTTCGCGCCCGCGACGGGACAGGAGGCCGCTCAGGTCGGGAGTACCGCGGCCCTGAACGAGACCGACTGGACGGTGCCCGCGTTCCGTGAGCACCCCTCGGCGCTGGCCCGCGGGGGCTCCGCGCAGGCGATCATCGAGTACGCGATGGGGCTCGAGGAGGGCGGGGAGCCGCCCGAGGACGTGCCGATGATGCCGCCGTCGATCGCCGTGGGAACCCAACCGCTGCACGCGGCGGGGATCGGCTGGGCGGCGTCGATGAACGACGCCGATTCGGTCGCGCTCACCTACTTCGGAGACGGCGCCACGAGCGAGGGCGAGGTTTACGAGGCGATGAACCTGGCCGGCGTCTACGAGGCCCAGACGATCTTCTTCTGCCAGAACAACCAGTACGCGATCTCGACGCCGCTGTCGAAACAGACGCGAGCGGCGTCGCTCGCTCAGAAGGCCGTCGCCGCGGGCATCGAGCCGATTCAGGTCGACGGCAACGATATTCTGGGCGTCTACGCGGTGACGAAGGCGGCCAGAGAGCGCGCCCGCCGCGGCGTCCCGACGCTGATCGAGGCGACGACCTACCGGCGGGAGATGCATACGACGGCGGACGATCCGTCCGTCTACCGCACTACCGAGGAAGAGGAGTCGTGGGAGCCGCTCGACCCCATCCTGCGGTTCGAGCGCTACCTCCGCGATCGGGGGCTCCTCGACGACGAGACGGTCGACTCGATCGAGTCCGAGATCGAAGCCGATCTCGAGGAATCGCTCGAGGCGGCCCGGGAGACGGAGGCGAACGCCGACCCGGTCGACATGTTCGACAACGCGTACGCGGAGCGGCCGCCCTACCTCGAACGCCAGCGCGAAGCCTTCGTCGCGGACGATGGGTATACGGTCGCACCCACCGGGAGTCAGCGCAGTGATGGCGGATCGTCGGCGGCGGACGCGAGTTCCGGTGACGACGGCGGTGCCGACGGGACCACCGAGAGAACCGACGCGGACCTCGCGGACGCCGAGCGGCTGAACATGGTCGAGGCGATCCGCGGGACGCTCCGCGCCGAACTCGAGCGGGACGACGACGTGCTCGTCTACGGCCAGGACGTCGGCGTCGACGGCGGCGTCTTCCGCGCGACGCAGGGACTGCTCGACGCCTTCCCCGGCCGAGTTCACGACGCGCCGGTGGCCGAGGCGGGCATCGTCGGCCTCGGCGTCGGCCTCGCGGCGGCGGGCTACCGACCGGTCGCCGAGATCCAGTTCGCCGGGTTCACGTTTCAGGCCTTTTCGCAGATCCACCAGCATCTCTCGCGGATTCGGAGCCGCTCGCGCGGGCGGCTCACCTGTCCGATGGTGGTTCGCGCACCCTACGGCCTCGGCGTGTCGGCACTCGAGCACCACTCCGAGAGCTACGAGGCGGGCTACGCCCACGTTCCCGGGCTGAAAGTCGTGATTCCCTCGACGGCCAGGGACGCGGCCGGACTGCTGCGGTCTGCGATCCGCAGTCCCGATCCGGTCCTCTTCTTCGAACCCATGCCCCTGTACCGCGCGGCCAGGCGGTCGGTCCCCGACGAGACCGTGGTCCCGCTGGGCGAGGCACGGACGGTCGAGGAGGGAACCGACGCCACCGTCGTAGCGTGGGGGGCGATGGTCCCGGAAGTCGAGGACGCCGTCGCCGATCTCGCGGCCGACGTCGAGGTGATCGACCTGCGGACGATCAGCCCGATGGACACCGAGACCGTCCTCGAGTCGGTCCGGAAGACCGGTCGCTGCGTCATCGTTCACGAGGCCCCGCGGACGGGCGGGTTCGCCGGTGAGATCGCCGCCCGGATTTCCGACGAGGCCGTCTGGTACCTCGAGGCACCGATCGAGCGGGTGACGGGCTACGACGTCCCCGTCCCGCTCCCGGCCCGCGAGGACTCCTATCGGCCCGACCCGGACCGGATCCGAGCGTCGATCGAACGAGTGCTCGCCGCGTAAGGCCCGGTCCGCGGGGCTCAGAGGTGGACTTATTCCGGGGGCCGACGTACTGCCAGGCATGGCAAAACACGTTCTCGTGGCGGTCGACGATTCGACGCAGTCGACTGAAGCGCTCGAGTTCGCCTGTACGGAGTATCCGGAGGCGACGATCACCGCGCTCTACGTCCTCGATCCGGGCGACTTCTACGCGGTCAGCGGCGTCGAGGGGACCGCGATGGCGAATTACGACGAGATACAGGGCCACCACGAGGAGCGAGCCGAGGGAATCCTCGAGACGGCACGCGAGCAGGCGGCCGAGCACGGCGTCGAGATCGAAACGGAGCACGTCGTCGGCAGCGTCTCGCGGTCGATCGTCGACTACGCAGCCGAACACGGCGTCGATCACATCGTCGTCGGGAGTCACGGTCGGACGGGTGCGAGTCGAATTCTCCTGGGGAGCGTCGCGGAAACGGTCGCCCGCCGGTCGCCGGTGCCCGTGACGATCGTTCGATAGTCGGCTCGCTACCGGTGAGCGATCGCGGACCGGACGCGGCGCGATGAACGCGGCGACCGCTGTCCGTCTCGAGTCGGCTCGGGAAAAGACGTGACGCGTCGGTCAGATCAGGCCGAGACGGTCTGGCCTTCCCGCTCGCTTTCGGTCGAGCGCATGTCCAGATCGGCCATCAGGGCGTCGATGGCCTCCTCGGGATCGGTCTCGGAGTCGAAGACCCGATCGAATCCCATCTCGCGGAAGAACGTTCGTGTCTCCTCGAAGTCGTCCTGCCCGACGGCGAGGTTGCCACCGATGTAGGTCGTGACGTCAAGGCCGGACTCGGCGATTCGCCGGTGGAAGCCCTCACAGTCCTGCTTGGCGTGTCCGTAGAGCGAGGAGACGAGTACAGCCTCGGCGTCGTTGGCGGATGCGGCTTCGACGAACTCGTCCTGAGAGCTCTGGACTCCCAGGTTGACGACGTCGAATCCGGCTGCCTCCAGCGCCTGTTCCAGGATGGTGATCCCGACGACGTGAGCGTCGGATCCGATCACGCCGAGGATGACTGTCTTCGTCATGTGCGTACCACCACAAACTGGGGGGACCACCATAAACCTAATGATTAATAATGTGGCAATGGTTCGCACGGTCGCCGTCCCGCGATTACTCGACGTTTTTCGGTGGACGAGATCGCCGGTAAACCGTTCGTCTATCCGCGAGGGAAATCGTTGTCCGATCGTCACGGTACCGTGCGGAATGCGAGTCGGTCGTCAAACGGTCGTCAGCGCGCCGACCGACGCGTCGGTGCGCTCGCGGGCGCGCCGGATGCCGTCCTCGCCGGCCGCGATGAGCGCGAAGACGCCGGCGACATCGGCCTCGGCCGTGTTGGTGATGTCCAACAGGAGTTCCTGGGTCTCGCCCGACCGGATGAGATCGTCGACGACGAGCACCGACTCCCCTGGGGCGATGGCCGAGGCGGGCAGGTAGTAGGTGAGTTCGATGCCGGACTGCAGGCGCTGGCGAGCCTCGATGAACTCCTCGACGGCGGTCTCCTTGCTCTTCTTCGCGTAGGCACAGCGAACGCCGTAGTAGCTGGCGAGCGCGGCCGCGAGCGTGATCCCGTCGGTCGCGGCGGTGAGGACGACGTCCGGGCGATCGAAGTCGAACCCGTTGGCCACGACCGGCGCGGCCAGATCAAGGAACGGCTGGTCGAAGACGGTCGCGGAGTTGTCGACGTACCCCTCGTCGTCGACGCGGATGCGGGCGTCGAGTTCCTCGGCGAGCGCCTCGCGGCCGAGGTCCTCGACGACCTCACGTGCGCGGTCAGTGCCGGGGAGAACGTGCCCGTTGACGTATCGGTTGAGATCGCCCGCCGGGAGCCCCGTCGTCTCAGCGAGGTCGTCGTAGGTCCGCGTCTCCTTCAACATCCGCAACACGTCGACGGCCCGCAACTGGAGGGCCGCCTTCTCGGCTCTGTTCATACAGATATGCACGATTCCGCAACTATGGGTATTACGATCGGATTCACGCGATGGGATCCGCACGAACGTGGCTCGTTCGAGCGACACGCGACTCGAGCGGACAGTCTCGGACAGGAGAGCCGACGACCGAAAGTAGCGAGAACGGCGATGGCGAGGCCGTTACTGCAGGAAGTCGGGTTCGGTCCGCTGGTCCTCGATTTCGTCCTCGAGGTGTGCGCGGAACGCCTCGATCTCGACGTCGTACTCCTGGTCCTCGAAGCGGTCGCGGACCGAGATGTTGCCGTCCTCCTCCTCGTTGTCGCCGACGATGATCTGGTAGGGGACCCGGTCATCGTGGGCCGCGCGGATCTTCCGCTCGAGGGTCGAGTCGCGGCCGTCGACCTCGACGCGGAAGTCGTCGAACTCGTTTGCGACCCGATGGGCGTAGCCGAGGTTGTCGTCAGAGATGGGCAGCACGCGGACCTGCTCGGGCGCGAGCCAGAGCGGGAACCGGCCCTCGTAGTGCTCGATGAGCATCATGAAGAAGCGCTCGTAGCTGCCGTAGAGCGCGCGGTGGATCATCACGGGCTGGTGCTCTTCGTTGTCCTCACCGACGTAGTTCAGGTCGAACCGGTCGGGCATGTTGAAGTCCAGTTGGACCGTCGGTCCGTCCCACGAGCGGCCGATGGCGTCCTCGAACGCGAAGTCGATCTTCGGCCCGTAGAAGGCACCGTCGCCCTCCTCGATCTCGTACTCGTGGCCGTGGGAGTCGAGGACGCTCTCGAGTTGCTCCTCGGCGCGTTCCCAGATCTCGTCGCTGCCGACCGACTTCTCGGGGCGCGTGGCCAGGGCCATCTCGTACTCGAGGTCGAACGTGTCGAGCACCTCGGTGATCATGTCCATGATCTGCTCGACCTCCGACTTGATCTGCTCGGGGCGGACGAACAGGTGGCCGTCGTCGATGGTGAACGCCCAGACCCGCGAGAGACCCGATAACTCCCCGCGCTGCTCCTTGCGGTAGACCTTCCCGTTTTCCGCATAGCGAATGGGGAGGTCGCGGTAGCTCCAGGACTGATCCTGGAAGATGGCCGCGTGGCCGGGACAGTTCATCGGCTTCAGGCCAAACTCGTCGTCGCCCACGTCGAAGATGAACATGTCGTCCTGATAGTTCTCGTAGTGACCCGACCGATGCCAGAGGTCCGTCTTGAAGACGTGGGGCGTCTCGACGTAGTCGTAGCCCGCGTCAGTATTGAGGTTCTCGACGAAGTCCTCGAGTTCCTTGAGGACGGTCTTCCCGGCGGGGTGATAGAGCGGCAGGCCCGGCCCCGTCACGTCCTGGATCGAGAAGAGGTCCATCTCGTTGCCGATCCGGCGGTGATCGCGCTTCTTGGCCTCCTGCTTGCGCTCGAGGAAGTCCTCGAGATCGCCCTCGTCTTCGAAGGCGGTGCCGTAGATGCGCGTCTGCATCGTGTTGTCCTCGTCGCCGCGCCAGTAGGCGCCGGCGATTTCCAACAGCTCGACGACGCCGATCTCGCCCGTCGAGTCGACGTGGGGGCCGGCACAGAGGTCCTCCCACTCGCCCTGCGTGTAGAAGGAGACGGTATCGTTCTCGTCGGCGAACTCCTCGAGCAACTCGAGCTTGTAGGGTTCGTCGGCCAGTCGCTCTCGCGCCGCCTCGATCGAGACGTCCTCTCGCTCGATCTCGTAGTCCTCGGCGATGATCTCCTCGATCTCGTCCTCGAGCTCGGCGAGGTCCTCCTCGTCGATCTCGAGGTTGTCGAAGTCGTAGTAGAAGCCCTCGTCCGTCGGCGGGCCGATCGCGAGGTCGACGTCGTCGTAGTGGCGCTCGACGGCCTGGGCGAGACAGTGGGCCGCGGAGTGGCGCATGACGTCGAGGTACTCTTCGGACTGGTCCGTGACGATCTCGAGTTCGGCGCCGTCGTAGACCGGCTCCTCCTTGGCGACGAGTTCGCCGTCGAGTTTGCCGGCGACCGTATCGCTCCCGAGACCGGGGCCGATCTCGTACGCGCAGTCCTCGACGGTCGCGTCGGCGTCGACTTCGAGTTCGGATCCGTCGGGCAGTACGACAGTTAACTGCTCCTGTGACTGGGAATCTGGTTCTGACATGGGTGTGACTGTGGTGAAAATCCCGGTGGCGTGTCCGCGCCGCGTCCCGCACACTGGCCGACTCGTGTCGACACAATACGCGGTAGGTGGGAATTAGAAACGGGCAAACGGCCCTGTAAAGCGGACACCTACCATCGTAGCTACGGGTACTTTCGAGTGGGATAAAAGCATTGTGATGGGGGCCGGCGAGGGAGGACGGCGTCGCTCGAGCGGACGACCGGAGACGGACCGCTGCGACGAGTCCAGACGCTCATTGCGCGGTCGACCCGAGGACGGTGAGCGCTCCCGTCAGTCGTGGGGGAACGCTGACTGCGAGAGGCTATTCGGCTCCTCACCGACGATCAGGTAATCGAACTCCGCTGGCGCTCGTTCCCGCTGCCCGTCTACCAGTTCGAGAAGGGGTCGCACGTCATCGAATCGCGGCCCCTTCGTGACGACGTGATCCTCTCGATCCCACTCGATGAAGCCGTACTCGGCCAGTTTCGGGAGGTGAACGTGGTGTTTCTCGAGCAATTTCTCGTCCGCTCCCGAAATCGAGCGCGAGTTCGAGAGGGTCTTCCGGAGGAGTTCGCCGTCGGCGTCCGCGACCGCTCGAGAAATGCCGGTCAGTTTTTCGATGTCCCGCCGATCGCGGGTCAGTAACTCGACCAGTAACCGTCGGCGATACCGAGCCGCTAACGCGTCGAATATCTCGTCGTCGTCGATGATCTCACCCGTATCGACCATGAACTGTTCCTCTCGGTTCCCACGTACGGGCTACTGTCTGTTAAAGCGCGAATATTTTCACACGGCGCTGCTGTTTTGATTAACTGAGAGACAGTCGGGCTATCGGTACCGATACCGCCGACGGACTCTCGAAACGGTTCGGCGACTCCGTCGATGGCGGTCGCTCGAGACCGGTCGTTACCGGTTCTCGAGCAGTTCGCTCGCGGTCACCAGCGATTCCATCTCGACGCCGGCGTCTTCGACGGTCTCGCGACCGCCCTCCTCGCGGTCGACGACGACCAGGGCCCGCTCGACGGTCGCGCCCGCCTCCCGGAGCGCCTCGACGGCCTCGACGAGGCTCGTTCCCGTGGTCACGATGTCCTCGACGACGACGACCTCCTCGCCGTCCTCGAGTCGGCCCTCGATCAGGTTCCCGGTGCCGTACTCCTTGCGTTGCTTGCGCGCGATGACGTAGGGGACGCCGGCCGCGACGCTGGTCGCGGCAGCGAGCGGTACGCCACCCAACGCGACGCCGCCGAGTTTGTCGTCGGGCGCGAGTCGCTCGGCGAAGGCCTCGGCGATGGACTCGAGGCAGTCGGGGTCGGTCTCGAAGAGGTACTTGTCGACGTAGTACTCGCTGGTGCCGCCGTGGGAGAGTTCGAACTCGCCGAACTTCACGGCCTCCGCGTCGCGGAGGGCGTCGATGAGGTCCTGATTCGTCATTGCTCGACAAGGCGCGCCGGACCGAAATAAGCGGTGTGGAACGGGACGCCGACGCGAGCGGAACGGGAGAACGCGCTCGCTCCGCGAGCGGTCGCCGGATCGGCGTTTGGGCCGTCGCGCGCCACTTCCGCTGCAGGTAGCTTTTTGGCTCCGCCGGTAAGTGTGTCGTATAATGACACTGTCCAGTGCGGACGAGCCCCATCCGGACGTGCAGGCGTTTCTCGAACTCTACGAATCGCTCGACACCCCGTCGTTCGACGAGGTCTCGGCCCAAGAGGCCCGCGAGATGTTCGACGAGATGCGGGTCACCGAGGAGCCCGACATCGAACTCGAGTCCGTCGAGGATCGAACGATCGACGGCCCCCGCGGCGACCTGCCGATCCGGATCTACGACCCCGGCACCGAGGGGGAGGACCGGCCGCTGCTCCTGTACTTCCACGGCGGCGGCTGGGTCATCGGCAATATCGACACCCACGACGGGGCCTGCCGCAAGCTCGCCGCCGACTCCGGCTATCCCGTCGTCAGCGTCGATTACGGACTCGCGCCCGAACACCCCTTCCCCGAGGGACTGCAGGACTGTTACGCCGCGCTCGAGTGGGCAGCCGACGCGGCCGACGAACTGAACGCCGATCCGGAGAGGCTCGTCGTGGCGGGCGACAGCGCCGGCGGCAACCTCGCGGCGGGCCTGTCGCTGCTCGTCCGGGACACGGGCGGGCCAGAGATCGCCTATCAACTGCTGATCTACCCCAGCACGGGGAAGGTGACCGAGACTGAGGCCTACGAGGAGAACGGCGAGGACTACTTCCTCACGAAAGACGATATGGCGTGGTTCCGCGGCCACCTCTTCGAGAGCGAGATCGATCAGGGGAACATCTACGCCATGCCTCAGCTCGCACACGACCTCTCGGAGCTGCCGCCGGCGACGGTCATCACCGCCGGCTTCGACCCGCTCCGAGACGACGGGGCGAACCTCGTCGAGCGACTCGAGGACGAGGGCGTCCCCGTCGCACACCACCACTACGACGACGTGATCCACGGGTTCTTCAACATGATCTCCGAGCCGGTGAATCTGGATCGGGCCCACGAGGCTTACGACGACGCCGTCGCCGATCTGCACGCGGCGTTCGAATAGTAGCCACTGACAGTCATTGCACATCTGATCGCACGACAGCGTTGCAATCAGTATGTAAATCGTTTCAGCGGCTACTCGAGGCGTCGCGGTCCGTCGAATCGCTCTCGTTCGGTCCGTCTCGAGAACGGATAAATCAGTCGGATTGCCGACTCGATTCGGAGAAACGCGACCGAGCGACGGTTACCACGGCTCGTTCTTCAGCCCGAGTTTGTACGCGATCACGTTCGTCGTCACGTGGAGGATCGGCGTCAGCACGACGACGACGAAGAGGACCTCGAGCGTGAACCACTCGCGGAACCACTCGAAATCCAGCAGGGCGACCAGCGGCAGCGAGACGACGACGAAGTCCAGTTGGTCGAGGCCGGGGAACATCGCCCCGCGCTGGCGGCCGCTTCGGCGTTTGAGAAACGACGCGAGGATGTCGCCGAGCATCGCGCCGCCGGCGAGGCCGAGTGCGGCCCGCGGCGTGAACGCGGGGATGGCGAAGCCGAGCGCGTCGCTGACGGTCGGCTCGAGGAGAGTGAGGACGGCCGCGAGCGCGAGGCCCGCCGCGATGCCCATCGCTGTGCCGCGCCAGGTCTTCCCGTCGCCCAGCACGCGCTTGTCTCCCCACGTCCGGCCGCCGTCGATGGGACGGCCGCCGCCGGCCAGCACCGCGGCGTTGTTAGGGACGTAGGCGGGCAACATCGCCCAGAACGCGATCACGATAGTCTCGAGGATTGCCATATCGGCCGGGACGAACCGGCGTGTCTTAACGGGCGGTGGTTCGCCGGAGGCGACTCGCGGGCGCTCGAGGCGTCCGCGTTCGGCCCTGCGCTGGGGCTGCCTCGCTCGTCGTCGACTCGACCTGCGCATTCATAAACAGTATCTGTAGACAATATACACGAAAAACTTTTAGCACTCCTGATCGATGCTCATCGTAGGACTCCTGTTATCATGCCACGAGAGCAGATCTTCGACGAGGCCGAGTACGAGCGGCGGGTCGCTCGGACGAAAGCGCGACTGCGCGAGGATGACCTCGACGCCATCGTCGTCGCCGATCCGGCGAACATGAACTACCTGACGGGGTACGACGGCTGGTCGTTTTACGTCCATCAGGCCGTCGTGGTCACCTCCGACCGGGACGAACCCGTCTGGATCGGTCGCGACATGGACGGCGGCGGTGCGCGGGCGACGACCCATCTCTCCGACGACAGCATCCGCGCCTACAGCGACGACCACGTCCACTCCCCCCACGACCTCCACCCGATGGACTACGTGGCGGGCGTCCTCGAGGAACTCGAGGTCGCGGACGGCCGGATCGGCCTCGAGATGGACGCCGCCTACTTCACCGCGAAATCGTACACGCGCCTCCAGCAAAACCTTCCAGAGGCCGAGTTCGAGGACGCGACGCTGCTGGTGGGCTGGGTCCGGATCAAGAAGTCCAAGCAGGAACTCGAGTACATGCGCGAGGCCGCGCGCATCTCCGAGAACGCGATGCGGGCCGGACTGGACACCATCGAGGAGGGGGTTCCGGAGTACGAGGCTGCGGCCGCGATCTACGAACAACTGATCACCGGGACCGAGGAGTACGGCGGTGACTACCCCTCGATCGTCCCGCTGATGCCGTCCGGCGACCACACCGGCACCCCGCACCTGACGTGGACCGACCGCGAGTTCGAAGACGGCGATCCGGTCATCATCGAACTCTCGGGCTGTCGCCACCGATATCACTCTCCACTGGCCCGGACGACGTTCGTCGGCGACCCGCCCGCGGAACTCCGGGAGACCGCCGAGATCGTCGTCGAGGGGCTCGAGGCGGCGCTCGACGCCGCCGAACCCGGCGTCACCTGCGAATCCGTCGAGAAGGCGTGGCGCGATACGATCGCGCAGTACGGCCTCGAGAAGGAGGACCGCATCGGCTACTCGATGGGGCTGGGCTACCCGCCGGACTGGGGCGAGCACACCGCGAGCATCCGTCCCGGCGACGAGACGGTGCTCGAGGAAGACATGACGTTCCACATGATCCCGGGCATCTGGACCGACGAGATCGGCATGGAGATCAGCGAGACGTTCCGCGTCACGAGCGACGGCGCGGAGACGCTGGCCGACTTCCCGCGGGAACTGTTCACGACGTAGTTCGGACCGACCCGTCCATAGCACGGCCGCCATACTACTGCCGCCGACACCACCACCATATGATGACCACACCACCATCCACAACGGAGAGCGAACCGGCGGACGAACCCGACTCCGCGCTGGTCACCGCCCGCCGCCAGTTAGAACGAGCCGCGACCCACGTCGACGTCGATCCCGGCGTGATCGAACGGCTGAAACATCCGACGCGGGTCCAGCAGGTATCGGTCCCCCTCGAGCGCGAGGACGGCTCAGTCGAGGTCTTTACGGGATACCGGGCCCAGCACGACGACGTTCGGGGCCCCTACAAGGGCGGTCTGCGCTACCACCCTGAAGTCAGCGCCGAGGAGTGTACCGGCCTCTCGATGTGGATGACGTGGAAGTGTGCGGTGATGGACCTCCCCTTCGGCGGCGGCAAGGGCGGGATCGCCGTCGATCCGAAGTCACTGACCGAGGACGAGACCGAGCGGCTCACCCGCCGGTTCGCCGAGGAACTGCGCGACGCGGTCGGCCCGACGAAGGACGTTCCCGCGCCCGACATGGGCACCGACGCCCAGACGATGGCCTGGTTCATGGACGCCTTCTCGATGCAACAGGGCGAGACGATCCCCGGTGTCGTCACCGGCAAGCCGCCGGTCATCGGCGGCTCCTACGGCCGCGAGGAGGCCCCCGGACGCTCGACCGCGATCGCCGCGCGCGAGGCCATCCAGTACGACGGCCGCGAGGTCTCGGAGACAACCGTCGCCGTCCAGGGCTTCGGCAGCGTCGGTGCGAACGCCGCCCGCCTGCTCGAGGACTGGGGCGCGACCGTCGTCGCCGTCTCGGACGTCAACGGCGCGATCTACGATCCCGACGGCCTCGACACGCACGCGATTCCGACCCACGAGGAAGAGCCCGAAGCGGTGCTCGAACACCAGGCCCCGGAGACGCTGTCCAACGAGGCGATCCTCGAACTCGACGTCGACGTGGTGATCCCCGCGGCCGTCGGCAACGTCATCACCGCGGACAACGCCGACGCGATCGACGCCGACATCGTCGTCGAAGGCGCGAACGGCCCGACGACGTTCGCCGCCGACACCATCTTGGAGGAGCGGGGCGTGACGGTGATTCCCGACATCCTCGCGAACGCCGGCGGCGTCACCGTCTCCTACTTCGAGTGGCTTCAGGACATCAACCGCCGCCAGTGGTCCCTCGAGCGCGTCAACGAGGAACTCGAGGAACAGATGCTCGAGGCGTGGGACGACGTCCGCGCGGAGGTCGACGCCGAGGGACTGACGTGGCGCGACGCCGCCTACGTGGTCGCGCTGTCTCGGATCGCGGAGGCGAAGGAGACGCGCGGGCTCTGGCCGTAGCCGGTTCCGGCCAACGCGAGACGATCCGACCGATTTCTCGACGGATGCGAGCGGGCGAAGGAAAGGGCTCATGATCCAGCAGTCGTATGATCCGATAATGGCGCCGTGGAAGCGGATCTTCGCGAGCGGGCTGATTCTCATCGGGCCGATACTCGTCACGCTGTACGTCATCTACCGCGCCTACGCGATCGTGACCGGCGTCACGCCGGCGGTCGTGCTCGAGCCCGAGATGCTGACCGGCTACATCGGTCACGAGCCGACTCGCGTTCTCATCGTCCGCGCCCTCCAGATCGCCGTCTCACTGAGCACCTTTCTGCTGGTGACGATCGCGATCGGGGTCCTGACCCGAACGACGATCGGCGAACTCTTCGCGCGAAGTATCGACGGTATCGCGAACCGCGTTCCGGGGCTTCGCGTCGTCTACAACGCGTCGAAGATCGCCGCCGAAACGACGATCGGCGAGGACCAGGCGCTGCAGGAATCGGTCAGCGTCGAGAGCTGGGACGGCACGCAGATGCCGGCCTTCAAGACCGGACACACGACCAACGACGGCCGCGTGGTGCTCTTCATTCCGACGGCACCGAACGTCTCCTCGGGGTTCGTCGTCGAAGCCGAGGCGGACCGGATCACCGAAACGGACGAGAGCGTCGAAGAGACGCTCGCTCGAGTCCTGAGCGGCGGGTTCGGTGAGTCGAAACATCCCCAGAAGACGGGTCCGACTGACCCGATCGACGCATCCGGCGATCGTTCGACCGACGACGAGTGATGGGGTCGCAGACTATCGCGAGGGTGCAGCGGTCCGACGGGCGTTACTCGTCGGCGCTCGCGTCGGTCGCGTAGAGTCGCCGGTCGTCGTACTCGGCGCGCGGGTCCACGGCGGGACGGTCGTCGAACGCGAGTCGTCCGTCGCCAGCTCAGGTGTGGCTCGAGTCGGATCCGGGCCGGTAGACGGCGTTTTCGATCTCGTCACCCGACTCGAGCGCCGCGACGTTGCGCGCGACGATGTCGGCCAGTCGTTCCCAGTGTTTCGGCGTGTGACCGCCGGTGTGGGGCGTGAGCAGACAGTTCTCGAGGTCCCAGAGTTCGTGATCGCTCGGCAGCGGTTCGGGGTCGGTGACGTCGAGTGCGGCCCCGCGGATGCCCTCGAACTGCAGCGCCGAGACGAGCGCATCGGTGTCGACGATACCGCCGCGGGCCACGTTGACGACGACCGCGTTCGGTGGGAGCGTCGCCAGTTCGTCCTCGCCCACGAGCCCGCGCGTCAGGTCGTTGAGCGGGCACGCGAGGACGACGTAGTCGCTCCGCGAAAAGGCCTCGTGGATATCGTCCTCGTCGAAGCCGAGCACCTCGTCGGTCGGGCCGCCCTTCTCCGGCGTATAGCGGACCCCGATCGTCTCGACCTCGAACCCCTCGAGGCGCTTTACGACCGCCTGGCCGATCGAGCCGAGGCCGACGACCGTGACGGTGCTGTCGGTGAACTCGTGCGACTGGAAGTGTCGCCACTCGCCGTTCTCCTTGCGCCGCCAGCCCTCGTGAAGCCGGCGCGCGAAGACGAGCATGTTGCCGATCGTCTGTTCGGCGATGCCGGGAGCGTGGATGCCGCCCGCGTTCGTCACCGTGACGCCGTGCTCCGCGAGGGCGTCCATCGGCACGTGGTCGGTGCCGGCGAAGGTACACGCGAACAGCTCGAGTCGGTCGGCGCGCTCGAGGAGGTCCGCATCGATCGTGATACCGGTGGCGACCCGCGCTTTCGGCACGAGTTCGCGCTCTGCGCTCGGCGTCCGCGCGAGCGCGACGGTGTGATCGGGCAGCCGCTCGCGCAGCGTTTCGGCGTACGACTCCATCGACAGCCCTTCCGTCCCCTCTCGGAGGACGACGACGTCCGGATCCGTCTCTGAATGTGCACTCATGGGAGAGTCTCTGCGTCGGAGTGACGCGTTGCCCTACGATTGTCACCGGCCTCCTTATCCTTTTTGTGTAACCGGTGTAAACACTGGTTGTGTATAATTAAGTCGCTGGGGCGCGTCAGTGACTCGCATGACCGAACCGATACGGGACCGACTCGTCAGCCTCCGGCGCAGCTTCCACCGTCACCCCGAGCCCGCGTGGCGCGAGTTCCTCACGACGGCCCGCCTCGTCGAGGAGATCAGGGCCATCGGCGTCGACGAACTGGCCGTCGGCCCCGACGCCTACGACCCCGCCGATCGGATGGCCGTCACCGACGACGACCTCGAACCGTGGGTCGAACGCGCCCGCGAGCGCGGCGCGGACGAGGCCCTGCTCGAGCGGATGACCGGCGGGAACACAGGTGCGGTCGCCGTGCTCGAGCGCGGCGAGGGGCCGGCGATCGGGCTGCGCGTCGACATCGACGGGCTGTTCATCGAGGAATCGACCGCCGCGGACCACGATCCCGCGACCGAGGGCTTTCGCTCCGAGATCGACGGGACGATGCACGCCTGCGGCCACGACGTCCACATGACCTGGGGGCTCGCCGTCCTCGAGGCGATCGCCGAGAGCGATTTCTCGGGACGGCTGGTTGTCTTCTTCCAGCCCGCCGAGGAGACCGGCGGCGGGGGTTGTCCGATGGCGAGAAGCGAGTTCGCGGACGGGCTGGACTACCTACTGGCGGTCCACGTCGGCCTCGACCACCCGACCGGCGAGGTGGTGGCCGGGATCGAGAAACCGCTGGCGATGTGCCACGTCGACGTGACGATAGAAGGAACCTCCGCGCACGCGGGCAAGGCCCCGAACGAGGGGGCAAACGCGATGCACGCTATGGGGACCGGAATCGTGAACGCCTACGGCATCCCCCGCCACAGCGACGGGATGACGCGGGTGAACGTCGGGAAGGCCGAGGCCGGGACGGCGAGCAACGTCATCGCCGAACGCGCCGCCATGGAGGCCGAAGCGCGGGGCGAGACGACCGAACTGATGGAGTACATGAAGCGCCGCCTCGAGCGCACGATGAAATCGGCCGCGACGATGCACGGCTGCCGAGCCGAGGTCGACGTGGTCAGCGAGTCGCCCCGAGCCGACAGCGACGCCGAACTGCAGGCGCTGGTGAGCGAGGTCGCCGACGGCGTCGCGGGCATCGAACGCGTGCTGCCGGCCGCCGACTTCGGCGCGAGCGAGGACGCGACCTTCCTGATGGAACGCGTCCAGGAGGAGGGCGGGCTGGCGACGTACACGATCATCGGCACCGACCACCCGACCAGCCATCACACGCCGACGTTCGACGTCGACGAGCGCAGTCTCCGGCACGGCGTCGACGTTCTGGTCGGGACGATCCGAGAGCTCGAGGCCCGGCATCCGGTTCCACAGGTCGACGAGAGAGCGGGCGTCGAACGCGCGGAGACCGGGGAATGAGCAGGCCCCGCGTCACTCTCGAGGACATCGAGGCGGCCCGAGAGCGCATCGCGGACGTCGTCCACCGGACGCCGCTGGACACCTCGCGGACGTTCGCCGAGATGAGCGGTGCGGCCTCGGTCGGGCTCAAACTCGAGAACGTCCAGCGGACGGGCTCGTTCAAGATACGCGGGGCGTACAACAGGATGGCGCAGCTCTCGGACGCGGAGCGCGAGGCCGGCGTCATCTCCTCGAGCGCCGGTAACCACGCCCAGGGCGTGGCGCTGGCCGGCGACCTGCTCGATATCGACACGACGATCGTCGTCCCCGAGGTGACGCCGGCGGCGAAGATCGAAGCGACGCGGGGGTACGGTGCTGCCGTGGTCGTCGAGGGCGACATCTACGAGCGCTCCTACGAGTACGCCATAGAGCGCGCCGACGAGACCGGTGAGACGTTTGTCCACCCCTTCGACGACGAGGCCGTCGTCGCCGGACAGGGAACGATCGGTCTGGAGTTGCTCGAGCAATACCCCGAGATCGACACCGTGCTGGTCGCGATCGGCGGCGGCGGGCTCATCTCTGGGATCGGAACGGTCCTCAAAGCCGCCGAACGCGATATTCGGGTCATCGGCGTCCAGCCCGAAGGTGCCGCTCACGCAAAGCCCTCGCTCGAGGCCGGCGAGATCCGCGAACTCCCGGACGTCGACACCGTCGCGGAGGGGATCGCGGACACCCGAATGCTCGAGACGACCTTCGAAATCGCTCGCGAGGTGGTCGACGACGTCGTCAGCGTGAGCGATCGGGAGATCGCCGCCGCCGTGACGCTGCTGGCCGAGCGCGCGAAGACCGTCGCCGAGAGCGCCGGGGCCGCGCCGCTGGCCGCTGCGCTTTCGGACGATTCGGGGCTGGATCTCGAGGGGGACCACGTCGGCGTCGTCGTCTCGGGCGGAAACGTGAACCTCACCGAGCACGCCGAACTGACGCGAACCGGCCTGCACGAACTCGAGCGCTATACCGACGCGAGACTCGCGCTCGAGGGCTGGCCGACGGCAGTGGGCGAGGTGGTCGATACCGTCGAAGCGGAAGGTGCCGAACTGGACGTCCTCGAGCGGGCCCGTCGAACGGCAGCCGACGAGCCGAATCGGGTTCCGGTGATGATCGGCCTCGAGGGGAGCGGCCCCGAGCATCTCGTGGGCGTTCTCGAGGCGCTGGACGCGCTCGAGGGGGTGTCGGTCCTCGAGCGCTCGTTCGACTGATCGTCTCGAGCATACAGTCGGCGCGCTGAACCGCGACGGAGTCGCGGTTCGACTACCGCGAGGGATGAGTGAGCGACCAGAGGGAGCGAACGAATCGGCTGGGGAGGGCGTGGAATTCACAGTTGCCACGATGAGAGAGTACCGACAGTCAGGGCTCGGATTATGCGATAATAGACGGGAACACTGCTCGCACTGGCGGCTAGGAATTCCACACCCTCCCCAACCGATTTGCTCAGTCACTTCGTTCCCTCGCTCATCCCTCGCACGACTTTGGACCGGGGTTCGCTGTCGGCTCACCACGGTCCAGCGCGCGCCACCGCACATGGTTTCGCCGGAATGGTAGACGATACAGTACTGAAACGATATCCGTTTACAGACTCGAGCGAACGCGGAAGCGAAACTCGAGAACCCGGAAGCGAAATGAGACGGACTCAGTCCGCGACTTTCGCGCTCGGGCTGACGGCCTCGATCGCCTCGAGGAAGATGTTGATCCCCAGTTCGATCTCGCGCTCGGTCGAGTCCAGCGGCGGGAGCAGTCGGATGGTCTTCTTGCCACAGCCGAGGGTGAGTAGGCCGCGCTCGAGGGCAGCCTCGACCACGGCGCTCCGCCGTTCGGGGGTGTCGAACTCGACGGCGAGCATCAGGCCCTTGCCACGGACGTCCGCGACGGAGTCGGGGGCGTCGTCGCGCAGGAGTTCCTTCGCCTGCTCGCCCCGCCGGGTGGCGTTCTCGAGCAGATCGTACTCGTCGATGGCCTCGAGCGTGAACGCGCCCATCATCGAGCCGAGCATGTCGCCGCCGCCGAAGGTCGATCCCAGCCGGTTCTTCTCGCTGGGGAAGACCTCCGAGCGGGAGATCGTCGCGCCGACGCGCAGCGCCTTCGCGCTGGCGATGACGTCGGGTTCGATGGGGTAATGATCGGAGGCCCAGATCTCGCCGGTCCGGCCGACGCCGGACTGGATCTCGTCGACGACCAGCGGGATGTCGTACTCGTCGGTGACGTCGGCGACTTCCCGCATGAACGCCTCGCTGGGGAACCGGTAGCCGCCGACGCCCTGGATCGGCTCGAGCGCGAGGAAGGCGATCTCGTCGGGGTTGACGTGGCCGCCCTCGGGCGCGAGCATGTTCCGGAGCTGCGAGCCGCCGCCCGCGAAGAAGCCGCAGTCGCAGCTGTCTGCGTCACAGCCCCGATCCGCGCAGAAGGGGACCGTCTCGATCCCGCTGATCTCGGGGTAGTGGCGCGTGTAGACCTCCTTGGACTTCGTCAGCGACAGGGTCCCGAGGGTGCGGCCGTGGAAGCTGCCCGCGAAGGCGACGCCGTACTTCGACGGCGCACGGTGGTCGTGGGTGATCTTCATCGCGTTCTCCATCGCCTCCGCGCCGGAGTTCGAGAGGAAGACGGTGTCCATCCCGTACTGACTCGAGACCTCGGTGAGTTTCTTCATGAGGTGACTCGAGCCGGGAACGTCGGCCTCGTCGGGATTCGGACCGGAGCCGAAGTACATGTCCTGACCCGCGATCTTCATCGGTTCGACGAGGTCGAACTCGCGGACCTTGTCGAGGACTTTCGGGTTGTTGTAACCCAGCGGTGCCGCGCCGATGTGGCAGGTGAAGTCGAGGAGAACGTTTCCGTCGACGTCCGTCACGAACGGCCCGTCGGCCGCCCGCGTCACGTCCCAGACGAAGTCGTGAGAGTACTCGCTGGGTGCGGAGTACTCCTGGTGGAAGTCGACCCACTGCTGCGCGTTCGGACCCGGAAGCGCGTCCGCGTCGGGTTCCGCCGTGTCCCTATCCATACACAGTTTATGTATACCTCGTACATTAAAACTTGTTATAGATTGTGTCAGCGAAACCGAGTGCGGGCGATCTGAACGCGATCGGACTCGAGCGAACCGCGAGAAAAGCAGGACAGCATGACGATCGAGGAAGAATATCGTGCCTCGATCAGTGTCGGACGGTCCGCGACGGATCGCGGACGCAGTCGTCCGATTCAGTCGTCGTCGGATTCGACGGTGCCGGGAGGCCCGGACGGTGATTCGGGCTCCGTTTTCTGACTCGAGCCCCAGATCTTGGTCTCGTCTTGGAGCAACACCCGGCCGTGCGTCGCACTGAAGTGTTTGATCAGTCCGAGCATGGCCAAGAGGCAGACGAAAGCGAACGGACCGCCGGTGATGATCGCCGCCGACTGCAGGGCGTCGACGCCGCCGAGGATCATCAGGATCGCGGCGGTCATCCCGAGCACGACGCCCCAGAAGATCCGGTTGATGTTCGACGGGCTCGCCTTTCCGCCAGTGGTCATCATCGAGACGGCGAGCGTCGAGGAGTCCGCCGACGTGATGAAGAACGTCGTGACGAGGAGCATGAACGCGACCATGAACACCGTCCCGAGCGGGAACGCGTCGAACATGATGAAGCCGGTCGTTTCGGCGCCGAGTTCGAACGCCATCACCTCACTGAAGTCGGCGATCCCGTTGTGCTGCATCCAGATGGCCGTTCCGCCGAGCGAGATGAACCACGGAATCGTCGCGGCCGAGGTCGCGACGATACCGGTGAACGCGACCTCGCGGACGCTTCGGCCGCGGGAAATGCGCGCGATGAACAGTCCCGCGAACGGAGACCACGAGAGCGCCCACGCCCAGTAGAAGACGGTCCACGTGTTCGCCCACTCGGTACCGCCTTCGACGCCGGCACCGGTAAAGAGACTCATCGAGACGAAGTCGGTGATCATCCCGCCGATCGCCTGCGTCCCGAGCAGGACCAGGAAGATCGACGGCCCGACGACAAAGGTCGCGACCAGCAGGATGACGAAGAGGATCATGTTGAAGTTCGAGAGCCGACGGATCCCCTTGTCGACCCCGAGCACCATCGAGAGGGTGAACAGGAGCGTCATCGTCGTCACCACGGCGATGATCCCGGCGTTCCCCAGGTCGATTCCCCACTGGTAGTTGAGACCGCTGACGAACTGGCTTCCGATGAAGCCCAGCGACGTCGCGACGCCGCCGATGGTCGCGAAGACGGCGAGGATGTCGACGATCTTCGCGACCGGACCGTCTAGATTCTCTTTCCCGAGGATCGGCGTGAGCGCCGAGGACACTCGGAGGGGGACGCCGTCGTAGTTGTACGCGAAGTAGCCGATCGCGATCCCCATGATCGTGAACACAGCCAGCTGGGGCAGCGCCCAGTGGAAGAGCGTCTGTTGTACGGCGACGCTCATCGCCGGACCGGACTGACTGCCGACGTCGAACAGCGGCGACGGGTTGTCGTAGTAGAACAGCGCCTCGGTCGGCCCCCAGAACACGACGCCCGCCGCGAAGCCCGCGGAGTACAACATCGCGAAGAACGAGAGGAAGCTGTACTCCGGCGGATCGTCACCGAACCTGATCTTCCCCCACGGACCGACGATCAGGAACAGCAGGAAGAGGACGATCGCAAACACGATCGCCAGCAACGCCCAGTTCAGGTACTCGAGCATCGCCGTATTGAGCGTCGAAATAGTGTTCTCGACGAGACTCTGGTTGATGAAGAACGTCGCGATCACGCCGACGGTCAACAGCGCCCCGAACGCGAAGACGATCGGGTCGATCTCCTCGAGGAACACGTCGACCGCTCCCTTCTCGGCGTCGCTCATCCCGTCTCACCTCCCGAAACTGGGCGACAGTTCCCTGATTCCCCGCCTCTCCACCGACCGTTCGCCATGCTGCATGATGGCATACCCCTACCATTGACGGCGTATACAATAAGTGTTTCTCACCTTCCGAAAATATCCACAAATTCCGTGTATTGTACATTTCCTCATCACGGTGAAGTATGCACTCGATTTCTTCCCAAATGTATTTTGATATGCCTATAAATTATACATTCAGACAATAGACTGACGATTGGAGAGATTTCTGTAGATAGTACGACGGACAGCAACTGGGTACGTAGCGGTCAAACAGCGGATGGCGCGGACGGCGGGACCCGTAATCGACATCGATGCCCGACGGCTGAAAACGGAATTCGAGGGCGGTCGTCCTCGCGTCAGTTCGTCAGTTCCTCGAGCGTCTGCTCGCGGGATTCGGTGCTCTCGGTCACCCGCTCGGCGAACTCGTCGACCCGATCCTTGATCTCCTCGCGAGTATCGTCGGGTGAGAAGCCGTCGGACATCGTCAGCAGCCGCACGAACGCCCGGAGTTCCTCGTCAGTGAGTTCAGCGAACTCCTCGTTCTCGAGTTTGTCGACGACCTCGTCGACGTCGATCTGGCCGACCGGCTCGACGTTGAACTCGACGTTGACCATCCGGTAGTTCGAGCCGGCGAGTCGCTGTTCGGCCTTGCCGACGCCCTCGGAGAGCATGTCCTTGAACGGGGTGTGATACCCCATCGTCCCGAGGTGGAGGAAGGCGAGCATATCGGTGATTCCCTGGGTGTAGGCGTCGCGGTCCTCGTCGTCGGGATCGAAGACCGTCTCCCGGTCGCGCTCTTCCATGTACTCGAAGAGGATACTGAAATCCAGAATCGCGTTTCGGACGCGCCGCCGGATCCGATTTCGCTTCTGTTTCTTGGAGTGATCCGTGTAGTCCGTCTTTCGACCGAGCAGGAAGTCGCGGTCGGAGGGCGTGAGAATTCCGCGCGGGCGATCCGAGTCCGCCGCCATCCGCAACGACTCCGGCACGTCGTCCTGGCTCATACAGTGTACACGGAGAGCGCGCGAATTAACGTTTCTGATCCGGCGAACGTGATATTCGACGAACAGTTACCCGGACCGGACCGCCGTCTCACGGCCGTCGACGGGAGATTTCCGTCGCCGTCTCGGATAGCAGCGCTACCCCGATCTCGAGGCTCTCCTCGTCGATGTCGAACGTCGGCGTGTGGTGGCTGGTCGGATGGTCGGTGCCGACGAGGACGTAAGAGGCGAGGCCGCCGTCGTCTTGGACGCGTTCCATCAGATAGGTCACGTCCTCGCTCACGCCGAACTCCTCGCTCGAAATCACTCGCTCGATGCCCTCGACCTCCCACGCGACGTTTCCGACGAGGTCCCGCAGGGCGGGGTGGCTGTCGACGCGGGGCGACTCGCTGATCACTCGCGGCGCGACGTCGCAGTCGTGCATCTCCGCGGCGGCGTACAGCACCCGTTCGAGTTCCGTGCGCGTGTACTCCATCAGTGAGGTGGTCTCGCCGCGGACCTCGGCCTCGATCGCGACCTCCTCGGCGATGACGTTGCTGGCGGTACCGCCCTCGATACGGCCGACGTTCACCCGCGTCATCCCCTCGCTGTGGCGGGGGATGGCGTACGCGTTCTGGATCGCGGTCGCCGCGGCCTGCATCGCGTTCGCCCCCTCGTTCGGGGCCTTCCCCGCGTGGGCGCTCGCGCCCTCGAAGGTCGCGGTCAGGTGCGCCATCGCCAGCGGTTTCTCGATCCCCGCGACGATCTCGCCCGTGGGATGGTCCAGCCCGACGTGGATCGCGAGCAGGTAGTCGACATCGCTCAGGTAGCCGCTCTCGGCCATCGCCTTCCCACCCCCCGAGATCTCCTCGGCGGGCTGGAAGAACACCTTCAGCGTCCCCGAAAAGTCGCTCTCCTTCACCGCCTCGAGCGTGCCGAGCGCTATCGCGAGGTGGGCGTCGTGGCCGCAGGCGTGCATGTAGCCCTCGTGTTCGGAGCGAAAGCCCTCCGCTGCCGGCCGGTGATCGCTCTCGTCGGACTCCCGCATCGAGATCGCATCGAGATCGACGCGCAGCCCGATGCAGGGACCACTCCCCTGCTCGAGGGTCGCGATGACCCCTGTGTGCCCGCCAGCGGTGCGCTCGAGGACGTCGGATCGAACGCCGGCCTCGCGCGCCCGCTCGAGCCAGGGCTCGAGGTCGGCGTCGGACGGAACGGCCATCCGCGCGTCGGTCGCCAGGGCCTCGCGGCCGACGGCGATCTCGTCGACGCCGATCCGCTCGAGTTCCTCGACGACGCGGCCGGTCGTCCGAAACTCGCGCCAGCCGGGTTCGGGGTGGCGGTGAAACGCCCGCCGGAGATCGCTCAGTCTGGTTCGCACGTCGTAGGACATTATTGCCGGTTCTACGCGCGCGAGACACTTAACCATAGTCAATAATCGTATACCGATTACGCACGATCGATGGATGGCATCGGGGATCGAATGCGGTCGATTCGGGCTCGAGTCACCGAAACCGAGGACCGATCGATCGACCGGCACTCACGGAGGGCCGAAGGGGCGGGCGCTCAGGAGCAAGCGGTATCGCTCCGTCAGCGTATAGTCCGATTACCGACCGTAAACCCGGGCGTGATTTCGGTGGCCACCGAACCTCGAACGGCGTCCGCGAACCGACCGCCGGCAGTCGGTTCGCGGCTCGAACTCAGCCACCGTCGCTCGAGCGACGGTCGGCGTCCGCCAAATTCGAGCGGGAATTTATGCGGTACCGAGTCGAGAGCGCTCGTACACATGTCGACGCTTCCACCGTGGATCGAGGATCGGATCGATCCGGAGCCGAGCCGCGCGCTCACACAGCGCCGCGTCGTCGAGGCGATGCTGACAGCGGACCGCCCATTTTTTCTCGGCAGTCCGGCTCCGCGCGCGAATCGGGCCGGACGTCAGCGAGGAACAGGTCCGGAATCGACTCGCGGAACTCCGCGAACGCGACGTCGTCGCCGCCGAGACGGTTCCGGCGGCGACGACTCTCTACTATATCGACCGTCCGAGAGGGGCCGAACCGCGCCACCCGGACGAACCGCGGGCTCGGTCGCCGGCGAACCCACTCGATCGACTCTCGGCGAGGGACTTCCTGTTGCTCCGAGAGCCGGACGCGATCGGGACGCTCGTCCTCGCGGGCTATCAGCTCAGTCTGGTGTTGTTCACGCTCGGGACCGTCCTGGCCGCCGCCGGTCTCGAGGCACCGATTCACAGCGACCACGCCCTCTGGACCGCCGCGCTGAATCTGCTCTTGCTCTGTGTCGCGATTCGGCTCGCCGAACGAACCGCGCGCCGACTCCGCTCGCGGCGCGACGGTTCCTGACTCGAGTCCACGCAGCGGACGCGTCGAACGCGTGCCCGCTCCGAGAAGGGAGTCAGTCGCTCGTTCAATCAGTGACTACCCGTTTCGCGGGCGCAAAGCCGCGTTTGGCGCCCGCAAAATCCATCTGGGGGTTTAATTTATCCCCCGTCGATTGCTCTTTCAACGATGGCGACCCTCCCGACGTGGATCGATGAACGGATCGATCCGACGCTCGACAAGAAACTCACCCAACGACATGTCGTCGAGGTCATGATCGAGTCCGATCGCCCGTTCTTTTCGATCCAGCAGCTCCGGTCCCGCGTCAGCCCGACCGTCAGCAAGGAGACCGTGCGGAATCGGCTCGACGAACTCCGTGAGATCGACGTCGTCGCCGCGGAGACGTATCCCGAGACGATCACGCTGTACTACGTCAACCGCCCGGAATCGGCGTGGCCGCTCTCGCCGGAGGGCAAACGCGCGCTCGATCACGACTCGCCCCTCGAGACCCTGTCGCTGGCGGACTTCGTTCGACTCCGGAACCCGGCCGGCATCAGGACGCTGGTGCTGGCGGGCTTCCAGCTCAGCCTGGTGCTGTTCTGCGTCGGCGTCGGGATGATCGTCCTGTCGATGGACGCCCCTGTCGAGGCGAGTCACGGACTGCTGGCGGCCGCCGGCAACCTCTTCGTCGCCTGTCTGGTCCTCCTCGGTGCCGAGCGCCTCGCTCGAACGATCCGCGACGACGGCGTCAGCGGCGCCGTTCCGACGTCCGACCGGTCCGATCCGAAGTAACGCGCTCCGACCCGACAACAGCCGACCACATTCGAAACCATGTCAACGAACCCGTCACCGACCGACTCGTCCACGACCGAGCCCGGCCCGTCGATCCTCGCGGAGCGGACGCTCCTGGGGATCTTCGTCCATTTCATCGCGATACTGCCGCTCGTCGGACTGATCGCTACCGTCGTCATTTACGCGGTCTCGAATCACGAGTTCACGCGAGCCAACGCTCGGAACGCGCTCGACTGGCACCTGTTCGTCAGTGGCTCGTTCCTCGCGACGTTCGTCCTCGTGTTCGGACTGGACGCACTGTTCGAGTACGTCTCACTCCCGGGGATAGTCGAAACTGTCGTCTTCCTCCCAGTCTTCGCACTGGCGTTCGTCGCGATCTTCCTCGGATTCCTCAGCGTCTTCGTCTGGATCGTCGCGATGGCGAAAGCTATCTTCGGCGAGGCATGGCGCTACCCGTTCGTCCCCGAACTGGTGTGATCGAGCCGGCCTCTCTCAACCGTCGTACCTAGCCGAGGTACGCGATGGCGTCGAGTTCGACGCGGACGTCCTCGGGGAGCCGCGAGACCTCGACACAGACTCGAGCCGGCGGCTCCTCGCCGAACCGTGCGCCGTAGGCCGCGTTGACCCGCTCGTAGTCCGCGAGGTCGGTCAGGTAGACGGTCACTTTGACCACGTCGGCGAGGCCGTCACCGCCGGCGTCCGCGACGACGGCGGCGATGTTATCGAGCACCCGATCCGTCTGTGCTTCGATGTCGCCCGCGACGACCTCGCCCGTGTCGGGATCGACCGGGCCGTAGCCGGAGACGTAACACGTGTCGCCGGCGCGAACCCCCTGCGAATAGGGGTTGTCGGTACTCGGTGCGCCGTCGGTCTCGATGGAATCGATATCGGACATAGACGTTCGGCTCGAGTATCAGGCCGCTCGTTTCGCTTCCTCGGTCACGTCTTCGATCGCCTCGACGACGACGTCGAGCGCCGTCTCGGCCAGCTCGCGGGTGAGCACCAGCGGCGGCAGGAACCGGAGCACGTTGCCGTGGCGGCCGGCGGTCCAGATCAGGACGCCGCGCTCGAAGCAGTACTGCTGGATCGCGTCGACGAGGTCGCCGTCGGGGGTGCCGTCGGCGTCGACGAACTCCGCGCCGATGAACAGGCCCTTGCCGCGGATGTCGGCGAGCCGGTCGTTGCCCTCGCCGGCTTCGCGGAGCCGACCCTGGATGTACTCCCCGAGATCGCGAGCGTGCGCGAGCAGGTCGTGATCCTGAATGTACTCGATGGCGCGGGTGCCGGCGCGCATGCCGACGACGTGCCCGCGGTAGGTGCCGGCGTGGTCGCCCGGCCCCCACGTATCCAGGTCCTCGTGGTACATCGTCGCCGACAGCGGGAAGCCGACGCCGCCCAGCGCCTTCGCGCTCGTCATCGCGTCGGGGGCGACGCCGTCCCAGTCGCTGGCCCACCACTGCCCGGTGCGGCCGAGGCCGCTCTGGATCTCGTCGAAGACGAGCGTCACGTCGTTGTCGTCGGCGATATCGCGCAGTCCCTGCAGGAAGCCCGCCGGCGGCGTGACGATTCCGCCCTCGCCCTGAATGGGTTCGACGATGATACCCGCGGGGTTCGCGAGCCCGCCGTAGGGGTCCTCGACGATGGCCTGCACCTCCTCGAGCGCGTGGTCGACGGCGTCCTCAGGAGTCTTGTCCTGCCGGAAGGGATGGGGGTACGGCGCGTGGACGACGTCCGAGAGCAGCGGCGTGTAGTGCTCTTTGAACTTCTTGTTCGACGTGACGCTCATCGCGCCGGTCGTCGCGCCGTGGTAGGCACCGCGGAACGCGATCAGGCCGTCGCCGCCGGTGTTATACTTGGACAGTTTGATCGACGCCTCGATGGCGTCGCTGCCGGTCGGACCGCCGAAGACGACCTTGTTCTGGCCCCGCAGACCGTCGGGTGCGATCTCGTCTAACTTCTCGATGAGTTCGAGCCGCGCCTCGGTCGGGAAGTCGACCGTGTGGACGAACTTGTCGGCCTGCTCGTGGACCGCCTCGAGCACGTAGGGGTTCGAGTGACCGACGTTCAACACGCCGATCCCCGCGAAGAGGTCGATGTAGGTGTTGCCGTCCGCGTCGCGGACCGTCGCACCCTTCCCTTCCTCGAAGGCGATCGGGATATCGTCCGGATACGCGACCGCGCTACTGTCGATTTCCCGCTGTTTCTCGAGCAAGGCCCGCGTGTTCGGCCCGGGAACGGCGTCGACGGTCGGTGCGTCCTCGAAGTGGAGTTCGTCTATCGGCGGTCCTGCGGTCATACGTATGGGCAGGTGAAACAATTATAAATAATTTGTCCACGATATTCATACAGACCGTATACAGTTACTGAACACAGTCGAAGTCTCGATCGCTCGAGACGAGAGAGCGAGCCGAGACGAGACGGCGGTCTCGTCGGCGTCGCGCGTCGTTCAGTAGTCCGTCGCGGCTCCGGTTCCGACCAATGGAATCCACTCGTTCTCAGCGATCGTCAATACAGTGCCAGAAAACTATGGATTCGACAGTGTAATCAGGGAGTTTATCACCGTCTCCGACTCAAATCCGAGTCAATGAACGCCCGATGTCGCGCGAGCGGTCCGCCGAGAGGGTCGGTATCGAACGCGACCAGCCGACGGAAGCAGCGGCCGAAACGGCGCTGCGAGGGCCCGCTTTCCGGCGAGATCGACGAAACGACGACGGTTCTCGAGACCGACGGAACCGGGGACAGCGGTGGTGTCCCCGTATGAGCGCCGACGAGGAACTCGCGAAGGACCTCGGTCTGCTCTCGGCGATCGCGATCGGTATCGGCACGATGATCGGAGCCGGAATCTTCGTGCTACCGGGCACCGCTGTCGCTCGAGCGGGACCGCTGGCGGCGCTCACCTTCGTCATCGGCGGCGTCACCGCGCTGTTTACGGCGCTGTCGGCCTCCGAACTGGGAACGGCGATGCCCAAATCCGGTGGGGCTTACTTCTACATCAATCGCGCGCTCGGCCCGCTTTTCGGGTCGATCAGTGGCTGGGCTAACTGGCTCGGGCTCGCCTTCGCGTCCGCGTTCTACATGTACGGGTTCGGCGAGTACGTCAACCAGCTCGTGGGCGCGCCGGCCCTCGCGCTCGGCCCGATGACGATCTCGGCGGCCCAGACGATCGGGCTCGTCGGCGCGGCGCTGTTCATCGCCATCAACTACATGGGTGCCAAAGAGACCGGCGGCCTCCAGATCGGGATCGTACTCACGCTGCTCGCCATTCTCGGCGTCTTCACGATCGTCGGGCTCCTGAACGCGGACCTCGAGTCGTTGCGGCCGCTCGCACCCGAAGGGACGCCCGGCGAGGTGCTCCCGGTGACCGCCATCGTCTTCGTCTCCTATCTCGGCTTCGTCCAGATCACCTCCGTCGCCGAGGAAATCAAGGACCCCGGCCGGAACCTCCCGCTCGCGGTCATCGGCTCGGTCGTCATCGTCACCGTCGTCTACGCCCTGTTCCTCCTCGTATTGCTCGCGGCGGTTCCGAACGAACTCGTGGCGAACAACGAGACGGCCGTCGTCGAGGCCGCCGAACTGCTCTTCGGCCAGTACAGCGTCTTCGGATTCAGCCTGGGCGCGCTCGGCTGGGGACTGTTGCTGCTCGGCGGCCTCCTGGCGACGGCCTCGAGCGCGAACGCGTCCATCCTCTCGTCGTCGCGGATCAACTTCGCGATGGGACGGGAAAAGATCCTCTCGCCGTCGGTCAACGAGATCCATCCGCGCTTCGGGACGCCGTACAAGTCGATTCTGATCACCGGCGCGCTCATCATCGCCTTCCTCCTGTTCGGGAACCTCGAGATCCTGTCGACGGCCGGCTCGGTGCTGCACCTGATCGTCTACGGGCTGTTGAACATCGCACTGATCGTCATGCGGGAGGCCGAGCCTGCGGACTACGATCCCGACTTCGAGGTGCCGCTGTATCCGTTCGTCCCGATTATCGGAACGATCTCCTCGTTCGCGCTGATCGTGTACATCGAACCGTTCGTCATCTACCTCTCGGCGGGGCTCGTCGTCTTCGCGGCCATCTGGTACCTGCTGTACGCCCGCCAGCGCGTCGAGAGTGCCGGCGTCTTCGCCGGCTGGATCCTCGACCGGTCCGAGAAAATGCCCGACGCCGCAGTGGCCGCGGCCGATTCGGTCCGCCCCGACGCCGCCAAGACGCCCGCCGCGGGCACGAACGGCGGCGACTTCCGCGTGATGGTCCCCCTCTCGAACCCCCGCACCGAGAAGGATCTCATCACGCTCGCCGGCGCGATTGCGACCCAGCGCGGCGGCACGGTCCACGCGGTCCACATCGTCCAGGTCCCGGACCAGACGCCGCTCGGACGCGCCGAGGAGACCGACCGGATCGACGCCGAGTCACGGAAGCTCCTCGAGCAGGCCCGCGCCGACGTCGAGACGTTCGGCGTCCCCGTCGAAACGCACACGGTGCTCTCCCATCGCTCGTTCGAGGAGGTGTTCGACGCCGCGCGCACCTTCGAGGCCGATCAGGTCGTCATGGGCTGGGGGCCGACCTCCCACGGCCGCGCCGAGTCGCGCATCGACGAGCTGACCCACGACCTCCCCTGTGACTTCCTGATGCTGAAAGGGCGGGAGTTCGATCCCAGCCGGATCCTGTTGCCGACGGCCGGCGGCCCGGACTCGGTGCTGGGCGCGGACGTCGTCCGACTGCTCCGCGACGAATTCGACTCCCGCGTGACACTCCTGCACGCCCTCTCCGCGGACGAGTCTCGGGCGGACGGCGAGCGGTTCCTCGAGGAGTGGGCCGCCGAGAACGGGCTGGCCGACGCCGAACTGATCGTCGACGACCGAGACGTCGAAACCGCCATCGACGACGCCGCGACGGACGCGACGCTGGTCGTGATCGGCGCGACCGAGCGCGGCCTGCTGTCGCGGGTCGTCCGAGGCTCGCTAGTCCTCGACGTCCTCGATGACGTCGACTGTTCGGTGTTGCTCGCCGAGACCGCCCGCGAACGGACCATGCGCGAACGGCTGCTGGGGATCGAGGAAGAGTAACCGCCCCGCCGTTCTCGCAGGCCGTCCGAACCCGCTCGAGAAACGGAGGAACAGCCTTACGCGTGGCGACCAGTATATCTGATATGATCCCGCCCATCGCGAACCGGTTCGTCGCGGGGGAATCTCCTGCGAAAGCGCTCGAGCACGTCCGTCGGTTGAACGAGCGCGACGTGAAGGCGATCGTCAATCTCCTCGGCGAACACTACGACGACCGCGACCCCGTCGAAGCCGACGCCGCCGAGTATCGGCGGCTCGTCGCCGATATCGCGGGCTCGGGGCTCGAGGCCTGCATCTCCGTCAAGCCCTCGCAACTGGGCCTGGATCTCGGCGAGGACGTCTTCCGGACGGAACTGGCGGCGATCGTCGACGCGGCGGCCGATCACGACGTCTTCGTCTGGGTCGATATGGAGGACCACACGACGACCGACGCGACGCTGGACGCGTTCGAGGCGCTCGCCCGCGACCACGGGGGCGGCGTCGGGATCTGCGTCCAGGCCAACCTCCGACGGACGCGAGCGGACGTCAGACGCCTCGCCGACGTCCCCGGCAAGGTCCGCTTCGTAAAGGGCGCCTACGATCCCCCGGCCGACGTGGCCTACACGGATTCCGCGCGGATCGACCGGGAGTATCGAGACCTACTCGAGTACGCGTTCGAACACTATGACGGCGGGATCGGGGTGGGGAGCCACGATCCGGCGATGATCGAGCGCGCGAAAGCGCTCCACGAGCGCCACGGCACCGCGTTCGAGATCCAGATGCTCATGGGCGTCCGCGAGGACGCCCAGTACGAACTGGCCGACGAGTACGAGGTCTGGCAGTACGTCCCCTACGGCGACCGCTGGAAGTCCTACTTCTACCGGCGGGTCATGGAGCGACGAGAGAACCTCCGGTTCGCACTCCGCGCCGTTCTCAGCGGCTGAACGGACCGCTCTCGAGTCTCGATTTCGAGCGACGAACGCGGGCTGATCGAGCCGGCACGCTCGCGTCCGTGCCCGCTGGTCGGGATCAAAGGATAGTATAAAGGCAAACGGATCCATCGTGGTGGACATATGACGACGACGCTCGGAACCGCGAGCGCGGGGCCCGGCGAGATCGATACGGGCCGTCTCGAGATCGGGGAGACGCGAGACGGGAGCCCGTTCGGGCTGCCGGTCGCCGTGGTGAACGGCGCGGCTGCGGGGAAGACCCTCTATATGCAGGCGGCCAGTGACGGCGACGAACTCAACGGCGTCGGCGTCGTCCAGCGCGTCGTGCCGCGACTCGATCCCGCCGAGCTCTCGGGGACGATCCTCATCGTCGGAATCGTCAACTATCACGCGTTCCAGGTCGCCGAACACCGCAACCCGATCGACGACACGAAGATGAATCGCGCCTACCCCGGCAACGCGAGCGGCACCTCGAGCGAGCGGATCGCGGCCGCGACGTTCGACGCCGCGACCAGGGCGGACCTGATCCTCGACCTCCATCAGGGATCGACTAGTCGGATGCTAGACGAGGTCCGCGTCCGCTGTGGCAAGCGCCACCGGCTCCACGACCAGTGTCTCGAACTCGCGAAGGCCTTCGGCTGCGGCTACGTGCTCGACCAGAAGGGCCCGGACGGTCAACTGGCCCGCGCGGCTCCTGACGACGGTATCCCGACCGTCGACCCGGAACTCGGCGGGGCCGTCGGCTGGGACGAGGAGAGCATCCGAAAGGGCGTCGCGGGCGTGTTTAACGTCCTCCGGTACTACAACTTCCTCGAGGGAGACCAGCCGCTCGAGTCCCAGACCCGCGCCAGAGGGTTCGAGCAGTACGGCGCACCGGCGGGTGGGCTCGTGACCATGCACAAGGACCTCGGCGACCGAGTCCGGCCCGGCGAGACGGTGTTCGAAGTGACGACTCCCTTTGGGGACCCGAAAGCCGAGGTGACGGCCGACGGCGAGGGGATCCTCTGGCGGGCGCGGCGACTCCCGCAGGTCGCGACCGGCGAGTACGTCTGCTCGGTCGGGACCGACGTCGGTGAGTACTGAGATGGCCTCGGATCTGAGCTGTCCCGACTGCGGGACCGTCTACGAGGCCGGGCCGGACGAACCGTGGCGCTGTGGCTGCGGCCGCGCACTGGAGTTCACCGAGCGCCCGCACCCGCAAGGCGATCCGCTCCCGCTGCACAGCCTCGATACCAGCGAGGGGCTGTGGACGTTCTTCGAGTTCCTCCCGATCGAACAGCACGTCACCTTCTACGAGGGCTTCACGCCGACGGTCGAGGCCCCCGACTGGAACGCGCAGTTCAAACTCGAGTACGTCTTCCCGACGGGCTCGTTCAAGGACCGGGGCGCGACGACGACCCTCTCGCGGGCCGTCGAACTCGGCGTCGAGAAGGTCATCGAGGACTCCTCGGGCAACGCGGGCGCGTCGATCGCGACCTACGCGGCCCGTGCCGGCCTCGACGCGGACATCTACGTTCCGGCGGACGTCAAGCAGTCCAAGCTGATGGCGATCCAGCGGGCCGACGCCCGCCCGGTTCGAATCGAGGGGACCCGAGAGGACGTGACCGCGGCCTGTGTCAAGGCCGTCGAAGGCGACGCGAGCGGTGACGAGACGACCGACGAAGACGGTGTTCCGTATCAGACGGGCGAAGGCTGGTACGCCAGCCACGCCTGGAATCCGGCCTTCTACGCCGGAACGATGACATTCGCGTTCGAGGTGGCCGCCCAGCAGGGGTGGACCGTCCCCGATGCCGTCGTCCTCCCGATCGGTCACGGCACGCTCTTCCTCGGCGCGTATCGGGGCTTTTCCCTGCTCAACGAGGCCGGCATCGTCGACGGGATGCCCCGCCTGCTGGGCGCACAGGCGGCCGGCTATGCGCCGATCGTCGCCGCGCTCGGCGGCGATACGACCGACGAGGACGGCGAACGGACGGCCATCGCCGACGGCATCCAGATCACCGAACCCGCCCGCGGGACCGAGATCGTCGACGCGATCGCGGCGACCGACGGCGACGCGATCGCGCTCGGCGACGACCCGATCGAGACCGCACTGGATCGGCTCCACCGCAACGGCTTTTACGTCGAGCCCACCTGTGCGGTCGCACCGGCGGCGCTCGAGCGGTACCGCGAGGACGGCGTCATCGACGCCGACGACGACGTCGTCGTGCCGCTGACCGGCAGCGGATTGAAAACCCTATGACGGTTCGGTTCTGAAACGTCGATAGATGGTCAGCCGACCGCCGACGTTCTGTCCCGACTGCGGCACCCGCCTCGAGTCGATCACGTTCGATAGTCGCGAGCGCATGCGCTGTCCGAACTGCGACGCGATCGTCTGGCACAACCCGGTCCCCTGTGCCGGCGTCGCGGTCGTCGATCGATCGGGGCCAGAGCCGGCCGTGCTCTGCGTCGAACGCGGCGTCCCGCCCGGGGTCGGCGAGTGGACGATCCCCGGCGGCCACATGGAGATCGGCGAGGAGCCCCCCGAAGCGGCCGCACGTGAACTCCGCGAGGAGACCGGTGTCGCCGTTGATCCCGCCGACCTCGAGATTCTGAGCGCGTCGACGATGCCGCCTCGGGCGGGCAAACACGTTGTGACGGTCCACTACGTGGCCGACCGCGCCGACGCCGAGGGGGAGCCGGACGCGGGCAGCGACGCGACGGACGCGCGGTTCTGGACGCCGGCCGAATTCGACACGTCCGACGAGACCTTTCGACCGGTCCACGAGGAGCGGTTCCGCGAGGCCGCCGCACTGCTCGAGTGATCTCGGTTCCGTAGTCCAATTGAAACGAAGCAGCCGATTTCGGTACGGACGGCCGCCAGTGAAGCGATCGCTCTCGTGAAGAGCGGGGAGCAGCGTAGCGCGTTCTCCGTCGACGGCGGACCAAAGTGACTTCGGCCGACGGTCCCAAGGGCGACCATGAGCGAGGACGCCGCGGACACACTCGCGGTCGAGGACGTCGTCGAGTACTGCCGCACCCAGGCCGGCCTGCTCTCGGGCAGCGTCGCGACGATGGGCGAGGAGGCAGACGACCTCCTCGACGAGATCGATCAGGAGATGGCCGAGATCCGGTCGCGCCTCGAGGCGCTGCCCGACGAAGTCGAGGCGACCGAAACGCCCTCGACCGCGGACGTGCCGGACGCCGGCGAGGTCGACGTCGCGGCGATCGAGGAGTTACAGGAGGAACTCGAGGAGAAACAACTCCTCGTCGAGGCGAAGCAGGCACGAATGCAGGCGTTTCAGGCGCTGGCCGCCGACTACTCCGAACTGGCCGAAGAGCTGTCGTCGACGGTCGACGACGGCGAGGAGGCGCTGACTCGCGTCATCGAGTTCGAAGCCGACGCCGACGCGCCGGTCTACTTCGACGAACGGGAGACGATGGTCGAGGCGGCTGCGTCGGCCGATTCAGGGACCGAATAGTCGGTTTGAGCGGAACTAAGGCCGTCGGCAATACCGCTGTTCCCCTCATCTTCGACGCCCGATCCGCGATAGTGATACTCACCCAAATCCTCATTATCGATCGTGTTGTACGGCCGACACATGGCGATCGACTACGGCGACCGCGAGACGTCCTACGAGCTCTACCGGAAGGGGAAACGAGAGGGCACCTGGGACCCTGACGAGTACGATCTCGAGCGGGACCGAGAGGACTGGTCCCGATTCTCCGAGGCCGAACAGCACCGGTTCCTCGCGACGTGTTCGGGGTTCTACGACGGTGAGGAGGACGTGACGCGGACGCTCGCGCCGTATATGATGGCGCTGGACGCGCTGCCGAACGAGGAGATGCCGTTCGATACCGTTCAAGAGGAGATGTTCTTAGCCCAGCAGGTGTACGAGGAGGCGAAGCACACCGACTTCTTCAGCCGCTACTTCGAGGAGGTCTTCGGCACGCAGGAGACGGCTCCGTACCGCGAGGGCGGGTATCAGGAGCAGGGGTACAGCACGGACGATCTCTACGACACCGCGGACGACCTCGTGGCGGCGATCGAAGGCGGTGATCGGACCGAACTCGTCTACGCGCTCGGCGAAGCGTACCTGAACTACATGGGGATCGTCGAGGCACAGCTCGCCCGCGGCGGCTATCTCAGTTTCGACCAGATGATCGAACTGAAAGCCGAGGCGATGGGACGGGACGTCGTCCTCGAGTCGTTCCAGGCGGCGATCGGCAAGGTCCGACAGGACGAGACCCGACACATCGAGAACGGACGGTGGGTCATGAAGCAACTCGCCGAAGCCGAACCCGACATCGTCGCGGACGTCTACGAACCGCGCATCGAGGAGTACGTCGAGAACCGGCTGCTCGCCGATCCCGTCTACGACGAGCAGCCGTTCGACGGATACGACCAGCGGCAGATCGGCGAGCAACTCGTCCGGTACCTCCAGGACACCGTCGATTACGTCGGTGCCGATCGATTCGAACGGTACGGCGACGTACAGGCCGCCTTACAGGAGCGACGGGCCGCCGACTGACGCGTCGCCGAGGATCGCGATTTCCTCCGCCGAATCACCTATAGCGCCTCGAGCAGCGCGTCCACGTCCCCCTCGCTGTTGAACGCGTGGACCGACGCGCGGACCGCCTCCGGGGTCGGTAACGGTCGAACGACGATTCCCCGGTCGGCGAGCCGGTCGACGGTTCCCTCGGGGTCGTCGGCGGCGATCGTCACTAGTCCGGACTCGTACTCTGGGGGACTCAGCAGTCGGTCGTCCGGAACGCCGTCTTTGAGCCGGTCGGTGAGCGTCTCGATTCGCCGTTGAATCGTCTCGAGACCGACGTCTTCGACCACGTCGATCGCTTCCGTGAGCCCGGCGTACGGAGCGGGGCTCGCGGTGCCGACCTCGAACCGTCGCGCTCCCGCCGCGTACCGATAGTCGCTGGCGTTCTCGTCGTCGACGCTGCGGTAGCCGATCGCGGCGGGGACGAGGTCTCGCTCGACTCCCTCGCGAACGTACAGGAACCCGGCACCGAAGGGGCCGAGCAGCCACTTGTGTCCCGCCGCCACGACGAAGTCGGCGTCCCACTCGCGGACGTCGACTGGAACCTGTCCGGGCGACTGCACGGCGTCGACCAGTGCCAGCGCGCCGGCGTCGTGGGCGATGTCGACGACCGCTCGGATCGGCAGTCGCGTCCCGTGGGTCCAGGTGAGCGAACTCACGCAGAACAGCGTCGCGCCTTCGGCCGCCGCTTTCACGTCCGCGAGATCGAGGCGTCCGTCCACGGTCTCGAGGACCCGCACTTCGACGCCGTGCTCGCGCTCGAGGCGCTGCCACGGCAGGATCCCCGCCGAATGCTCGAGGTCGGTCCGGACGACGACGTCGTCCTCGCTCCAGTCGAACGCGCCCGCGACTCGGTTGATCCCGTCGGTCGTGCTCTGGGTGAGCGCGATCTCGCCCGGCTCGGCCCCGATCAGGTCGGCGACGGCCGTCCGCGCCTCGTCGTAGACGTCGAACGCCGCGGGATACATCCCCTCCGCCGCGGGTACCTCGTACTCGTGGTGCTCGAGCGCCGATTCGGCCGCTGCGACGACTCGGCGGGGACTCGGCCCGCCGGCACCCCAGTTGCAGTAGACGCCCGACTCGAGGGCCGGCATCGCCTCGCGTATCTCGATCGGATCCATCGCGTGGTCATTCGTCAGGTTCCGTGTTCGTTCTGGCGGTTAGCCATCGCGGCAGCCCCAGTGGGTGACGAGCGGTCGTCCCGCGGACGTATATAAACGCCCACGATATACGGGGAACGGCCGATTCGCTTACCGATTCTCGGGAATCGTCGATACGATTGAACGTATGTCTACCCTACGAGTAACTGAGGAGAAGAACAATGACCCAATCCCAACTCAACCGACGGCACGTACTGCAGGCGATCGGGGCGACCGGCGCGCTGGCGGTGGCCGGCTGTCTCGGTGGCGACACGGAGGAGAACAGTGCTGGAACCGACGAGCCGGCGGCTGAGGAGGGACTGCCGGCGGCGAAAACGGCCGACGTCGACCGGATCGCCCGGGATCCGACGGACATTCCCCCACCGGTCGACTGGGACGAGCCCCGCGAACACGACGTCACGATCCGGACCGAGCGGGTGACCGCCGAGATCGAGCCGGGGGTCACCTTCGACTACATGACCTTCGAAGGGCAGGTCCCGGGCCCGATGGTCCGGGTCCGGCGCGGCGACCGGGTGAACCTCACCTTCGAGGTGCCCGAGGACCTGAACGTGGCCGCCCACAACATGGACTTCCACGCGGTCTACGGCCCCGGCGGCGGCGCCGACGCGACCACGATCGCGCCCGGCGACGACCCCACCCAGATCAGCTTCACCGCTGACTACGCGGGGGTGTTCATCTACCACTGTGCGATCCCGAACATGGACCAGCACATCAGCAGTGGGATGTTCGGCTCGATCCTCGTCGAGCCCGAGGACGGCCTCCCCGAGGTCGACACCGAGTACTACCTCGGCCAGCACGAGATCTACACCGACGGCGACGTCGGCGAGAAAGGCCACCACGGCTTCGACTTCGACGCCATGCTCGCCGAACAGCCGACCTACGTCGTGTTCAACGGCCAGGCCTACGGATTCGCCCCCGACGGCGGCCAGCCGATGCAGGCCGAGACCGGTGAAACCGCACGGGTGTACTTCGCCAACGGCGGCCCGAACCTGCTGAGCTCGCTCCACCCGATCGGGAACGTCTGGAGCCGCTACTACCGCGATGGCGACCTCCTGACCGAACCCGAGCGCAATATCGAAACCGCACCCGTCGCGCCGGGGACGACGGCCGCCGCCGAGATGGAGTTCCCGGTGCCCGGGCCGGTCAAGATCGTCGACCACGCGCTGACCCGCGCGGCCCGCCGCGGCGCGCTCGGCGTCATCGACGTCAGCGGCGAGCCCACCCGAGACGTCTACGACGAAGATCCGTGAGCGGGACTGACCCGCTTCGAATCGATTTTTCCACCCGTATTGAGACTGAGACAGCCGAAACCGTCCAGTACGGTGGGGAACGGCCCGCGTCTGTCGCGAACGCTCCGAGAACGCGACTGCCACTGCCGTTCCGCTGCACCGTCCGCGCAGGTCGTCTACCGGTGCCCGATCTCGTCTGCTGGGAAGCGGACGGTGAACGCCGGTGCCTTCCCGACTACCGGAAACGGGGCTGTATACTTATACCGGTTCGGCCGCCAGTTTCACCCGATGGTGTTCGCCCCGATTCCGTCGATTGCGTTCGATACCAGTGACCCGGCCGCGACGGTCGCGATCGGACGGCTGTTCGCGTATCTCGCGATGGGTATCGCAGCGGTGGTGTTGCTCTACTACGCGACGATCTACGTCCGCGAGGTCTTGGCCGTCGAGGCTCGAACCGAGCAGTGGTATCTCCTGATCGGGATCGGTGCGGCGATCGTCTACGCCGTCGCCGGTGTCGCCTCGCTATTGCTCGAGCCCGATTGGATCCGCCGGTTCGTCGACGGTGCGGTCCTGTTCTTTATCCTCTTTCTCGCGCTGGCGATCCGCGCGATGTACCACGAGCAGCCGGCCGGCGGCGATCGCTCCCGATTAATGCCCGCGTGGGCCGACTACGTCGTTATCGTCGGCTTCGTGGCCGCCTGGTGGGGCACCTTCCTCGTCGAGACCGCCGCGACTCGGCTGGTCGTCGCGGTCGGCTGGGTCGTCACCTCCGCGTGGGCGGTGCTCTACGGGGTTCAGGCCGTCCGCGTCCACGAGGGGACGACGTTCGCCGCGCTGACCCGCCACCTGCTGCCGGCGATCGTCTGCGTCGCGGCGATCGTGTTCGTCGATCTGGTGACGAGTTACGCGACCGGCTACGGCGCGCTCGCCGACGCCGCCTGGCTCGTCGGGACGTCGCTCGTCGCCGCCTTCCTGTTCGACACCGCCGTCGCGATCCGCCAGCAAGGGGGCGAACTCGAGCGGCTCTACGACTGGACGACCTGGCGCGAACAGTCGCTCGACGAGGGGTCACTCGAGTGAGGATCGAGACGGTCTGTGAGCCGCGCTTGGGCGGCGTCAGTTCGCTGCTGAATGCGGTAACTGAGCGGTATCGAACCAGAACAGTTCTAGCATTCGAACGAGCCGATCGAATCCGGCCGTGTCGTTCGGTTTCGAAACGTGCGCGTTCGCGTTCCGCTCGTACGACTTCGCGACCGTTTCGGCGTCGTCCGCTCTCGACATGGCGACGACGGGAATGGATCGCACGTCCGGATCCGTTTTCAGTTTCGAAACCAACTCGTAGCTCCGTTCGGCCGGCAGATCGAGTCCGAGGAGAACGAAATCGGGAATCGGAGAGTCCGCACGCGTGCCGCGCTGGTAGATGCAGTCGAGAGCGGCGTCTCTGTCGGCGGCGACCTGAACCGAACGGACGGCATCGATGTCGTCGAATCGGTCCCGGAAGCGGCGTGCATCGTCTGGGTCGGGTTCCACCACCAGCACAGTGTACGTCAGCCGACGGGTGGGGTCTCGATTCATGTTGGAAGTCTCTGCCACCCTCGAGTCGCGCTGTAGATAAAAGCCTCACTACCCGTATAAGCGTATTGCAAATATCGAACTCCGTTTCTCACGCTCCACTAGTGAATAAATGAGGAGATATCTGATCGAGAACTAGTCGTTCCCTTCGAACTGGAACCCGGTATACGGATCGGACTCCTGTTTCCAGATGAGGTGTTCCCGGTCGATCGAGAGACCGACTTCGTCCAATCGATAGGCGATATCGGTAATCGTCTGCTTGTCGGGCGCTGCAGCCGTGACGTAGACGTTCATACTGCCGGTCATGAGCGTCGTCACCCCGACTACGCCGGGCATCCGATGGGCTTTCGCCGCGAGCGTTTCCCGTTCACTGACGCGAGCCGTACAGACGAACAGGTAGTGGTGCTGGACGCCGGCTCAGTCGTAGTTTACGTCGGCGCTATACCCGTCGATAACGCCCGCTGCTTCGAGCTTATCGATTCGATTTCGGACGGTGTTGTCCGCGACGTTCACCGCCTCGGCGATGGCCGTGATCGGCCGTCTCGCGTTCTGCTGTAACTGATGGAGGATCTCTCGATCGATCGCATCGAGTGGTTCGTGACTCATATTTCACCGTCGCTCGTCCCGTACGACCGCGGCCCGCAACGACCGCCGGACGGCCGTGCGAGATCAGCGTTCACAGCGGTCGGATTTGGGGCCGCCGATGTCACCTAGAGTTCGCCCCGCAGGACCACTTCGTTGTCGACCCGCTGGAGCATGTCCTCGGTGACGACGTAGTCTTCCTCGCCTTCCCCCTCCCAGCCGACGGAGGCGAGTACCTGCTCCGCCAGGCTGGGGTTCGGGTCGACGTAGGCCCTGTCGTTTTCGACTTTCGCGACGATGCCGAGTTCCTTTCCCTCGACGTCGACGACCGTCTTGCCGACCGCGTCGTCGGTCAGTGGCGCTGTCATAGTCGTTCCCTACCGCGACCACCCGGGTAAACGAACGGCCGTCCCGTGCCGGTGTCCGTCCGAGCCCGTCCCGATTACCGCCGGCCGCTCCACGGCGGCCGATTTCGGCTGCACACGCGTCCCGGGACTATTTGTCGCTGGCTCCCGACGATACAGCCGACGCGTTCGACCCGTTCCGATCGCGCCGCGACTCCCACTCCGACCATGACACACACGCTCGAGATCAGCGACGACCTGAAGGACCGACTCGACAGCCACTGCGAGGAGGGCCAGTCCCCCGAGGAACTCATCGAGGAACTGGTCTCGATGTACGAGACCGAAGGGGCGTTCCTACAGGAAGGCTACTCCGAGTGAGGGGACGGGGGTCGAGTACCCCGATTTCCGCAGCACTTTCGAGACGGACGAGAAGCGATTGACGACGTCGCTCGCGTTCGCGGAGACGATCATAGCGGGTCAGCGACGAGACCGAGAGCCGCGTCACCGGTGCACCGCAATTCCGCGACCATCGACTCGCCTCGCTGACCGCCGATTCCGTTCGCCGACCGCGCTCCCGTTCGCGAATCTTCGAGTCGCCCCCGGTCGACTGAATGTGATAGAGGATGACACTCAAGTAGTTGGTTCCCGTATCGATCGGTATGCACCTGCTGGTCGCGCTCGACGACTCCGACCCGGGGTGGGAAGCGCTCGACTTCGCGTGTACGGAACATCCCGACGACGAGCTCACGGTCGTCCACGCCGTCGATCCGACCGACAGCGGCTACGGCGAGGTGGCACACCTCGGCCCGGACGTGTTGCTCGAGCGCCAGCAGGAGGCCGCCCAAGAACTGCTCGCGGAAGCCGAGGACCGCGCGGCCGACCACGGTTGCACGCTCGAGACGGAGACGATCGTCGGCCAGCCGTCCGACGCCGTCGTCGACTACGCCGCGGCCAACGACGTGGACCGGATCATCGTCGGCAGTCACGGTCGAACCGGGTTCTCGAGGGTGTTGTTGGGCAGCGTCGCGGAACGAATCGCTCGACAAGCCCCGGTCCCGGTGACGATCGTCCGTTAGCGGTCGGTTCGACTCGTTCGACTTCGGACCTCGAGTACGATGGAGCGTCCTACACGCTCTCACTGACGAAAACGGTCGACCGGGCGCTGACGGAAGCCGAATTCCGGATCGAAGCGGCGACGACGCCGTCCGACGACTTCCTGACCTGGCTCCGATCCGAATACCGGTTCGATCTGACCGGGCTCGCGGAGGACGAGCGGACAATCGGCACCGAGGCGATCGCTCGAGTCTGGTTCGCCCATCGACCGACGTCCACGGCGTCGCGATTCCGGTCAGCCGTCGCCCGTGACGAGCAGTCGTCGATCACCGCCTCGAGTCGCTCTCGACTGGCCCCGTTCGATCTGTCTGGGAGACGGAGTGTCACGCGATACCGACGCTGTACTCGCGGTCGCACGCTCTCCAAGCGTCAGGGCCGGTACTCAAGGGATTCCGCCGCGTACCGGCGACCGTAACAGGACAAACTAATTAAGGTCCACCACAGTCTGGATTACATGAACGACCGCTACGACGTAGTCATCGCCGGTGCCGGTCCCGCCGGCGCACAGTGTGCCCGCGATCTCGCCGCCAGAGGGTACGACGTCGTCGTCCTCGAGACCGAGGCCGAGGACGAGTTCCCGCGCCAGAGTAACAAGTCTACCGCGGGGACGTTCCACTCCATGATGGCCGCCTTCGGCATCCCCGACGACGTCGTGATGCAGTACACCGACAGCGTCGTCCTCGAGTCGCCGACCGAACACTTCGTTCGCGACCAGACCGGCGCGGTCCTGGAGTTCGCGGACTTCAAACGCTATCTGGTGAAAGACGGCCGCGACGACGGTGCCGAGTACCGGTTCGACGCTCGCGTCACCGCGCCGATCATGGAGAACGGCGAGATCGTCGGCGTCACCTACAACGGCGACGAGGAGGTCTACGGCGACATCGTCATCGACGCGACGGGCCCGAGCGCACCCATCGCGAAGAAACTCGGCATCGTCGATCTCAAGCGCGAGAACCACGCCATCGGCATCGAGTACGAGTTCGAGGGGATCGACATCGACCGCCCCGGCTTCGCGGACCTGCGCGACGCCATGATGTTGCGACTGGACCACGAGATCGCTCCCGGCGGCTACTCCTGGATCTTCCACACGGGCGAGGACACCGCCAAGGTCGGCCTCTGTTACATCCAGAACGGCAGCCACGACCGGTACAGTCGCGACGATTTCACCATCGACGACTACCTCTCTCACTGGCTCGAGACGGATCCGCGGTTCCGGAACGCCGAACCGATCGAGGGCAAACAGCACCGCGGCTCGGCCCACATTCAGGAGCCGACGGACCTCCACACCGATCGGTTCATGGCGATCGGCGACACCGTCCCGACCCTCGACCCGCTCTGGGGCGAAGGGATCAACAAGTGCATGCAGTCCGGTCGAGCGGCTGCCGCCACCGCCGATAGCGTCCTCAAACACGACGGCGTCGAGCCGACCGCCGAGAACCTCGAGGTCTACGACACGCTCTGGCACCGCGACGTCGCGCCCAACGCCAAGAGCCGGCTGCTCATGACGCAGCTCCTCTATCTCGCACCGAACGAGCGCTACGATGACCTCATGCGGGACCTCCAGCGGCTCGACGACGACACGCTGGCCGAGGCGAACAAGGGTAACGTCCGTGCCATCGCGAGACTGCTCGAGCCCGGAGACGTCCCGTTGCTCGTCGACCTCGCGAAACAGCGGCTGGACTTCGATCTCGGCTCCCTGCTGTAGGGTCCCGTCGACCGTGCTCTCAGGCGAGAAACTGTGCCTCGAAGGACCGGACGCTCTCGTCGGTGCCGACGAGCACGACGTCGTCGCCCTCCTCGAAGACGAACGTCGCCGGATCGAACTCGGATATCGTCTCGCCGTTCCTGACTGCGGCGACGACCGTCCCTCCCGTCCGGGAGCGAACGTCGGCGTCGACGACCGTCCGCCCGGCCAGCCGCCCGGCGGGGAGTTTCACGACGTCGATCTGTCTGTCGACGGCCAGTACGTCTTCGTCCTCGAAGACCGTCGAGGCGAGCATCCGTCCGCTGACGGTGGCCAGTGACTGCACGTAGTCGGCGCCCGCCCGGTACAGTTTCCGGACGTTGTCGGCGTCGTTCGCCCGGACGACGATGTCGATCGACGGGTTCAGGTCGCGGACGACGAGCGTCGCGAAGACGGCCGTCGTATCGTCGTCGAGGGTGACGATCACGGCCGACGCGTCGTCGACGCCGGCCTCGCGGACTGCGTCCGGATCGCGAGCGTCACCGACGACGTCGACGCCCGCCTTGTCGGCGCTGTCGAGGACGGTCACCCGCGTGTTCGTCTCGGCGAGCGCGTCGCCCGCCGCCGCGCCCGCTTCCCCGTAGCCCGCGATCACGACGTGCTGGGCCGAGAACGGCTGGACCGTCGACGCCGCCTCCGCCCGTAACTCGTCGATCCGACCCGGTTCGCCCGCGACGAGGAGTCGCGTCCCCGCGTCGAGTTCGCGGTCGGGCGGAATCGGACTCTCGAACTCGCCCTCGACCCAGGCACCGATCCCGTCCACGCCGAAGCGCTCCCGCAGCCGGACCTCGCCGGCGGTGCGACCGGCCAGATCGCTCCCCTCGGCGATCGAGAGCTCCACTAACTCCAGGTCGTCGCCGATCTCGATCCCCTCGTCGACCGCGGTCGTCACGGCCGTCGGAACCCGGTGGGCGACGCTCTCGCCGAGCAACTGGCGCGGCGAGAGCACCTCGTCCGCGCCCGCGATCCGGTGGTACTCCCCGAGCCGCCGGTCTTCGACCAGCGTCACGATCCGGACGTCCGGGTTCGCCTCGCGCGCCGAGAGGACGATGCTCGCGTTCACGTCGTCGGCCGCGTCGGCCACGACCGCCGTCGCCCGCTCGATGCCGGCGTTCTCGAGGGTCGCCATCGATTCCGGATCCCCGTAGACGACGCGGTACTCGTCCTCGTGTAACGCCCTCGCCGTCTCCTCGTCGGATTCGACGACGACGTACTCCTCGCCGCGGGACTCGAGTTCCTCGATGAACGCCTCGCCACGCGATGTGTACTCACCGAGGATGACGTGGTCCTCGACGTCGGGTGCGGCCGTCGGGGCCGTCGTCGCGAGCGCGTTTCGGAGCCACGGGACGGCGAAGACGTCGACCCCCGTCAGGATCAGCCCGATGCCCGTGAGTTGCAGCGCGATCATCAGCAGGTTCATCTGGGGTGTCGCCCACCCCGCGTCCTCGCCGTATCCGGTCGTGGTATACGTCTGGAAGACGATCTCGAGCGACCGGTAGAGCGGCTGCGGATCGTTCTCCCACGTCGCCATCCCGTAGTTGTAGAGTAACGTCGAGATGACGGTCGTTACGACTACCAGCCCGAGATAGTAGCCGGTACGACGGGATCGCCACAGTGACATATCCGAATTATTCGACGGACGGCTGTTGACGGTACCGGTCGGCGGGGTCGGTGATGGTCCCTCACCGCCCCGCTCCCCTCATACGACGGTGTCAATCGCGACGAAACGGCTATAGACGCTGCCTCCGCCGCCGATTTATGTCTTCGAGTCCACTTTCCGACGGATGGCGCTCCTCGAGAATCTCGCGCTGGTGTTCGTTGCTGGACTCATTACGGCGCTGGCGACCGGGCTCGGCGCGCTCCCGTTTTTCTTTTTCGAGGGGATCAGCGACCGCCGAAACGTCGTTCTCTGGGGGCTCTCCTCGGGAATCATGGTCTCGGCGTCGCTGTTCGGCCTCGTCGAGGAGGGGCTGGCCGAGGGGACGCCCCTCGAGATCGCGATCGGGATGGCGGCCGGCGTCGCGCTCGTGGTCATCGCCCACGACGTACTTCTGGACGCCGATATCGATCCGAAGCGGTACGAAGAGGCCGATTTCAAGAAGCTCGTCCTCATTCTCGGGATTCTGACCGTCCACAGTTTCCCGGAGGGCGTGGCCATCGGCGTCTCCTTCGCCGATCTCGGTCTCGAGGGCGGCACCCAGTTTCTCGGCTTTACCATCCCGGTACTGGCGATCTTCATGACGATCGCGATCTCGATCCACAACGTTCCGGAGGGGACCGCGATCTCGATCCCCCTGCGCTCGATGGACGTCGCGAACTGGAAGCTCGTCTGGTGGGCCGTCTTCTCGAGCCTGCCACAGCCGATCGGGGCCGTCCTCGCGTTCGGCTTCGTCCGCTACGCGCGGGAGTTCCTGCCATACGGCTTCGGCTTCGCCGCCGGTGCGATGATCTATCTCGTGCTCACGGAGTTCGTCCCCGAGGCGCTCGAGATCGGCGAGCGACTTCCACGGGGCGGGAAGCCGGAACTCGCGGGCGGTATCGTCGTCGGGATTCTGGTCATGGTACCGCTGACGTTCGTGTGAGCGGCGTCCTCGCGTCCGCAGACGGGATCGGACTCACTCGAGCACCCGTCCGTGTTCGTCGATCTCCCCCGCGACGATCCGGGTCGAGGAGATCCGCTCGCCGTCGGCGGCGTAGACGTAGGGCGCGACGATCCCGGACAGCGGCTCGAAGCCCCGCTCGCGTCGCCGGTCGTTGATCGCCTCGAGTTCGGGGGCCGTCTCGGGGGAGACCACCAGCGCGTCGATCGACGGCTCGTCGGTCGCGATGCCGTACTCGCTCTCGAGAGTGCGGACCTCGACGTCGCGGTCCCACTCGTCGAGCGCGGCGATTTCCGCGGTCACGGTTCGCGTTCGCTCCTCGAGCGACGGAACGGGGCGGGGTTCGTGACGCGTCTCGACCGCCAGTTCGTCGCTGGTCAGTGCGACCACCACGCCGTCCTCGCCGAACCGGAGCGCGTGCTCGAAGAGGGCCCGATGACCGTCGTGGAGCGGCCCGAACGTGCCGGCGACTGCGACTCGCATACGCGACTCGAGGGCGGGTACCCGGTTAAGTATGGTGTGGAATATCACTGATTGCGCGGGACCCGAGCCGAACGTCGCGTTCAGGCGTTTCCGGGTCGGGAACGCTCCCCGAGGAGCTCGGCGGTCGTCGCCACCTCGGCGAACTCCCCCTCGAGGTGGGCCATAGCCGTGCGGTGGACCGTCCCCGCGTCGAACGTCTCGCCGTCGAACGTCCGCTCGAAGGTCGCCGTCGCGTCGCTGACGAGGATCGGGTCGAAGCCGAGGTTCTCCGCCATCCGCGTACTCGTCGAGACGCAGTGGTCCGTCGTGAGCCCGCCGATCACGAGCGTTTCGAGGCCCCGTTCGCGGAGTCGCTCCTCGAGGTTCGTTCCGATGAACGCGCTGTTGACCGATTTGACGATCGTCGCCTCGCCCTCGAGCGGTTCCGTCTCCGATTTGAACGCGAATCCCGACCGGTCGCCGCGAAGCGGCGAGTCGGGCTCCGTCGAATCGTGACGAACGTGAACGATCGGACGATCGGTCTCGCGCCAGCGCTCGAGCAGGCGAGCCGCGTTCGCTTCGGCGTCGGAGTTGTTTCGGTCGCCCCACGAGGGGGCGTCGAACCCACGCTGGAAGTCGATCAAAATGAGGGCCGCATCGGATTCGATGTCACTCACGATAGAACCACCTCGTTCGATTCTCGCGTCCGATCACCGGTCTCACGGGTCGGCGAACGATCGCGAGCGAAGTATATCGATCGGTCCTCGAGCGCTCACTTCCACCGACGGTTTCGCGACGACGTGATATCGACGCCGCGACCGTAGTAACAGATCGGTGACCCCGCGGGACGTTCGAACCCGTTCGCCTCGAAGAGCGTGTTCGTCCCGATATCGACGGCTACCTCCCGCAGCCTCCATCGCTCGTGGTCGATGTCGGCGTAGCGAAGGGTCCCGTCTCGAGCCGTCGTGTAGTAGCGGTAGTGTTCGGTGAGAAACGCCGCCAGCGAGCCGGGTTCGGGGACGAACGGATCGCCGATCGGCTCGTAAGTCCCCGCGAACCGGGCGGGAGCCGCGCCCGGATGACGGCGCTCGCTCGTAAACGCGATACCGCGGTCGGTCTCGGTTATCTCCACGTCGGCGTAGTAGTATGGGAGCCGGTGGAAGAGACGCGCGCCGACCACCCCGAGGACACCCTCCGCGTCGAGACTGAAGAAGTAGACGCCGGACTCGCCGTCCCGGCTGACGTACGTCCGGAGGTTGAGTTCGGGGAGTTCGACGCCGACGCTCGCGGGGAGTCCCCGCGGGCGAACGTCGACGTTCAGATACGGAACGACCGACAGCCACGCCCGGCCGTCGTAGGTCTCGACGGTGAGGCTATCCGGGAGTCGCTCCGCCACGACTGCGGGATCGACGGGCCAGTTGGCGAAGAGCAGGTGTCGCCACCCCATCGCGATCGGGAGAACCATACCGTGAGCAGGGGCCGACGGCGGGAAAAGCCGTAGCCAAACAGCGTCGACGGCTCACACCGTCTCGGGCACCCAGCCGCCGTCGACCTCGAGGTTCTACACCCACCTTTTTACTGCGTCGGGGGTTCTCGCTTCGCACGGCGCACGTCGCTCGAAACCCGCTCCTCGCAAAAATCTGGACCAAAAACTACCCGCGGCGCGATGCGCCGCGGTTCGATCGGCTCACACCGACTCGGGCAACCAGCCGCCGTCGACCTCGATATTTTCGCCGCTGACGTACTCGCTGTCCGGATCGAGGAAGAAGTACAGCGGCGCGATCAGGTCCTCGAAGCTCGCGGGCCGATCGCGGGGCAGTTCCTCGGGGAACTCGTCGGAGTTCTCCACGACGTAGGGCGAGACGGCGTTGACGGTGATCCCGTCGTCCTGCGTGTCCGCCGCGAGCATGCGCGTGAACATCAATACGCCCGCCTTCGCGACGAAGTAGGGGAAGTTCTTCGGGCTGACCATGGCCCGCTCGCTCGAGGCGTAGCCGATATTCACGATTCGGCCGTAGTCGGCCTCTCGCATCCCGGGTAGCGCTCGCTTCGAACAGAGGTAGGTCCCGTTGAGGTTGGTCTCGAGGACGCGGTTCCAGTCCTCGAACTCGAGGTCGACCCAGTGGGCGGGCGCGAAGTCGCCGACGTTGTTGACCAGTACGTCGACGCCGCCGAGTTCGGCCTCGACGGCCGCGAAGAGGCCGTCGACGCTGTCGGGATCCGTCACGTCGCCCTGGATCGTCATCGCCGCCTCCGCACCGCGTTCGCGGGCCTCGTCGGCCGCCTCGCGTGCGGCGTCGGCGCTCGTGTGGTAGTGAACCGCCGTCCGCGCGCCGCAGTCGGCCGTCGCGAGCAGGAGTTCGCGACCGACGCCTTTGGCGCTCCCCGTGACGAGTACCGTCTGTCCTGCGAGATCGGGTCCCTCCATGCAGTGGCAGTCGGCGACGGCGTGGAAAAATCGCCCGGAAATCGGGTCTCGATCGCATCGCTGCGACGGCGGATTCCGTGACCCGCGGATTTACGGCGGTGCACGATCAATCCGTCATCTATGCTAGACACAGTGTTACTCGCCGTCGGCCCCGGCGACGCCGACCGCAGCGCTCAACTGGCCGAAGCCGTCCTCGAGGTAGCGAAACCGTCCGATGCGACCGTCGTCCTCGCACACGTCTTTACCAGCAGCGAGTACGACGACGTGATCGACCGCCTCGAGTTCGATCCCGACGTAGACGAGATCGATCCCGATGCAGTGGCGGCGCGCCACGCGACGATCCACGACCTGCAAGCGATCCTCGACGAACACGACGTCGACTACGAGGTCCGGGGCGCGGTCGGCGAACACGGACCGACGATCGTCGATCTGGCGGCCAGCACCGGCGCGGATCGGGTCGTCGTCGGCGGGCGACGCCGGTCGCCGACCGGCAAAGCGGTCTTCGGCTCGACGGCACAGGAGGTGTTGCTGTCGGCACCGTGTCCCGTCACGTTCGTCCGACACGACGAAGCGGCGGACTGATCCGATCGACGCGTTCGAACGGTGATACCACCGGATGGTCGGCGGTGCCGCGATAGCGACGCGACCGTCCGATCGGCGCGATTTCCGCAATACTGCGACGACGAGAATACTTAAGCGGGTGGCCCCACCACTGTGACGGTATGGCAATCGATACGATACTCCTCGCAGTCGGCCCGATGGACTCAGTGCGCGCACCGGAACTCGCCGAGACGGCGCTCGAGATCGCCGAGCCGCTCGGTGCGACGGTCGTGATCGGCCACGCCTTCACCAAAGAGGAGTACGAGGATATCTACGACGACCTCGGATTCGATGCCCGCGTCGACGACGTCGACCCCGACGAGGTCGCCGCCCAGCGCGCGCCGGTGCCCGAACTGGCCGACCGCTTCGAGGAGGCCGGCGTCGAGTACGAGATCAAGGGCGCGCTCGGCGAAGTCAGTACGAAAGTCGTCGACATGGCGATCGACGTCGATGCGGACCGCATGATCGTCGGCGGACGACGGCGCTCGCCGGCCGAAAAGGCCGTTCTCGGCTCCGTCTCACAGGAAATTATCCTGCAGGCGCCCTGTCCGGTCACCTACTTCCGCGACCTCGACGTGATGGAATAGCGACGACGCGCCGCTCTCGAATCCCGCGCTCCGTCTCTGCCTCTCTCGTTCGACTGCGTCATCTCAGTCCCGCTCGTCAGCGCGTCGTTTCCACTTCCGTTCCTGTCGGCGCTCGCGGACGTGGCGCTCGCCGTCGGCCAGTTCCCGTCGGACCCGTCGCTCGAGCGATCGCGTCTCCGCCAACAGCGTCCCCTGAAAGTCCTCGAGGACGTCGTAGGACCAGCGCTCCTCGTCGACGACGCCGTGGGGAAGCAGTTCGGTTCGAATCGCGTCCGCGAACTCGTCGTGACCGGTCGCCCTGAGCAACTCCTCGGCCCGATAGAGGTGATCCATCCCGTGGCCCGTCGCGTGGTGAAACTCGAGCAGACAGCCCTGTGCCCGCTGGACCCACTCGAGGCCGAGTTCGACCTCGTGGAGGGCCTCACATTCCGTGTCGGACAGCGTTGGGTTCGGCTCGGCAGACGCCTCCGAATCTGGACGGGTATCGTCGGTGGCCATACACTGAATTATGTTATACTGTACCATACGTGTGTCGCCGACCGCTCGCTGTCGGGCAGCTACCGGGTCCGTAACGTATCGAAATTGCTACTCGTTGCCGAGTATAATCTGGGTAGTTAAGTACGGCCGCGGTCGTCCCTTAGGATAGAATGGTCTACTATGCGGGCGTCGATCTCGGCGCGACTAACGTCCGGGCCATCGTCGCCGAGGCCGACGGGACGACGATCGGCGTGAGTCGCCGATCCACACCACGCGGCCCGACGGGTATCGACGTGACGGAAGGGGTCCTTCGAACGCTTCGCGAGGCGTGTGGCGACGCCGGGATCGATCCCGAGCGAATCGCCGCCACCGGAATCGGTTCGATCGGTCCGTTCGACCTCGCAGAGGGAGCGGTGATCGATCCCGCCAACCTCCCCGACTCGATCGACCGGATCCCACTGACGGGACCGATCGCGAAACTGATCGACAGCGAGGACGTCCACCTCCACAACGACACCGCCGCGGGCGTCATCGGCGAGCGCTTTCACGCCGCCAGCAACCCGGACGACATGGCCTACATCACCATCTCCTCGGGGATCGGTGCCGGCGTCTGCTGTGACGGGTCCGTGATGAGCGGCTGGGACGGCAACGTCGGCGAGGTCGGCCACTGCGTCGTCGACCCGCAGGGTCGCCTGACCTGTGGTTGCGGCCGCGACGGCCACTGGGAGGCCTACTGCTCCGGCAATGCCATCCCCGACTACGCCCGGCTGCTCGCCGAGGACGACCCGACGATCTCGACGAGCCTCCCGCTCGAGGGGTCGGACTTCACGGCGAAGGACGTCTTCGAGCTGGCCGGCGAGGACGAACTGGCCGATTACGTCATCGAGCAACTCGCCCACTGGAACGCCATCGGCGTGACCAACATCGTCCACTCCTTCGCGCCGATCGTCGTCTCCTTCGGCGGCGCGGTCGCCCTACACAACGAGGAGCTCGTCGTCGATCCCATCCGCGAGCGCGTCTCGGAGATGGTGATGACAAACGTCCCCGAGATCCGCGTCACCGATCTCGGCGACGACGTCGTCGTCGAAGGCGCGCTGGCGAGCGCCCTGACCGAGGGGACCGGGGACCGACGACGACTGCGGGGCTGACCCGCTCGCGGCCCGGCCGGCGTCCGGACTGCGAGACTCGGCGAGGCTCGCATACTGGCTCTCCGCCGAGTAGCGTCTGCGCCTCGAGTGACCACCTCTATATACCTGCGCTCCGCTGGCGTAATTATGGAGCGGAGAGCGTTCCTTCGAGCGAGTGGTGCCGGCCTCGCCCTGTCCTGTCCGACCGCAGCGGCGGCGTCCCGATCGAGCGGTGGGGTCGTTCAGGAGGCGTACGAACCGCTCGGTCAGGTCCCCGTTACCGGTGCGGCGGAGGCCGTCGTCGGCGACGACGGCGAGACCGCGTACGTCGCTGCGACCACCGGGTTCGCATGCGTCGACGTGAGCGATCCCGCTGATCCGACGGTTCTCGCCGAGGAGCGCGACATCGAAATCGGCGGCGGTATCCTGTCCGAGGTCCTCGACGTGACCGTCGACGGTGATCGACTGATCGCCGCGGGCCCGGCGAATCCCGGCTTTTCGACGATGGGGTTTCGGTGCTACGACGTGAGCGATCCCGCAAACCCCGTCTCGACCGGCGCACGCGAGACCGGGTACCACATTCACAACTGCTATCTCGAGGACGATCTCCTGTTCGTCCCCGCGAACACGGGCGATCAGAACCCGCTCGTGATTTTCGACGTCGGGGGCGACGAAATTACACAACTCGGCTACTGGTCCCTGCTGGAACACGAATCCGGCTGGCGAGACGTCTACTGGCTCGCCCGCTACCTGCACGACGTCTACGTTCGGGACGAAACCGCCTACCTCCCCTACTGGAACGCCGGAACCTATCTGATCGACGTCAGCGATCCGAACGACCCCGGCTACGTCTCCCACGTCTCGGACACCACGCTCGCGGAGCAACGCGAGATCGGCGGCCAGGAGGCCGTCTACGGGCTACCGGGCAACGATCACTACGCTGCGATCGACGACACCGGCGAGTTGCTGGCGGTCGGCCGGGAGGCCTGGGCGACCGGTGGCGAGGACCCCGATCGGCCGGGCGGAATCGATCTCTACGACATAAGTGATCCCGAACGACCGGCGCACCGAGGGTCGATCGATCCACCGCGAACGACCGATGAGTCCCGCAGCGGCGGCATGTGGACGACGTCGCACAACTTCGAGCTTCGGGACGGGCGACTCTACTCGTCGTGGTACCGGGCGGGCGTGAAGATCCACGACGTCTCCGACCCCACTGCCCCCGAACAGCTCGCCTGGTGGCGCGATCCCGGAACGACGGGGTTCTGGACCGCACGCGTCGCCGAGCCCGGGGAAACGTTCATCGCGAGCAGCACGGAGGCGATCCCGAACACGTCCATCGAGGGCGCACTCTACACGTTCCCGATCGAGGCCGGCGAACAGGCCGACCCGCCGTCGCTTCGGGACCCCGCCGACTGGGGAACGGACGGCAACGAAACGGCCGAAAGCGACGGTTCGAACGGAGACGAGGACGGATCCGGAGCCGATAGCGGAGACGGCAGTGCGAACGGCAACGAGGACGGAAGCGAATCCGGCGAGAACGAGACCGGGGACGCCGACGACTCGATCCCCGGATTCACCGGCGTCGCCGGCCTCCTCGGTGGCGGGATCGCCCTCGAGCGGCTGCGCCGACGCGGAAACGTTCAGGATTAATTCGGCTGATTTCGACCGCGCAACCGAACTTATTCACCGTTCGAGTGCCTAGCATGGCGCATGACTGATTCCGAGGACGAGCCGTCCCTGAAAGAACGCGTCGAGCAGTTCATGGCGCGCGAGATGCCGATCATCCAGATGCACGGCGGGACCAGCGCGGTGCGGGCGGCCGATCCCGAGACCGGCGAGGTCATCATCGAACTCGGCGGCGGCTGTAAGGGCTGTTCGGTCAGTGACGTGACGACGGGCAACATCGAGGCCGAACTCATCACGTGGCCCGAGATCGACGAGGTCACCGTGCGTGTCCCCGACGCGCGCGACAGTCTCGGCGGCCCCGATCAGCCGGAATCGATCATGGGCGTCGACCGGACCGAGGGCGGCCGCGGCGACTGGGGATCGTCGAATCCGGGAAAAGATCACCTCTGAGGAGCCTTCGAACCCGTTCCCGTTCAGGAGCCCATACTGTGTGACCCTCGTTGACAGGGACGGATAGTTTTGGGAAGTCCTATATCCTTTTACGCGCCCGTTACGGACATCAGATATCATGACGAGTAGATGCCTACAAGCAGGAGGTGTCGGCGATGGGTAACGCACCCGAGGCCGGCGACGACCCTGACGCCGAAACCGACGGCGGCCTCCGAGCCTATACCGTCCGGCTCGAGCTCGTCGACGAACCCGGCGAGTTGCTTCGCACGCTCGCTCCCATCGCCGACAACGGCGGAAATCTGTTGAGTATCCACCACGAGCGCGGCAACATCACGCCCCGCGGCCACATCCCCGTCGAGGTCGATCTGGAGTGTCCGCCCGACCGGTTCGACGACATCGTCGAGGGGCTCCGCGACGCCGGCGTGAACGTCATTCAGGCCGGTGCGGAGCACTACGGCGAGGAGATCAACGTCGTGTTGATCGGCCACCTCGTCGACACCGACCTGTCGAACACCCTCTCGCGCATCGAGGACGAGGCCGAGGCTGTCGTGCTAGACCTCTCGCTCGCCGCGCCCGAGGGGACCGGCGATATCTCGAGCGCACGCGCCCGACTCGCGATCGACTCCGGCCGATCCGAGGAGGCGCTCGCGGCTATCAACTCGATCGGCACGGACAAGGAACTGACCGTCGTCGAACCCCTACTCGGAGGTGACGCCTGATGAAACTCGCAATTCTCGGTGCCGGTGACGTCGGCCGCTCGGTCGCCGACCTCGCCGGCGAATACGGCCACGAGGTCGTCGCACTGGCCGATTCTACCACTGCCGCGATCGATCCCGACGGGATCGACGTCGACCAGACCCTCGAGCGCAAGGTCGGCGGCGAGGCCGTCGGTCCCAGCGACCCTGACGACATCTTCGACACCGAGTACGACGTGCTGGTCGAAGCGACGCCGACGACGCTCGGCGACGCCGAACCCGGCTTCACGCACGTTTCACGTGCGCTCGAGGCCGACCGCCACGTCGTGCTAGCGAACAAGGGCCCGGTCGCCGAGCGCTACGAGGAACTCCGCGCGCTCGAGGCCGAGCACGCGGGCTCGATTCGATTCGAGGCGACCGTCGGCGGCGCGATTCCGGTCCTCTCGACGATCGAGGACTGCACGCCACAGGCTGTCACCGCGGTCCGGGGCGTGCTCAACGGCACTGCGAACTTCATCCTCACCCGGATGGCCGCCGAGGGACTGGACTACGAGCACGTCCTCGCGGAGGCCCAAGACCTGGGCGTCGCCGAGGCCGACCCGACGTTCGACGTCGATGGCACCGACGCCGCGCTCAAGTTCGTCATCCTCGCGAACGTGCTCGCTGACGGCGGGTTCGCGCTCGAGGACGCGACGGTCGACGGGATTCAGAACATTCCGGGCAGCGCGCTCGATCTCGCCGCCGAGGACGGCCGCACGATTCGACTCATCGGCGAGGCGACCCGCGACGGCATCCGCGTCGAGCCGCGACTCGTCCCCGAGAACGGCCCGCTGGCCGTGACCGGCACGCGAAACATCGTCCAGATCGAAACGCGAAACGCAGGCTCACTGCACTCGAGCGGCCGCGGTGCCGGCGGTCCGGAAACGGCGACGGCAGTGCTCTCGGACGTCGGTCGGCTGCCGCCGCTCTGAGAACGGTCGGCTGCTTCTGTGACTCGCTCCGATTCTCGTCTCGGTCGAATGCCGCCTCTCGTCTGTCCGTCGCACCTCGGTGTGATCGACCGCAACCGAGACCGGACCCGTCGGATGGGGTCTCCTCTGCCGAGGCTCCTCTGTCGGACGAGACCGTCGACGGAATGCGCGTCGGAATTTCGGTGTTCTCTGGCGAGTACTCTCCGTTCGCGCGGCCGGTTCTCACCGGCAATCGGCGTCTCTCGAACGTTCCGTGGCGTGTGAATGCTAGCCAAACCGCAAGACGGCGTCGGGATCACCAGAATACGCTTTCGAAATGGTTTTAACCGCAACGAGCCAAAGGGACCGATATAAGCGCCTCTGCGCGTGAGCTACAACAATGAGCGACCAACACCAGAACCTGGCCATCATCGGTCACGTTGACCACGGGAAAAGTACGCTCGTGGGACGACTCCTCTACGAGACGGGGAGCGTACCCGAGCACGTCATCGAACAGCACCGCGAAGAAGCGGAAGAGAAGGGCAAGGGCGGCTTCGAGTTCGCCTACGTCATGGACAACCTCGCCGAGGAGCGAGAGCGTGGTGTCACCATCGACATCGCCCACCAAGAGTTCTCCACCGACGAGTACGACTTCACCATCGTCGACTGTCCGGGTCACCGCGACTTCGTGAAGAACATGATCACGGGCGCATCCCAGGCGGACAACGCCGTCCTCGTCGTCGCCGCTGACGACGGTGTCGCGCCCCAGACCCAGGAGCACGTTTTCCTGGCTCGAACCCTCGGTATCGACGAACTCATCATCGGCATCAACAAGATGGACATCGTCGACTACAAAGAGTCGACGTACGATGAGGTCGTCGAGGAAGTCAACCAGCTGCTCAAGCAGGTCCAGTTCAACACCGAGGACGCCTCGTTCATCCCGATCTCGGCGTTCGAAGGCGACAACATCGCCGAGGAGTCCGACAACACGCCGTGGTACGACGGTGAAATCCTGCTCGAGGCCCTGAACAACCTGCCGGAGCCGGAGCCACCGACGGACGCACCGCTCCGACTCCCGATTCAGGACGTCTACACCATCTCCGGTATCGGTACCGTCCCCGTCGGACGTATCGAGACCGGTCTCCTGAACACCGGCGACAACGTCTCCTTCCAGCCCAGCGACGTGGGCGGCGAGGTCAAGACGATCGAGATGCACCACGAAGAGGTGCCCAAAGCAGAGCCCGGTGACAACGTCGGATTCAACGTCCGCGGCATCGGCAAGGACGACATCCGCCGCGGTGACGTCTGTGGCCCCGCCGACGACCCGCCGAGCGTCGCCGAGACGTTCCAGGCGCAGATCGTCGTCATGCAGCACCCCAGCGTGATCACGGCCGGTTACACGCCGGTCTTCCACGCCCACACCGCACAGGTCGCCTGTACGATCGAGTCCATCGACAAGAAGATGGACCCCTCGAGCGGCGAGGTCGCCGAGGAGAACCCCGACTTCATCCAGTCGGGCGACGCTGCCGTGGTCACCATCCGACCGCAAAAGCCCCTCAGCATCGAGCCGTCCAGCGAGATCCCCGAGCTCGGGAGCTTCGCCATCCGCGACATGGGTCAGACCATCGCCGCCGGAAAGGTCCTCGAAGTTCACGAGAAAGAATAAATGCAGCAAGCACGCGTTCGACTCGCGGGCACGAGTCCAGACGACCTCGACGATATCTGTGACGACGTCCGCGAGATCGCGAACAACACCGGCGTCAACCTGAGCGGTCCGATCCCGCTGCCGACGAAGACCCTCGAGGTGCCGACCCGGAAATCGCCCGACGGCGAGGGCACTGCGACGTGGGAGCACTGGGAGATGCGCGTTCACAAGCGCCTGATCGATCTGGACGCCGACGAACGCGCACTCCGACAGCTCATGCGCATTCAGGTGCCGAACGACGTCTCGATCGAGATCGTCCTCGAAGACTAACCGCGTATCGAGGCCGTTCCGATCGACTCGGATACGAGTTATTTACCCGTTTTTGCGGCCATCAGACGCTATTCGGCGAGCGATAGCTGCGCGACTCCGAACAGGACAAGTGTTTCTCCGTCTCACTCAGGAGAGAACGATTCTACCGCCCGCATGCCTGCGAATCGAACTCGGCTGCAGGTAACGTGGCCAGTCCCTCGCCACCACGATCTGGCCCAGTCGAGCCCTCGGCAGCGGTCGCACCACCGGTGAGTGACGGGACTTTTGGCGCTCGCTGTCGCAGTCGTCCGTATGGCGAGGCGCTTGCGGTCACGAACGCGGTCCGAACTCGACGTGCGATCCGATGCCGATGGCGACGGCGGGGCAGCGACGGGCTCGGGAAGCCCTATTCTCGAGGTGCTCGTCGTCTTCGCCGTCGTCTTCGTCGCGCAGGGGATCACCACGTTCGCGGGAGTGATGGGTACCTTCTTCGTCCTCGCGCCGCCGCTGACGACCAACCCGTGGACGGTCGTGACGAGCGTCTACGCCCACAGCGGGCTGGGTCATCTCGTCTCGAACACGATCGCGCTGATCGTCTTCGGCTGGCCGGTCGCGCGGGCCACGACGCGACTCCGCTTTCACGCGTTCTTCGCGATCACGGGCGCGATTGCGGGGGTTTCTCAGGTCGTTCTGACGGGCGTCCTCGCGGCGATGCCGTTCGTCCCCGTCGCGCCGACGTCCGTCCTCGGGGCCAGCGGTGCTGTCTTCGCCCTGCTGGGGTATCTCGTCGCGTCGAACCGCCTCTCGACGGGCCTGGCCTCGTTCGTGGCCGTCCCGAACTGGCTGGCGCTGCTCGTTTTCGTCGGCCTCGCGGTCGCGGTCACCCTCGCCACCGCCTCGCCCGGCGTCGCGCTGATCGCCCACTTCACCGGATTCCTGGTCGGGGCCGCCGGCGGCCGCGCTCGCGTCCTGGCCGTCGGCTCGAGCGCTCGGTAGAGACGGCCATATAGTTCTCAGACGACTGTGTAGCGGCGACTTACCGATATTCGGCCATCTCTCTCAGTTACGATCGTTCGACTCACGATTGTACTATTCGCATCCGTCGATCGGCGAGACAGTTCGGGGATAGTCCCCGTGGTGCCGTGTCTCGAGCCGTCCCCGAAACACAAGCTACAAATAGAAACCGGGGTTAGGAACGTGCGAGGGCTCGTAGATCAGTGGTAGATCGCTTCCTTCGCAAGGAAGAGGCCCCGGGTTCAAATCCCGGCGAGTCCATCCGTAAAAAAGTCGGTTCCGAAGGTGCCGAATTCGGTGCTCTCGGCCGCTTTTTCACCCCGATTTCTCGTCACACCCATCGTATAGAGCGATGGGTCTCGTCGGGAGTTCAGCACTGTCAGTGCTGCACCCCCTCACCGTCTACCGGTGAGACGAGTAAATCGGGGTGGTTCGCGTGAAGTCGCTGGACGAACTTCTCGCCGATATCGATCCGGATGAACTCGAGAGTCGGGTGTGGACTCATCCGGAGCCACGTACCTCTCGAGAGTTCACGTGTCCGGAGTGTGAAGCGCGCTGTACCCGGTTGATCAACAAGGACGGGGAGGCCGGCCATGCGAGAGGGTGTTCCCGTCGGATGCAACGGACGGGCTCACAGCGTGTTCCGCCTGTACTCACCGATGGCGGGGAGGTGGACCGATGACGGACGTATTCGTCCGTGCCAGCCGGCTGTACAACGTAGAAACGAGGAGCGTTGTTGTCCATCCCGCCCATCAGGCAACCGATGACGAGGTTCGCCGGGCCCTCGAGATTCGAGGTGAATCGGCGTGACGGTCACAGTGCAGCAGACCGGACTCGGCTACGAATACGTCCGGTGCCGTGTGGGTGACGACGACTCGACGGCGTACATTCACCAGCTGGTCGCCTGTCTCGACAACGATCCGAGCGACGTGTTCGGTGACGAGTTCGACGTTCACCACTGCAACCACATTCCGTGGGATAACCGGCCCGAGAACGTCGTTCTCGAGGAAGCGTACGACCACCGTTGCGCGCACCTGGAGGGACGACCGCCGGCATGACCGAGGACCTGACAGCCTTCGGTCTTGAGCCGCAGGACTCGTCTGACGAACTATCGGAAGCGGAATCGGAAACCGATTCGGAGCCGGTCTGGCCGGAGTGCGACGACTGCGACTACGTTGGGCCGGAAGTGAAGTGCCGACTCGGCCAATCGATCCCGCTCTGTACCGCGTGTTTCGCGGAGCGCGAGGGACTACTATGAAGGCCGTCGAACTGGCCTTCCACGAGTTCGCCGCGAACTACCTGTTCGCCGACCACGCGCTGAAGCCGTTCTTCGCGTGCGATTCGCGGGTCAAGGACGGTGGTGGATCGCAGGTCGCTGAGTTCGAGATCGGGAGCGAGCGCTGGGTTGTCAAACTGTACTATCAGGACAGCGGTATCGTGCATCCCGGTCCGGAGAATCCACAGGGAACGACGTTCAAGATCAACGAAATACGCGAGTTCCGGTTTTCCGTCTCGCGGCATCCGGAAGAGGACCCGGTCAGCGAACAGTCGTTCAACGCGCACCTCGTCCCGCGCTGGCAGGGCATGGAGATCGAGAACGACCAGGGCGAGCGCTCGGAGTACAGCGTTCCCGAGTCGATCACCGAAGCCGTGAACGTCAAGATCAACGGGTCAAATATCGATTTTCGCCGGTACCACGAACTGCTGTGCCGCGCCGCTGAGTCCGTCGGAATTCATCGGCGGTACTTCGATCGGCCCCACCTGTTCAGCAACGTACAGGACGCCGAGCGGTACGTTCGTCTGGATAGTGACCGCTCCGGACCAGTCCACGCTCGAGACGGTCCTATCGCCAGTATGGCACACTTGCTCGAGAACGACCGAGACGGGTATCGGAAACTCGTGCAGAACGAACGCGACGAGAAGGGCCGCCACTTGCCTGGCTACTATCACACGGTCACACTCGGCCCGAGACGAGTCGCTGAGGCGTTCCCGAGCCACACGTTTCCCCGTGAGGTGAAACACTACTACAGCCGCGAGGCTGCCGGGATGGACGACGACGAGACGCTGGCGAACCCGAAGCTCGGTGCGTCGTATCAGGTGAGTCGATGGGACGAGACGATCGGAGTCACCGACGACGACCTCGAGGACCTGATAGCGCAGCTGGACGAGACAGTATGTTCGGTGATGGCCGATGCTGGCCTTCCGGTTCACCCTGCGGACGACGATCGTGGCGATGGGCATGGGCCGTTCGTTGCTGACGCCTACTTCGATCCGACCGAGAAGCAGGAGGTGAACGTCATCTCACTGGATCTCACCCGTATACGCGAAACCCAAGAGAGCGTTGTCGTGAAACACCTCTCAGATGGACTCTCGCCTGTCGAATGGGACGCTTTGGAGACGTTAGTCACCGACGGGGGCCAGGTGTCACCTCAGGATATCGCTGAGGAACACGGTCGCCACGTCGATAGCGTACGTCGGGCACTGAAACGGATTCCCGAGTTAGTCGAGTCCGAATACGGTTCGGTCTCGCTTCGCTCGAACCATGTCGCCGAGATAGTCCACGACGCGGTTCAGCAAGCGCGTGATGCAACCCGGCGAGCCGTCGAGGCCGGAGCAAAGGCGATCGAGGCAGCCGAGCGCGGGATCGACGAGACGACGAGCGCGCTGGTTGCGTGGTGCGCGAAGCACGGAGTCGATGTTGATGACCGGCAAGAGGCTCGAGTGATGTTCCGGCTTCAGGACATCGAGAATGTCGAGGGCCGTCTGAAGGAAGCCTACCGCCTGTGGACGGAAGCCGGGAAGGACCCTGCTCGTTTCCGCTCGGCACAGGTCGATCTCGGCGAGCGCGGTAAGAGCGCGGCCTGGCGCTGGCTGTAGCGGGCGGTCGGCCAGTGGCAACACTCTTCTAAATACCTTATTTCGACGTTTTCAGTGCGTAATAGCCGTATCTGGAGTCCGGCCAGCGCGCGCCGCGGGGTGGCCGGGGACAAGCCCCGGCCACACCTGACGGGGAACCACGACGGGGGCCGTCGGGTTCCCCGTTAGGGGTGTGGCTAAGGCCACTTCATCAAAATACACCGCACCGCCCCACGCCAACTGAGAGGTATCTCCTCTGCCTCAGAACCGTACAGAATTTTGCGTTTCGGGCTTCGAGGCGAAATAGACCAATCTATTCATTGCCACCATCATCCGTGCGATCTAACCATGATAATACCTCAGATGGAAAGTGGAAAACTGCGTATTCTCCAAATCTACCTAGATATAAAGCGAAAGTTGAGATCACCCAAACTATAATGGTTGGTGATGTCCCTAACTCATAATTAAATTGGTTTAAAATGAAGAATATCATAGTAGCTGCTAGGAGTGAAGATGCGAAATATTCGAGGAACTCTTGCGGAGCATGGTCAAGAATAGATGTCCTCTTCGAACCAGGACCATGCTGTGAGTGATTTTTGTCGGGCATTACTCTAACTCGTATTCTTTGTCTGTGTCCTCAATTGCACTATTGTCGGCCTTACTACTTTGACTTTCCTCACCCTTTCCGTTAGTTCCAGATTCCGTATTCGACTGCCTATTTATCCCTACTTCCTCCTCTACTTCAATGAGTCTCTGATATATCCTAGTGAGATATTCTTTATTCTCCCTTATTTCTTCAGAGAGTGAATCTCCATCTTCTATATTTGTCTGCTGGATCTCCTGCTCCAATTCTTCCAAACGGGATTCTATGCCGGTGAGATCTCTCTGACCCTTCTGATTATGATCTATCTGTTTGATTCTCCTCTCTAGTGTGTCCAAATGAGACTCTATATCCGAAAGTCTCTTCCTGTCTTCAAAATTATATAGATTACTTTGCCTGTGATCTAACAGAACCCTTCCACTGTCAGACTGTCTCCGGCCTCTTTGATCTTGTTCTATTTTTTCTTCGACAGATTTTGTGAGTTTCTCCTCAATATTTTCTTGTCCCTTTTTATATTGTAGATATAAGGCACCGTTGAGAAGTAATGAGAAGAAGAGAACCATCACAAGGAGCATTATCGGATGAGTTATCAGAAATTGGGCGAACTCTACCACTAAGGAAGATATAACGGCCTGAAAAATCATAAAAAATGTCCCAAATAGCAGTTTTAGTGGTAATGAAACTGACTCATGCGAGTTTAGCCAATAACGTCCAAAGAAAGTGTTCTCCTTCAACTCTTCCTGGACGATTTGCTTAACCCGATTCTTCTCATCCGGTTCATCTGCCATTTTGATGGCCTAGTTGAATTGAACTGCGTACTCCTCAATTATATAGTATTGGGGATGGGATTCCATTTGTTTTCATCCTTCCGAGGCCGCCAGGGGTTGTGCGTCGATAGAATCCGATTCCCGAATATGCACACGAGACGCGAATCCTCGTGTGCATATCTCGAGTTGGGCTACTAGTGAGAACGGCATTCATCTCTGAATGGGCGACAAGTTCCGTCGATTTGGGGCAGAATGGGCCGTTCAGTGAGTCGAAAAAACTAGGAGATACCGGGTCGTGTGTACGAGCATGAGAATTCGGACCGACGGAGATTACGCGTACCGACGAGATGCCATCGAACGCGCAGCGGACTTCTACGACTGCAACAAGACGAAAGCAGTTGTGAGCGCCTGTGACGATGTTCCGAAGTTCGTACAGGCTGCTCGTCAGGTACTCAAGCGGGACGACCTTACGCTCGAGCAGCGCCGAGAGATCGCTGAGACACTGTCAACGCGAGCAATGAGCTTCGAGGTTACTACCGATATCGCCGTCGACACTGATTAGAAAATCGCGTCGATCGAGACCTTCGCCTGTTGTGTCCCTCGGTGCGATCCACCTCCGTGCCAGGAGAGTCGCGGGAGCTGTGACGAGTGTTTCCGCTTGAGTTTGAGAACCTTGAACGGAGACGGTCTGTAGACGCCGAAGACGTAATAGCCATCGTGACGCCGGAGCTTCCGATGATACTTCTCGTAGATCTTGAAGTTGCCAGCTCCACCATCGGCGTGCTCGAGACGTGTACTCTTAATTTCGACCGGCTTCCCGTTCTGCATGAGCGCATCGTGCCACGGCGATCGGGATAGCTCGAGTCGGTATTCATCGACGACTCGTTTCTCGACTGCGGTACCGAACTTATTGGATCTGTGACTTGGCATCGGTGAATCTCTCGCGCGTATTATATATAGTTCGAGCCCTGGCCGAAATTCGTGCTAACATCGCCCATACTTCTTCATTCATCGCCCATCGTGCGGGTTCCCCTTACTATACGGGACGGGGTTGGTAGTTGTTGGAGCGCATTGGAGGCCGACGCTGTCATGCGATCGCCTGCTGAATCTCTCCAACTACTTCGCCATGTTCTCCATCCTGATACTCGTTCCACCGTCGGCGGACCCATTCGGCAGAATACTCTCCGTACAGGCGCTTATTCGCGATATCTCCGTTTGACGGCGGATCATCCGGATTCCTCGTCTTTTCCTGAACTACGGTCCATATCGCCAACTCCCGAAATGCGTCGTCTCGAGCGATATGGCTACTGTTTCCGTCAATTTCGTCGTCCTGTCCGTCGTCCCACGACCACGGTGCCGGATCTTTGTCGTTGGGACTCCACTTCGAGTCGGGCCAGCCTTCGATCTGGGGAGTGATCGGTTGCTTTGGATTCCGATTTGTGATCGTTTCGTAGAACCGCGCCTGCTTTTTCGACTCCTTGTGGAGAACCATGCAGAGTTCTCGAACGGCCGGATGCAGGTCTTTCCCGTCGTGACCGATAATGATGATAGCACCGCCGAACTTGCGGATCTTGTAGACGAGAGTCGCTAACTTCGTCCCCGTTTCCCATCCGTCCTTTCCGCCGCCACTGGCCTGCGATGACGCTTCGTCAAATAGGAACAGGACCGGTGAGACGTTCTCGGCAAGAACGTCGTCCATATCGGCGTACACGCGGTCTTTCAGGTCTGCCCAGTTGTCCACCCAGATGATCGACTCGTCTTCGCTCGCGAGCGTTCGGATGTTCGTGATAACGTAGGCATCGTCATGTCCTTCGTCTCGCTGTTGCTCGAGCCAATGACGGGCCGCGAGACAGCCGGCACTGGTCTTTCCGCTGCCCGGCTCGCCGTACTCGTAGAGCCGTAGGTGCCGGTCCGAGACGATATCCCGGATTCGTTCGATATCGTGCCAGCCGCTCACGTCGATCTCGTCCGACTGACTGCCGACGTGGTGCCGGACCTTCGCCATCTCGCCCTGCTCGAGCCGCCGGCTGAATGTCTCGGTCTCGTGGTATCTCAGACGGTCCTGGTATAGGTCAGTTTCCTCGAGCGAGTCGGGCCACTCGCTGTCGATCCACCCGCGAGAGTATGCGCGTTCGTACGCCCGGCTGAGTGCCGTCAGGTGCCGCCTCGTCTTACTATCCGAGACGATGGCCGCGTGCTGTTCAACGTGTTCGTTCGACCGCTTGTGACGGCCGTCCTTCCAGTCCTTGCTCTCCGACGCTGCCCACTCGCCGTTACTGTCGCTCTCACTCATCGGGCTGCCCTCCGTCCGTCGCTGCCGCCCGTCCACCCTCGGGACGGAGATCGTCCATCGCATCGTCAACCGAGTCGGCTACCTCGAGATCTAGCGCTCGCTCTCGAGGAGTTCGGTCGTCCTGAGCGGGAGCATCCGGCAGGTCCTTCACGTCCGACTCCATGTCTTCGATTTCTTCGATAATCTCGACGCCTGGCACGAGGTCGCTTTGCTCGTGTTCCGCGATTTCGGTCATAATCGTTGCGTCGTGTACGTCGGTGATCTTCTCCGAGACGTTCCGTTTCAGGTGCGCGTACCGGCGCTTGAGCGACTGATGATGGTCGAATATCGTATCCACTCGACTCGCGTTGACCCACGCCTCGGCCGGCTCGAGCGTGGTCTGGTCCGCGCCGCGCACTTCGATTTCGCCGATTTCCTCGTACCACTCGAACCGAGTCACCACGTAGTCGAACTTCCCTTCCGGCGGCTCGAGCGCGGACATCTCGACTTCGCTCCGGTCGTCCCACACGTCCGGCTTGACCTTCTTGCCGTCGTAGAGTCCGGTTTTCTCGGTCTGAGTCCCTGCCGTGCCGGGGTCTGCGATACCGACGTATACCCAGTTCGGACCGGGGTAGAGGTACCGAGCAATCCGCATCCCGGCCATGTACGTCGGGATAGCCAGCAGGAACGCGGATATCGAGAAGTGAACGGCTGAGGCCGGCGGCTTCGGGACCTTCGGCGTCCACACTGCAAGGATAACCAGCGTCGCGAGGAACATCACCGACAGCGGGATCTTGTATTCCGCTATCAGGTACACGAGACGGTCTCGGTTGCTCACGAACGTCGGCATCGGCTGAGGTTGGTCCGTCATTCTACCGTCTCCACATCGCCGTGTTCCTCGTTTCTGACCTTGTACGCGGCCGCTCCCATCATCGCGACGGCTGTGAACGCACCGCCGAACCATCCCGACGGTGATCCCGTCCGATGGAACGGCGTTTCAGAGTCCACTATCCCCGTCGAAAGGACCGTGTACGTCCCGTTATCGATCGATTCCGAGGTTGTGATCGATACGCCAGCCTTCCCGGCCGTCGGTTTGACGGGAAGTTTCACTTCGCTGGTCCCCTTCGGTATCTGCTTCTCCTTGATCCGTCCCTGACTCGCTCCCTCCTCGAATTGCCGCGCCTCAGTCACTGTAACGGTCTTACTCTGGTCTGACTCGAATTCGATGTAGATCATTTCTTCCTCGCTATCGTACCGCCACTCGAGGACGCGGAGATTCTGGTCTACTTCGGCCACATACGTCGTGTTCTCCGCGTTTTCGCTCGTTTCTCTCGTCTGATTCCACGTTGCGCCGTTTCCGGGGTTCTCCGGTGCGTCCTGTGCGGTCACTGGCCCAACGCCCATGCCCATCGCCACGATCGCGACGACCGCGAGCCCGAACACTATCCGCCGTCCTGAGAGATGCTGAAAAATCATTGATCGTGAGTGTTAGGGTCCGAGCGAGTCGAACACATCCGTTACCAGACCCGCGAGGATCGCCACGATGACGATTGCGACGACGAGTGCGGCCGCCGTCTGTTGGCTCGCGGAATCGCCGCCGAGATTGGGCCAGCCGATACCGGCCCCACCCCCGTTAGAGTCGCCGTATGTCGTCGTGATTGCGTCTCGCTCGGCGTCGGCCTTCTGGATCGTCTCCTGATACTCGGTTGCATCGAAGGTGCCGTAGTCGGGTCGATCGGTGAGGCTGGTCTGATTCACCTCGTTGCCATCCCCGTCGGTCATTTTCGTGATCGTCATATTCCCCCGATAGAAAGTCACGTCTGAGGCATTGCCTCCATCCTTTCCTGTTACCATCCGTTGGGTCCCGTTGAGGTTAGAGACATCGTACGTTTCTCCCGTCTGGAACCCACCCGCGGGCGTCTCAGCGGAGTACAGCAGTCCCTCGTAGGTGGCGTTGACGCTGTTGTATTCATACGTGACTTCGCCGGTGCTATCGTTGACGACCCGGTTTTCGTGCGTTGCTCCCTCGAAATCGACTACCATTGTCGAATCGAGCGAGGTCCGATTCATATCAAGGACCGACCGCAGCGCGTACTGGTAGCGCTCGTCGGTCACGTTCGCGTCGCCACTCAGATGGCGGACCATGCCCTCTGCACCGCGCAGTTCGTTGGGTTCGATCTCGCCGTTATCCATCGCGGTGTAGAACTCCTGAGCGGTGCCGGATTCGTAATTTGAGACGACAGTATCCGACTGCTGCTCAAGTTCCTCGAATCGATCACGGAAGACTCGGTAATCGTAGATCGTTTTCGACTCCAGCGAGCCTGTGTTTAGCAGATGGAACGTCGGACGCCACTCTCGGCGATCCGCATCGTCGGACGTGTACCCTTCGAGATACTGCTCGTAGGTCCCTTTAGTTTCGTTGGCGTAGGACTTCTCAAAGTAGTTGGGAGTAATCGTCTCTGCGTTATTGTTTGCATCATTGAATTTGATCTTCGGGACCGCCACAGTGTGCGTACTCCCGTTCGCAACCGAAACCGAGACATTGCCCGTATCGGCCGCTGGACGGGAGGTACCCCATGACGAGAAGATATGCACAAACCCGTTATTGATGCCGCTTTCGGTCTGAGAGACGTTCGCGTAATAGGCTATCTGTTCGGCGTGTACAGCCGATTCCTCAAGCAGACTAATCTGTAACCGAGCGTAGTAGTCATTTATTGCAGCCTGAGCATTTGCATCGGCTACCGCTGGATCTTCGTTATTCTGGTACGCCGTCGCGATCGCGTTCCGCGCCTCCATCGACGCGATCGTTCCGGTATCCTGCAGGTAATTCTTGTACAGCCGATTTGACGCATCCTGTGACGATTTGATTCCCGTCGCTCCGACGTGAATATCTTGCTCGATTGCGGCTGCGTCCTGGCTGGTATCGACAGAGCCGAAGACATCTTCTGCTGTCTGACAGGCCCGAGGGGCGACAAACCGGGTCATCGATCCACAGTTCTCTTTGACCTCGATCGAGCCGCCATCGTCAGACTGAGCCGCGGCCGGCGCGGTCGCCGCGATCGGCGCGAGCATCGAGCCGACCAGCAGCGCCGCGAGCAGGACGACCCTGACCCGTTGCCCGACCGTGGGCTGTGGGCTTTGGGCCGCCATTCAGAGTCCCCCCGTCGCGAGTAGCAGCGCGATCATCCCGAGCTCGTACACGGCGATCGCCGAGACGATCCCGACGCCGACCGTGACTAATCCGTCCTCGAGCAGGTTGCCGGGTGATTTGATTTCCGTCATCGTGATCACTCCGTGTACGACGTCCAGACTGCCCCGACACAGATTGCGAGGTAGAGGATCAGTCGGTACATATCTGGTTGGAATAGCGTTGCGAAGAACGGAATGAGCGCGTACAGGACGGGACTCGCGAAGACGAATCCCATCGTGTACGTTTCCGCTTGTGAGTAGTTCGTGCCGTCGAACTCGTTACTCCAGACGATCCACGCGAACGAGAGAATCGTCAGGACGAGCGCCACCGAGATCTCCGTGCTGCCGTACGACCAGAACGCTTGCGAGAAGTCGTACCCGCCGAAGACCTTGATTGACCACGTCCAGATGCCTAACACCATCCCGGCTGTAATCGGGAGGATTACCAACGACAGCATGTCGATGCCGTCGAACCTGTCTGTTGCCATAGTGCAAGCGAAAACGTTCCGGAACTGAGTGATAAAGGCCCGTTTTGAGAGATACAGCCGCTCTAACGTATGATATTGGGGATCTATCGATCTAGTATCGAATACAGGTAAACAAAAACAGTCGCAAGAACACCGGCACAAGCAGCGAAACCTAAGAACAAGGCGTCAGACCAATCTTTCAAAAACGGAGATGCAGCGTTATACAAGGGATCTCCTTTTTCGATTGTAGAGGAACGGGCTAAGGCGCTCATTCCCTCTACCCCGACGAAACCAATAGCAGAGACGATTATAAGAATAATAATTCCATGTGATAGATCTCCACCTCGTCCATTCATATATCCTACACCATACTACATCTCAATAGTTAAATCGAATGTATTAGTTGGGCGGTGGATTGGCTTGTATTCATGGCTGAAATCGGATTAGTGAGTTGCACGAAAACGAAACTCGAACAACCAGCTCCCCCTGGGAAGCTATATTCCCCATCGACGTTATTCAGCAAGGCTCAGCAGTATTGCGAACAGAACCACGACGACTGGTATATTCTCTCGGCAAAGCACCACCTACTCGAGCCGGACGGTCCACCGATCAAACCGTACGACGAGACGCTTACTGGCGCTCGAGTCGGTCGAAAACGGGAGTGGGCGAAGGAGGCGTTCGATCAACTCGAGTCAGCCGGGTTGCTTGAGTCCGATACTACTCTCGTCTTTCACGCGGGGAAAGCGTACTACGAGGAACTCTTGCCTATGCTTGAGGAGACCGAGGTGACGACTCGATTCCCAGTGGAGGGTTTGATGATAGGTGAGCGACTCGGATGGTACAATGAGCAGATATGAACAGGATGGATCTCACCACGACAATTGGTTAAATTCGAGTACCTCATTGAAACGGGAAAGTACCGCGAACAAGTTGGCCTAAGATCCCTACTGATAGTACTCAGTGATTTTCTATCCCTCATCAGTCTCCTCTTCAAGAACACCTAGTCTTTCTAAAGAATCAACTACTTGCTCTATTTCTCCCTCTGATTGTGTCATCGTCCCAAATTCCAGAAGGTACTGGAAATCGCTCATATCATACTCGTCCCAGTGTTCAAGATATAGAGTCAACAATCCGTCTAAAAGCACTTTAGCAGCATCTCTGTGCCGTTCCAAGATTCTAGCGTCGGGCCAGTCATGTGTGAGCATATTCCGAGTAGTATCTAGCTCATTGATTGCTTCCTCAGTTTTTGAGGGAAGCCCATTCTCAAACTCTCCTACGAAGTGTAGAGCAAACACTGCACGCTTGACGATCTCCTCATTGTCCAGTCCCTCTTTGCCTGCGAGGTGTTCGATACCCCGCCAGAAGTCGAAAAACGACCTCCGAAAGACAGGTTCGGTGATACCATCCTGGAATAATATGAGGGTATTTGCAATCAGTTCCTGAATTCCGCTTAGTTCATCTCTTTGCTTGTAGAATCCAGGTAAGGAGTCGAAATCTTCGATGTTAGGCATGAACGTACGGTCTGCAAGGCCTCCTCGGTAGTCATAATCAAGTGCGTAGTAACGTTCAAACTCATCGCCAGAAAAGGCGAGAAAAACAAAGGGCGACTGAAGATGGGACCAGCGGTCTCGGGGTGCTCGACCGGACCCTGCCGGCCGTGGCATACTAATCCCCCATTTGTGATGGATAAAGTTGATCTCTGCCATTAGGAGTTGGAGAGTGTCTTGAACCTCGTAGATTGCGTATCGTGCGTCTCGAGCAGGGAAGATAACACGCCAATAGGACCACGAAAATCGATCGGGATCATTGGGATTCTCTTCGTAGAACGATTCGAAGTTCGATGACTGGTTTTTTATTGCCGGTTGAAGGTATTTTTCCTGCCATTCCTCATATTTGATCAGTTCAAGATTTGTTTCTCCTATATCTATCTCATCTGGCATCGATCCTAGTACCTGTAGATTGAGGGGAAATACAATTTGGTAGTCGTTCGGTGGGTTGCCAAGGACTTCTGAGAATACTACTTGCTTCTGGTTCTCAAACTCTTTTTTGAGATCAAGATCTTCATCGGTTGTCTCAATAGTCTTCCCGAGTCTCAGTAGAATATCCTGAACAAGTTCTACTACGCCATGTTCGGACAGACGATGCCTATCATTGTCCAGATTGAGATCTTCTGAAACGGATATTACCCGCCGACGAAATTCTTTTTCTTTGCCGAGCTCGATTCTATATTCCCCGTTTCTTGGATCTTTCCACACCCGGTCTACGGCTTCCCGTACGTCCTCCATCGAGATTTCAGACATGAATATTCAAATTAGATGTGCCTGCGGGGTCATTATAATTCTATGTCATTATGCAACGCTATTGCCGTCGCCCGACGAGACCGCGGTGACGACTCGATTCCCAGTAGAGGGTTTGATGATAGGTGAGCGACTCGGATGGTACAACGAACGGATATGAACGAGACAGGTTTGTACGACGACGACTGGTTAGGCCTTGAGTGGAGCCCGTGGCTCTCTCTCGATCGAGAAGACGGAGACCTGAGCACCATTTCAAGTGATCCCGGATTGTACCGAGTGCGCCACCAGGAACAGGATGGCCTCGAGTACATCGGCGAAACGGGACGAAGTACGCGCGGACGGGTAGGCTCGCTCGCTCGAGGGACCTACGCCGAAGAAATGCCGTATCGAGATCCCCATACCGCTGCACCGTGTCTGTGGGCAGTTCGAGATCGATACGGGCCGGAATTCGAGGTTTCGTATTCGGTCCCGCCGGAGGCAGAAGACAAGCAGGAGCGGAAGGCGATCGAAGCCGCATTGATCGCCATCGCTCGTCGAGAGATGGGCGAGAGTCCAACGGCGAACTTCGGCCGAATCATCGACGGCTACAAGCAGTCGAGTTACAACAAAGACGGCATCGTCGGTGGGCCGCTACCGGAGGGAGAGACGGAACCGAACTGCGAGGGTGGGCGCGGGCCGGTCCCGTGGGAGAACGCCGACGCCGTGACCGATCCGAACTGGATGGGTCTCGAGTGGTCCGAACCGTATCTGCTTGACAACCGACTCGAGCCGGAACTGCCCGATAATGGTGTCTATCGGATCTGGTACGAGGGTGATACACCGCCTCTCGCGTATATCGGTGAAACCTCAGCGTTCACCGGACGGCTGCGACGCCACGAAGATACGTTCGGCAGTGAGGCGCTGTTTTCGGTTGCGACAGCAGATAGGCTTGAGGCAAAGCATAAACGAACAGAGATTGAAACCGAGTTAATTGGGAGTCACTATTTAAATACTTGCCAGTCTCCTCAACACCAATTTTAAGATCTCTTGTGTTTACGATTCGGGCTTGATCTTAGCTTCTTCAAGGTATTCGCTCTCTCCTGAATAGATCGGCTTCCCTTCGTATTCGATTAATAGTCGTTCTAACTTCGCGATCTGTTCTGCAGTATCATCAAGTATTTTTGCCGCCTCTATAACGAGTTCGTCCTTCCTCCCTCCATTAATACTCATGAACTTCTCCGTTAAATCATCCAGAGCATACTGCTTCGCAGTTGAATGATACTCTTCATTATGTTTATCCCTATCCTTCATTTCAGCCATATAGGTGCCAACTTGGGTACCCCCTCCTTTGTCCTTTCCATCTATATTTCAGCACAATCTCTCTCTATTTTATTCTCTATGTATTCTTCGAAAGAACAGTCCCGATCAGTTACTGGCCTCGGTGAGGTACTAATTGATATATCACTGACATGATCTGAGCCAAGTTGTAGATTATCAATATGGTATTGAGGATCAATCTCACCACTTAAAATACTATCATATGTGGAAGATAAGAGTTCATCAGAGGGGTCAATTCTTATCATTATATTCCCATTTTTCATCACATGGTTTACGGATTCGAATCGAAGATAGTCTAAGTACAATATTGTCCCCAACCAAAGTTGCAGAAGTAAATCCAAATCAGAATTGGTTAAAAACCGGAACCCCTTCGCCCATCCTTCCGCCACAAAACCCCAGTTCACTTGTCTACTATCCGACTTTTCCTCGTATCTAATATGAGCAGAGGTGATCTGTGACAAGGATGTGTAGCAGTACCACAAAGAACGTATCTCAGTAGACATCTTCTGTCCATTATCGGTTGTAGAGTGGTCAAGACCATGTGTCCAGTCAATATATTGCTCCGATATACCGTCTTCTTTCTTACTTAGTAGATCATCGAATGTCTCTGGTATTATTTTCATAGTTAATATAGAGTAATGAAACAGGTTATTTTGAGTAGAATCACGTGTCTCAATTGAGTTTGATGCCTCTATAGCCAAAACTCTAATTCCAGAACCCGCGGCTTTGAAACAGTCATTTTCAACTGCCTCAGCAATTACATTACCTGACTTTTCGATTGCATCTCCTCTAACTTCTTCGCTCGCTTTATCGAATTCTAAGGTGGAAATGACTTTTCCAAATCCTTGTAGGGAATATAAGGTAGTGGTCTCTAAGTTCTCTTTGGCCGCTGCTTTTCCGACTTTTTCAAGTGAAGATAGTCCGCTAGAGGATTCTTGTTGAAGTCCCGTATCAGCGGCCTTCTTTATGGTATTTGGCAGTCGATTAGCACAAAGCTCCTCTAGTGAGTTTTTCACTTGACCATCGTTATCTAATTCTGTAATATTTTCTTCTTTTATGAGATTTTCTGTAGACGATCCTATTATTCTTAGCCCGCGACATACTGCAGGAGTATCTTGATCTGTGATTGAAGAGTTGATAATTGAAACTGGTACCAAGTAAGGGTCATTTTTTGTTGAATCAGCCGCTTCCTCTGCTTTTTTAACAATGTCGTTTGGTTCAAGAGTCTCTTCAATCCTATCTAAGATTCCCTCTGGTGTAGTTTGTTCTAGAATCTTGTCGACAAAGTGGTATAGCGCAATAAATGCAAATCCTGCAAACCAACCAGAACCGAAGACAAGAAAACTCAGTGTTGTTTTTCCGACGATCTCGGAAACGTAGAGTGTAGAAAGTGAGAATAAAATCGATACACCAAATATTCCTATTGTTGTTTTGTATTCCTTATCTGACTTGAATAATCCTACCACTCTTGGAGAATACCTTGATGTCGATAATTGGACTGCAACAACAACAACAGAAAATACGATAGCAAAGATTGTTGTTTGTGCTGCTACCAGTGTAGTCAATATATCTGTACTAATCTCTGGTATTTTGTAATCTATGGTCGCCGATGCTAAGATCATGAAAATTCCCATAATAACCCATACAACTGCAATGTCTGATTTGAATTCCACCTTCATAACTAATTATATGTTCTATTCATATACTAATCTCTATCATTTATCATTTTTTCTCCTTTTTCAGTTATCCACCATGCACGCCCTTGTCCGATTTTTTTACTATCTAATCCCCCCCTTTCTTGCAACTCACGCAGCCGCTGATAAGTTCCAGTTTTTCCGATTGGAAGACTATGAGCTACTTCTGGAGCAGATAGCACTGGGTCCTCACTCTCTACAAAGACGGCCAATATTTCTGAATCAGAAACCGTCCGTTCTCTGCCAACCATTCCCTATTTCAGGGCTACTATCCAGCAACTATAGTCTATCTGTCAAAAGCTACTCTGGAGAAATTAGCTACGCCGGAATAATTAAATGGCCGAAGTTCAATTACAGGTTCAACGGAAGCTATACGCGGACCTGACTCTCACGGGTCCCGAAAGGTAGCGGACCGGTGTTTGGGCACCGGGTCCGCGAGAAGCTCCCGTAACCAAGCTACGGAAGCATGATCGACAACACACACGCGGGGTATAAACTCCCCGTTCGATGGACGCCATCTGGCACTTTCGGAAGTATCGGAAACGGCCCGGTTAGGCTTAATACTCAACGGAACAGACAGTCAGATCAACCGACGGACAGCAGCCGCGCACGCCCCAGCTCCTACACAGTGGCGTGCACGGTTCGTCCGCGGTCCCACAACAGTGAGACCATGCCCGAATGCACGCTACACCACGGTAAGAGTACCGAATTCAACCATTCCGTTAACAATCTCGAGGTGCGTCGATGAGCGACGACCTCGAGCCGATGACGCCGACTGAAGGTATCGAAGCGTTCCTTGCGCACCGGAAACCGAGCGTCGCGGAATCGACGTACTACAACAACCAGACGACGCTCGAGCAATTCACCGCATGGTGTTCGGACAACGAGATCGACAACCTGAACGACCTTACCGGTCGGGATCTGGCGCTGTTCGTCGCCCACCGCCGCGAGAAGGTGAAACCGATCACTCTCCAGAAGAACCTCAGTGCGATTCGAGAGTTCCTGGCGTGGGCCGCCGACATCGAGGCCGTCCCGGAGGGACTGAACGAGAAGGTCCACGCACCGGAGGTTCCCGATGGGTCCGAATCCCGGAGTATCAAGCTCGAACGCCCTCGAGCCGAGAAGATTCTGGAACACCTCGACCGGTACGAGTACGCGAGCCGGGATCACGTCATCATGGCGATCCTCTGGCGGACCGGGATGCGTCTCTCGGCGCTCCGGTCCATCGACCTCTCCGACCTGGAAGGCAATCAGTTCGCGATCTACCTCAAGCACCGGCCCGAGACGGATACGCCGCTGAAAAACAAGGACCGAAGCGAGCGGTGGGTATTCCTCGGTCCGGAGTGGTATAGCATCGTCTCGGAGTACATCAAGGTCAACCGGATCGATACGAACGACGATCACGGGCGTGAGCCGCTACTGACGACCAAACAAGGCCGTATCTCCGGTGGGTCGATCCGAAACACCGTCTACCGCTGTTGCCAGCCGTGTTTCGTCACGGACTGTCCGCACGATCGCGACCCCGAGACGTGCGAAGCGGTCGGAGCTGCGAATATTCCGTCTAAGTGCCCCTCGACGCGCTCACCCCACGCTATTCGTCGCGGTGCGATCACCGGCCACCTGCTCGAGGACGTGCCGCCGGAGATCGTCTCTGACCGGATGGACGTGTCTCTCGAGGTGCTGTACCAGCACTACGATGCGCGCCAGCCTGACGAGAAAATGGAGCAGCGACGCAAGTTCCTGGAGGGGGTCTGAATGTCGGTCACTGATTCACTCCGAACCCTACGTCCTCTGGTTAATTTCGAGGTTCCCGGCGAGTCCACTTCTTCACGTCGCTTCGCTCGTTCAGTCGTGGACTCGCCGAACATCGCAAACCCTTCGGGTTTGCTCAATCCCGACGAGTCCACTATTCTGCGCCGCGAGCAAATTCGCGAGCGGCGCGAATCGTCGTCGAAGGCGGGATTTGAAGCCCTATGAGTCATAGCCCGCGAGCGAGTGGAACGAGCGAGCAGGACCGTCTCATTTCGGGTTCAAATCCCTGCTCGGGGACAAGCCCCGGCCATATCATCAAAATACACCGCATCACTCCGACAGCGGCACGGAAAGTGAAATCACTCTGGAGACTGCGGACGAAAATCTCAGAACTCGCAGTCGTCGTTCTCCACGCACTGCTCGACCCAGTCCGGTGTCTCGAGGGTCGTCGGCTCCGGATCGGGGTCGTACTCGTACTCGACGTGGATGGAGCCGTCCGGCTCGCGCTGCAACAGGTACTCACCGTACGACGACGCTTGGGTCAAGGAGAGTTCGAGCGACATCGATCTGAGGACGTCCGTCTCCGGATCGGTCCGAACGTCGCCCCGCTCGGGATCAATGCGAGTCAACGAGCGGTTCAATTTCACCCACGCGGACGAGGGTTCGTACACGGCGTAGTCTCCGTCGCTCCCGTCCTCGACCTGGTCGTAGTTCAGAGACATCAGCGGTCGGGTGGTAATCGAGCGGGTGGAGCGGAGGTTGCCGCCGTCGTACGTCCCCTGGCCTTCCGTGACGAGGACCACGCGGTCCTCGTGGTGCCCGTAGTGAACGACGTCGTCGTCGGTCTCGAGGTCCGACCGGATCGACTCGCGGTCCTCGTCGGCGGTCGTCGTGTATTTCGTGTACACCCGACCGTCCTCGTAGAAATACTCCGTCGTCACCTGCTCGTACTCGTGCGTGACGTGAGCGGCGTCGGGTCCGAGGACCGTCGCCTCGTGGGCGACAAACAGCTCTCCGTCGACCCTGATCTCTCCCGAGGAGGCGGACTGTTCGGAATCGCCGTACTCGAATGGCACCTCCGTTGACGTTGTGTCCAGTGGAAAGAGGAACAGTGCCCCGACCCCGGCGACAAGGAGGGTGACGAGCACTCCGACAACGAGGTATTTGCGTTTCATTAGGGTTGCTTTTGAAGCCAATTGATTAATTATTTTGATGGCCGAGAACCAAAAATTGAATAGAAGATTGTGAACCGCCGTTTCGATTCAACTCTAGGGGCGTAATCACGCATGTTCGAAAGAAAAGAAGTTAAATCAACCCAATCAACAGCAGATATAAGTAACTAACAGTTAGAAACTATAATAGAAGCCACTCTCCGCGAGACGCAGGGGGCACGCAGCAAAATGCCCCGGGTGTTGCACCACCCGAGACGTGGCTTCCAAGCCAGCGAGGCTTCGAAAGCCATGATTCCGTACATTCTACCGGGATATAAACGTCCCGCACGACCGTCGAATCGCCCGACAGAAACACCTGCAATAGTCCTCGAGACCGCCACTACCCTCGAGCGGAGGTCGCAATGACGAACGACGCCTCGAGCGCGGGCGGTGAACCCGCGACCGAACGGGACTCAGACGCCTCGAGTGTGCTGCCGGACTGTCCGCGGGACCCGGACGCCTCGAGCGTGCTGCCGGACTGTCCGAGCTGTGGGGAGCCGATCATCACGACGACCGTCGTCGGGCCGACGGACGGCTACGCGGCCCCCTGTGGCTGTCGTGTATCGCCTGCTGCGCTCCCGAGTGCGGACGATGAGTAACGATTGCCTCGACGGGCACGGTGCCCGCAGGCGGGTCGGGTCGGACCAGCCGCCTCGAGTCGCCGAGACTCGAATCGGGCTCGAGAGCCTCTCTCAGCGGTCGTTTCACCCGTTCGTACGTTCTCCCACAAAACACATTGGGAGAACGTTGATTATTGTTTCACCGTACATTCTATATGCCTTTATGAATGACTTTCCGTCTCACGACACCTGTAGAGCCGATGGTGGCACCCCGTTCGTGACCGAACGGAAGTCCGATGAAACGACGGTAGAGGCCATTCTCCGGAGCATCGCCGCGATAACTGGCGTCGACGAAACCGACCTCGAACCCCTCTACGACGCCGTGGAGGTCGACGCGCTGGCGACGTTCGTCACCCACGCCGAACGACGCGACCGGTCGGTGCAAGTGTCGTTCGGATACGAGGGCTACACCGTCGTCGCCGACGGAGACGGATCGATACGGGTCGTCGACGATCCCCCGCAGAACCCGCTGATGGGATCTGACTGAGAGGGGCAGTATCGGTCCGGTCCGCACTTCTCCTAAGCACCGGTGAGAGTGAAATCGGGTTTGGTCCCGGAATCGAGCTTCTCAGCCACTATAGCCGGTAGCCCGACCTCGGCGAGTAGGATCGGGCACGTGCAGCGACGATCGAAACCGCTGCCTCGAGTGCCCGATTATCCGGTCGCTACCGGCCACGCGGCTGTGATCTCGAATCGGTTGGGTGTCGTTACCGTCATCGGCCCGGCGGAGAATGGACGGACTACCAAATAGGGAACCCCTCTTGACATCGGGCAATGGCACAGAAGACCGGCGGCAACCCTCGATCGAGACTCCATCGAATCGGGTCGCTGTTCTCGAATCGATACGGGCGATCCGCGCGGAACGAGGATTCGAGCCTCGAGGTGACCGTCGTCGACTCGATACGGGACGTGGGGAAAGCGCAGTGGAACGGGATCGTCGAGCGCTCGAGTCGCGGCAGCGTGTTTCACCGCTACGAGTGGCTCGACGCGATCGAGACGGGACTGGGCTATACGCCCCGCCACCTCGAGATCACCAAGGACGGGAACACGATCGGGGGGATGCCGAACTTCGTAGTCGAAATCGAGAAGACGCCGTTCAACCGGCTCTCGTCGCTGTATCCGGGCTTCGGCGGGCCGTTGCTCCCGACGGACACGAAGGAGTCCCTTGAGCGCGTAACCGAGGCCGTCCCGAAACTCTGTGGCGGACGGACGATCGTCCACCAGATCCGGGGGCTGGACATGAGCTATCTCCGGTATAACGACGCCTTCCAGTCCCAGGGTTATCAACCCTATCGGCGGGAGTGTCGGTTCCTGCTCGATCTCACCAAGGGCCACGACGAGATCCTCGCGGACATGAGCCGGACCCGGCGGCGGGGGATCGAACACGGCCGGGACGTGGACTACGAGGTCGTCGAGGAGGAGATCACTCGGGAGAATCTGCATCGATTCCATCGCACCTACGAACGCGTCATGGACCGCGTCGGCGGCGAGGTGTACCCGTTCTCGTTCTTCGAGGCGCTGCAAGGGATGGACGACAGACTCCTCTTGCTGACGATTCGGATCGACGGCGAGTACGCGGGCGGGATGCTCGAGTTGCTCGACGACGAACGCGACTCGATTCACGGCTTCTTCGCCGCCGTTCCGCAGGAGTACTTCGACGATCACGCCTCGGAACTGCTCTACGATCACGTCTTCCAGTGGGGGATCGACAACGGCTACGAGACCTACGACTTCGGGAGTACGAACACGGACTTCGAGGACGGCGTCTTCCGATTCAAGGAAGGGTTCGGTGGCCGGGCCGTCCCGGTCCTCGTTTGGGAGCGCGGCTGTAGCCCCCTCTGGCCGCTGGTAAAGGCGGGGCGGGCACTCTACTGGCCGTATTACACGTAATTCGTCCCGGCGGGTCAGTGGGTGCCAGCAGCCTACTCGCCGTGACGCGGCGTGACTGGCGATCTATCGAAAGCGAGCGGGAGAACCACTGCTTCTCGTCCGCACCCCCCCCCCCCATTTTACAGTGTAAAATCCACTTACGACGAGAGTTTGCTCGAGACGGGATCGACAGCTCTCTGCTGTCTCCGGGTTTTAAACAGCTTATTTTCGGCATATATTAAACCGTGAACAGTCACAACTGTTTTCTATCAGTATCCGTTATTTCCGTCCCATGCGATACGTGACATACGTTCTCACACCGGCACGGGGATACTTCGATGCGGGCGCAGAACGACTCCGCGAGCTGGGCGTCACGTTCGAGTCCATTCAGCACATCGATCGCCTCACCGACGGCACGATCATCACCCAAAAGGTAGTCCGCGGGGAGCGAGCGGCCGTCCGGAACGCGCTCAAGGAGACTGGGCCGACAGTCGCCGACTACCAGCTCACCGACGACGGCGAGAGGACGATCCTCCAGTTGCACTACCGACCGAGCGATCTCACGCGAGAGCTCCTCGCGATCCATCACCGACACGCGGTGTTGCTGGACTACCCCCTCGAGTACGCGGGACTGGAGAACCGGAGCCTTCGCGTCTCGGAGATCGGCCGCGAGGAGGCGTTGCGACGGGTCATCGAGGAGACGCGGGCGATCGTTGACGTCGAAATCGAGCGCCTCAGCGACTACGACCCGTCCGAGGCGCGTCCCTTCGCTGACCTGACGGACCGCCAGCGGGAGGTGCTTCGCGTCGCGGTCGAGGAGGGATATTACGAAGAGCCCCGTCAGGTGACTTACGAGGAGATCGCAGCCCGACTCGAGTGTTCCGCCGGGACCGTTGGCCAACACCTCCGTCGGATCGAAGCCCGACTCATGTCGACGCTTATCGCGGGCGACGATTCGCGGACCGACGCCGACCGTGAGCGAGGTCGGGCACCGACCGGCCCGTCCCGATAAGCGATGCTCACGTTCCAGCCTCCGTCCCGCGATCTCGAGCGGGCGGAGAGCGACCAGTGAAACCGAACCGCTGGCGCTCGACTGCGGCCGATCGCATGGCGAGCCAGCGGCTCCGTCGAACCAGTGAGAGATCAGTCACCGCCCTCGATACCGGATCGATGCGAGCAGTGACGCGAATGGCGACTTGTATCCGGTCGGCCATCGTGAGGACTCGTATGACCACCGTGGCCATCGCACTCCGAGATCGACTGCTCGTCTGTGCGGGCGAGGCGACCGATCCCGACGGCTGGACGACGGAGACGCGACTCGAGGGGCGCGACCTCGAGTGCGTCGCAGCGGTCCCCGACGCGCCGGCCCGTTACTACGTCGGGACCGTCGCGGACGGCCTGTTCCGAAGCACCGACGGCGGCGAGACGTTCGACCGGCTCGAGACCGAATTCGCGGCCGAGACCCGGGCACCGACGGACGGAACGGCGACCGGTGAGACCCACGAGAGCGATCGCGTGACGGCCGTGACGATTAGTCCGCACGACTCGCGGGTCGTCTACGCCGGCACGGAGCCCAGCCGGATCTACCGCTCGCGCGATGGCGGCGACTCGTGGACCCGCCTCGAGGGACTCACGGACCTGCCGTCTGAAGACGAGTGGTACTTCCCGCCGCGTCCGGACACCCACCACGTCCGCTGGCTCGAGGTCGATCCGGCCGACCCGGAGCGGCTGTACGTCGGAATCGAAGCGGGCGCGTTCGCGTACACGCCCGACGGCGGCGAGACCTGGCACGAGCGGCCGCCCGGATCGCGCCGGGACAACCACAGTCTGGCGACGCACCCGGATCGAGACGGGCGACTCTACGCCGCGGCCGGCGACGGCTACGCCGAGAGCGACGACGGCGGCGAGACGTGGCGACGGCCGCAGGCCGGCCTCGAGCACACCTACTGCTGGAGCGTCATCCCCGATCCCGGCGATCCGGAGCGGGTACTCGTCTCGAGCGCGCACGGCGCGTCGACGGCCCACATGACGAGTCGCGCGGAGTCGTACGTCTACCGCAAGGAGGGCGGAGAGGAGCACGCGGACGGCGAGGGCGACGTCTCCTGGGAGCGACTCGACGAGCTCGCTCTTCCGACCGGGGAGGGCGTCGTCCGAGCCGTGTTCGCGACGACTGGTGAACCCGGTCTCGTCTACGTCGTGACCAACCGGGGCCTCTTCGTGACGCATGATTTCGGCGATTCGTGGACCGAGATCGATATCGACCGGCCCGACGAGCTCGAGTCGCGGACGCCGCGCGGACTGGTCGCGCTCTCGTGAGTCGGTTCGATGGTGCCCCGGTTCGTTCGACGACCGATCCCGCCGAAGCGGGTGGGCCGCTTCGAAATCCTTTTAGGCGCTACACGGGGATAGTAAGGTAACTGAGTGATATCATGGACGTCGACATCATCTCCGAAACGGAGAACCCCATGTTGCATCGAACGGACGTGACCTTCGAACTCGTCCACGAGGACGCCACGCCCTCCCGTCTGCAGGTCCGCGACAGTCTCGCGGCGAAGCTGAACAAGGACGCCGACGAGGTCGTCATCCGCAAACTCGACACCAAGTTCGGAATGCGCAAGACCGTCGGACAGGCGAAGGTCTACGAGACCGACGACTACGCCCGCGAGGTCGAGCAAGACCACATGCTCGAGCGAAACAAGATCGGCGCTGACGAAGAGGCCGAAGCGGAGGAAGCATAAAATGGCGCGACACGAACTCTACGGCGACGACGGGAGCACCGAGGGCGAACTGTGCCCCCGCTGTGGCGACGTCTTCCTCGCCGATCACGGCGACCGCAAGCACTGCGGGAAGTGCAGCTACACCGAGTGGGAGTAACCCCCGACCGATGGGCGACGTGCCGAAGGCGGTTGTGGCACGTCGAACGCCGGTAGCAGCCGTTTTCATCCGTGACTGACACCTGCCGCATCCTCGGGATCGAAGGCACTGCCTGGGCCGCCAGCGCAGCGGTCTTCGACGCCGAGCGCAACGACGTGTTTATCGAGAGCGACGCCTACCAACCCGAGAGCGGCGGCATTCATCCCCGCGAAGCCGCCGAACACATGCACGAGGCCGTTCCGCGCGTCGTCGAACGGGCCCTCGAGCACGCCCGCGAGACCCACGACGGCCCAGCGACGGAGTCGCCGGTCGACGTCGACGAGCGAAGCTCGTCGGGCCAACAGGCTGCGCCTGTTGATGCCGTCGCCTTCTCCCGCGGCCCGGGACTCGGTCCCTGCCTCCGCATCGTCGGCACGGCCGCTCGAGCACTGAGTCAGGCCCTCGACGTGCCGCTGGTCGGCGTGAACCACATGGTGGCTCACCTCGAGATCGGTCGCCACACCTCCGGCTTCGACTCGCCGGTGTGTCTCAACGCCAGCGGGGCGAACGCGCATCTGCTGGCCTACCGCAACGGGCGCTATCGCGTGCTCGGCGAGACGATGGACACCGGCGTCGGCAACGCGATCGACAAGTTCACCCGCCACGTCGGCTGGTCTCACCCCGGTGGGCCGAAGGTCGAGGCGGCGGCCGAAGACGGCGACTACGTCGCCCTCCCCTACGTCGTCAAGGGGATGGACTTCTCCTTCTCGGGGATCATGAGCGCCGCCAAACAGGCCTACGACGATGACGTCCCGGTCGAGGACGTCTGCTACTCCCTGCAGGAGAATATTTTCGGCATGCTGACCGAAGTCTCCGAGCGCGCGCTCTCGCTGACGGGCAGCGACGAACTCGTGCTCGGCGGCGGCGTCGGCCAGAACGACCGCCTGCGCGAGATGTTAGGAGAGATGTGCGCCCAGCGCGGGGCCGAGTTCCACGCCCCCGAGCCCCGTTTCCTGCGGGACAACGCCGGCATGATCGCAGTACTGGGGGCCAAGATGTACGAGGCCGGCGATACCCTCGCGCTCGAGGACTCCCGCGTCGACCCCGACTTCCGGCCCGATCAGGTACCGGTCACGTGGCGCACGGACGAGCCCGAACTCGCGGCCGGCCGCGGTGAGACGACGGAGGGCGACCGGCAGGTCCGCGGGGCCGAAGCGCTCGTCGACATAGAGCCCGACGCCGGCCGCGTGACGAAACGTCGCGAGGTCAAGACCTACCGCCACCCCGAACTCGACGACCGGCTCCGCCGCGAGCGGACGACGCTCGAGGCCCGACTCACCAGTCTGGCCCGTCGCGAAGGGGTGCCGACGCCCGTGCTCTCGGACGTCGATCCGCGCGAGGCGCGCCTCGAACTCGAGTACGTCGGCGAGCGGGACCTACGAGCGGAGCTGACGACCGCGGGCGTCCGCGACGTCGGTCGGCATCTCGCGCGGCTCCACCGAGCCGGGTTCGTCCACGGCGATCCGACGACGCGGAATATCCGGGTAGGGCGCGCGGGAGGTGACGCCCCATCGAACGAGCAAGCGGCCGACGGCCACGAGCACGGGTCTGATCGGACGTTCCTCATCGACTTCGGGCTCGGCTACCACACCGACCACGTCGAGGACTACGCGATGGACCTCCACGTCTTCGACCAGAGCCTCGTCGGGACCGCCGACGACCCCGAGCCGCTCCGCGAGGCGGTCCGGGAGGGGTATCGCGAGGTCGGCGAGGAGCGCGTGCTCGAGCGCCTGCGAGACGTCGAGGGGCGCGGGCGATATCAATCGAACGGCGAGTAGCTCCCCGGTCGGCCGCCTGCGGGCGGCCGATTGCACCGATCGTCACAGCACACAATACTCTTATCAGGGGAGGACGTATCACCTGCCATGGCAGAGAAGCCGACTTCCGGTGAGATTCTTGGGGTCCCGTACAACTTCGAACGACCGAGCATCAGTCGCATGCTCTCGTCGTACTGGCAGCCCGGCGAAGGGATGCTCGTCGAGAAACCCTTCGGCGTCGGCTACACTCTGAACCTCGCCAACTGGCGCTCGTGGATCGTCGTCGCCGTCGCCGGCGCGCTCCTCTGGCAACAGGAGCAGGGCGCGTCCGAGGGCGGCGAGGACACCGCGGACGAACCCGTCGAGGTCATCGTCGACGACCAGGACGACTGAGATCGCACTGTTTTCGCCGTCGCGTCCTCGAGACCGAGAGCCGCGCCTCGAGCGGCTGCTGCGGAATCGCAGTTCGAGATTGTGACCCGGAGAGACCGAATCTTCTACTAGACGGAGTCGAAACACGGTGACACTATGCGAGACGAAGCGTACGACTTCGCGGTCGCTCGCGATGGAAGCGGTGATTTCGAGTCCGTCCAGGCCGCGATCGACGCGGTCCCCGACTTCCGGGACGCGGAGACGACGATCCTCGTCGAACGCGGGACCTACGAGGAGAAATTGGTGGTGCCGACGTCCAAGACGAACGTGACCCTCGTCGGTGCGGACCCCGAAGAGACGGTCCTCACCTACGACGACTACAACGGTAAGGAGAACCGCTTCGGCGAGGAGATGGGGACCACCGAGTCCTCGAGTTGCTTCCTCTTCGGCGACGACTTCACGGCGCGGGACCTCACGTTTCAGAACACGGCGGGCGCCGTGGGACAGGCCGTGGCCGTCCGGGTCGACGGCGACCGCGCCGTCTTCGAGAACTGCCGATTTCTGGGCCACCAGGACACCCTCTACACCCACGGCGAGGACAGCCGCCAGTACTACCGCGACTGCTATATCGAGGGGCGAGTCGACTTCATCTTCGGCTGGTCGACGGCCGTCTTCGAGGACTGCGAGATCTTCTGCACCGGCGACGAAGGCTACGTGACGGCCGCTTCGACGACCGAGGACACAGACTACGGCTACCTCTTCCGGGACTGCGAGATCACGGGCGACGCGCCCGCAGACTCCTTTTACCTGGGCCGGCCGTGGCGGCCGTACGCGCAGACGGTGTTTGCTCACTGCTATCTGGGCGACCACGTACGGCCCGAGGGGTGGCACAACTGGCGGGACCCCGACAAGGAGGAGACCGCCTTCTACGCCGAGTACGAGAACGAGAGCCCCGGCTTCGCGCCCGACGAGCGCGTCGACTGGGCCCACCAGTTGACCGACGAGGAGGCCGCCGCGTACACCCTCGAGACCGTCTTCGACGGCTGGGACCCGCTCGAGCGGCTCGCGGAGGCCGCGCGCTGATCGGGGTCAGCGGTCGACTTCGCCCATGATACAGTCGAGGCTCCCGATCGACGCGATCAGGTCGGCGACGTACTCACCGCGAGCGATCTCGGGCAGCGCGGAGAGGTTCGAGAAGCACGGGCTGCGGATCTTGAACCGCGCCGGCGCGTCGGTACCGTCCGCACGAATGTAGATCCCGAGTTCGCCCTTCGCCCCCTCGACGGCCCGATAGATCTCTGCGTCGGCGTCGGGTTTGAGCGTTCTGGGGACGTTGCGCTGGATCGCTCGCTCGTCCTCGGGCCAGTCCTCGAGCAGGTCCAGACACTGATCGACGATCTTCGCGGACTCCTCGATCTCCCGCAGTCGAACGAGCAGCCGAGAGTAGTTGTCGCCGTCGGGTTCGATGACGACGTCCCACTCGAGGTTCGAGTAGTAGCCGTAGGGATCGTCTCGCCGGAGGTCGTAGTCGATGCCGGAGCCGCGGGCGACGGGGCCGGTACAGCCGTATCGCTTCGCCGCGTCGGACGCTAAGACCCCGGTATCGACGCAGCGGCGCTGGAAGATCTCGTTGGTGACCAGCAGCTCGTGATACTCGTCGATCTTGGCGGGGAAGCTATCGAGCACGTCCCGGACGCCCGCGATGAACTCCCCGCGGGGTTCGGGCAGATCCCAGGCGACCCCGCCCAGCCGGAAGTAGTTGAACATCATCCGCTGGCCGGTCAGCTCCTCGAGCACGTCCAGGACGAGTTCGCGGTCGCGGATGGCGTACTGGAAGGCGGCGCAGAACTCGCCGACGATGTCCAGCGCGTAAGTGCCGACGGCGATGAAGTGGGAGGCCAGCCGCGAGAGTTCGGCTCCCATCGTTCGGATCACCTGCGCGTACTCGGGGACCTCGATGTCGGCCAAGTCCTCCGCGGCGCGGGCGTAGGCCCACTCGTTCAGGAGTCCCGAGGACACCCAGTCCCAGCGGTCCGGATAGGGCATGATCTGGTAGCGATAGGTGCTCTGCTGGCACATCTGTTCCTCACAGCGGTGGATGTAGCCGATGTCGGGGTCGACGTCGACGACCGTTTCGCCGTCCAGCACCGCCTTCACGTGGAGCACGCCGTGCGTCGACGGATGGTGCGGGCCGATGTTGAGAAACATCGTCTCCGACGCGGCGTCGTGCTCGTCGCCCGCGATGGGGTTGGCGTGCTCCGAGAGGGTGACGACCTGCGGTTGCTCCTGATCATAGGATCTCGAGAGGGGATGTCCCTGCCACGTTTCAGGGAGGAGGATCCGCCGCGGGTCGGGATGGTCCTCGTACTCGATCCCGACGAGGTCGTAGGCCTCGCGCTCGTGCCACTCCGCGGTCCGGTAGACCGGCGCGGCCGACTCGCTGACCGGATCGTCGACCGGCGTCGGGACGACGACGCTCACCTCGCGCATCGGATCGGCGTAGGACTTCAGGTGGTAGATCGTCTCGAACCGGTCCGGGTACTGTTGGGCCGTCACGCAGGAACAGTGGTCGAACCCCGCCTCGTCTCGCAGCGTCGCGAGGACGTCCCGAACCTCGTCCGGCCGGATCACGACCGCGGGCGCGTTCTCGTGGTCGTCCCGACCGAGGACCGCGTCGCCGAGCAGACTCTCGAGGTCGATCTCCCCCGCCGAATCCCTCGTCCCGGTCCCCCGGGACTCGAGCGTCGAACCTGGTGCCATACGCCGCTGTTCGGCGACGAGAGACGAGTCGATTCTGCGACAGCCACTAGGCTATTTATATACGCAGACCGGATCCTCCGGCCGTGAAGACGGTTCGGCTCACGCTGCGGTACGACGCCGAGACGATCCATCCGATGCACCGGTTCGTCGCCGAGAGCGACGCCTTCGACGCCTATCGGATGGTCCACGGCAACTTCGCCGGGGACGACGACAACGCCTTCATCTTCCACGTCGTCGGCGATCCGGACGTCTACGAGGCCGCGCTCGCGGACACCGGCCGGGTGAGCGAGTACGAACTCACGCGGACCGGCGATCGGACGTTCACCGTCTACGTGCGCGACGTGCCCGAGGGCGTCGACGAGCGCCTCCTCGAGCTCTTCACGGAGCGGAGTCTGGTCGTGCTGCCGCCGCTGGAGTACCGGTCGGACTGGACGGTTCGATTTTCCGTCGTCGGCGAGTCCGCCGACCTCCGGCGGGCGCTCGAGGGGATACCCGACGGCATCGAGACGACCGTCGACCGCGTCGGCGAGTACGACGGGGGCGACGCCGCGGTCGGCGCGCTGACGGCGCGCCAGCGGGAGACCCTGCGAGTGGCTCGCGACCTCGGATACTTCGACGTCCCACGATCGGCGAGCGTCGAGGACGTCGCCGCCGAACTCGACTGTGCGCCCGGGACGGCCGCCGAACACCTCCGGAAGGCGGAGGCGACCGTGATGGACGCCCTCGAGCTGTAGCGAGGGGCCGCTGTGGACGCGACCGCTACTCCGACACGTACGCCTCGAGCGGCAGTGCGAACGGGCAACCGACGCCTATTTTCCGTCCGCGGACGCCGCCTCGTACATGGCCATTCGATTCGTCACCGGCAACGAGGGGAAGGTCCGCGAGGCGCGGGACTACCTCTCCGGGATCGAGCCCGTCGAGCAGATCGAGTACGATTACACCGAGGTCCAGAGCGACTCGCTCGAGGAGATCGCGGCCCACGGTGCTCGGGAGGCGTTCGAGGAACTCGGAAGCGACGATCCGGTGCTCGTCGACGACGCGGGGCTGTTCGTCGACGCGCTGGGCGGGTTTCCGGGCCCGTACTCGGCGTACGTCGAGGACACCGTCGGCGTCGAGCGACTCTGGCGGCTCGCGAGCGAGGAGGAGAACCGGCGCGCGAAGTTCCGGACCGTCCTCGCGTACGCGGACGAGACCGGCACCGAGACGTTCGCGGGCTCGGTCGCGGGCACCCTCGTCGCGCCCCGCGGCGAGGGCGGGTTCGGCTACGACCCGATCTTCGAGTACAACGGGCAGACGATGGCCGAGATGAGTACCGAGGAGAAGAACGCGATTTCGCATCGCGGCCGCGCGCTGGCGACGTTCGCGGAGTGGTACGCCGGCCGCGACGAGTAGCGCGCCGAATCCCGATCGGCGTTAGTCGTCTCCTTCCGCAGTGGTTTCGACCGCGTCGTCGTCCGCCGCGAGCTGCGCTTCGGTGACCGTCTTCGCTTCGCTCTCGACGCTGACGCCCTCCCAGTCCTGATCCGCGTGGTAGCCCTCGCGCTCCTTCGCGCTCGGGGCGACGCGGATGAACTCGGCCTTCTCGCGGGCGTCCGGGATCGTCTCCCCGCCGCAGTAGGAGAGTCCCGACTGGATGCCGGCACAGAACTCGTCGACGACATCGCCGACCGGCCCCTTGTACGGGGTCAGGGCCTCGACGCCCTCGTCGGCGCGAACGTCGCTCTCCTTGTCGTCGCGGTTCTCGGCGGCCGTCGTGGTCGCCATCCCCCGCGAGCGTTTGTACCGCGCGCCGTCGACCTCGACGACCGCACCGGGCGCTTCCGCGGTGCCGGCCAACAGGCTCCCCAGCATCACGGTGTCGGCTCCCGCCATCAGGGCCTTGACCGCGTCGCCGGACGTTCGAATCCCGCCGTCGGCGCAGATCGTCACGTCGAGGTCCTCGGCCGCCGCTGCGCAGTCGTCAATGGCGGTCAACTGCGGGACGCCCGCGCCCGCCACCTTCCGGGTGGTACAGTGAGAGCCGGGCCCGATGCCGACCTTCACGCAGTCCGCGCCGGCGGCCGCGAGGTCCTCGACGCCGGCGGGCGTCGCGACGTTGCCGGCGACGAGGTCGATATCGGGGAACTCCGCTCGGAGCTCCTCGACGGCCTCGAGCGTCCGCTCGAGGTGCCCGTGGGCCACGTCGACGACGAGGGCGTCGACGCCGGCCTCGATCAGGGCGGCGCTGCGGCCAATGTAGTCTTCGTTGATACCCACCGCGGCGGCCACCTGCTCGTCGGCGTCGGTGACCCGCTCGACCTGGTCGGCCTGTTCGGCCGGCGTGAGAAAGCGGTGGATGACGCCGATCCCGCCGGCGCGCGAGAGTTCGACCGCCAGTTCGGCCTCCGTGACGGTGTCCATCGCGGCGGAGACCAGCGGTGCGTCCAGTTCGACGGTCGGCGTGAGCCGCGTCGAGAGGGCGACGTCGTCGCGGCTGTCGACCGGCGAGCGCTTCGGAACGAGGAGCACGTCACCGTAGCTCAATCCGATTCGTAGATCGTTCATTCCCCTCACCATTCACGCATCCCGGGCTGATAAGGGTCCCGTCTCGCATCGGCCCGCGAGGACGCCCTCCGCAGATCCGATATCGACTCGTCGCCGTGACTGCCGTCAGGCTCGCGGGTCCCGATCCGGGCCCGGATACTCGCCGCCCTCGACGACCTCGTACAGGCTCGCGGGGTCGAACAGGCGGGCGAACGCGTCCGGCGGACGGACGCTGACGGAGACGCGGGGCTGCAGGGTCAGGCCGGCCGCCGCCGACCGGAGCCGGTCGTCGTACGACAGCAGGTGGGCCGCCTCGCCCCGATAGGCCGACGCCAGTCCCGGATGGTCACCCTCAGGCTGGTCGACCGCGACGCGCTCGGCGTCGAGCCGTTCGCGGTGGTCCGCGGCGAGATCGGCGTCGGCCAGCGCCGTCACGAGGCGTTCCGTCTGCTCGAGCAGCGGGTCGCTGGCGACGAGGTCGACCCAGGAGTGGCGGCGGACGTGATCCAACGCCTCGCGCGCGTCGCCGCCGACGAGCAGATCCGCCGCGAGCACGTCGGCATCGGCGACGACGCGGGCGGGGTTCGGTTCGTCGCGTTCAGGCATCGCTCTCCTCCCGGATCGCCGCGAGTTCGTCTCGGATCGCCTCGCGGTCGCCGTCGTACTCCGCTCCGCGGTCGAACAGATCGGCCCAGCTTGCGCTCATCGATGGCGGTTGGGACTATGGGATCAAAGGTCGTCCGGCTCGTGGTCGCGACCGACCGCCCGAGACGCTCACGACCGCCGGGAGAGCAGCCAGAAGGCGACGGTGCCGAGGACGAACGCGACGCCGACGTTGCCGGCGAGGCCGACGACCCCGACGGCGGCGACGAGGGCGAGCGATCGGCGATCGTCGACGGGCGCGAACGCCGCGCGAGCCAACTCGAGCGCGACGACGACGAGCAGGACGCCCAGAATCGCCATCGGGAAGGCGGCGAGCACGGCTCCGGCGGCAACCAGCGCGAGCGCGAGGTAGCCGATCCCCAGTAGCACGTTCGCGCCGCCGGTTCGCGCGCCGAAGGCGTACTTCCCGGCGAGGCCGCCGCTGCCGTGGCACATCGGCACGCCGCCCAGCGGGATCGCCGCGAGGCAGGTGACGCCCATGCTCGTCGAGAGCGCGTCCGCCGAGATATCTCGGTCGTAGAGGTCGCCACAAAGCAGGGCGGTCGCGATCGCGGCGTTGCCGACCGTCATCCCGAGCTGGGCGACGGTCCCCTCGACGGCGGCCGTCGTCAGCGAGGGCGTCCCGGCGGGAAAGACCGCGAGTTCGGGCACCGACGCCGTCGGCACCCCCGCCGTCGCGACGGCCGCGACGCCGCCGATTCCGAGCACCACCAGCACGCTCGCCTGCCGGTAGCCCGCGAGCGCCAGCAGGCCGACCGCGACGAGCCCGCCCGCCGCCATCGGCAGGTTCCTGATCGAGAGGTCGACGGCCGCCTCGAGCAAGAGCAAGGCCACGGCGAGTTGCACGCCGCGGACGACTGGCTCGCCGACGACCCGCTGGAGCCGACCGACGAGCCCCAGTCGCCCGACGGCGAGGAGGACCCCGCCGGCGAGTAACCCGGCGGCGGCGAGTTCGGCGTAGGACAGCGCGCCGACGACCGCAAGCCCGATCAGCGCCTTCATCGGTTCGACCGAGAGCGGCAGCCCGTAGTACACTCCCCAGACGATCTGGAAGACGCCGAAGCCGACCAGGACGTGGGGCAACGAGACGCTCGTCGTCGCCCCTAACGCCACGAGCAGCGGCAGTACAGTAACCGAATCACCTAGCGCACCCGTGAGTTCGCTCGCGGAGAACTCGATGTCGGAATCGGTCCGGGATCGGAGCGAGTACGCCATCTATACCCGATATGAGACCACTATCCTTGACTCTTGGCAGTAACTCCTCACGGTTTGTTCCGACCTCGATTGAAACGTTTTTCAGTTACGTCGGCGAGACGGAGCCCGCCGAAGTCGTCGCTACCGAATCTCGCTCTCGCCGCGTCCGTCGCCGATCGTTTCCGGCGTCGACGTCGCGGTCGAGACCGCTTCCGGATCCACGTCGTCGGCCGTCCGCGCCTCGGGGAGGTCGTAGCCGCTCTCGGTGACGTAGCGCTCGAGCCGGGCGTTCAACTCGCCGGCCTGCTCGGTGAGGACGGTCGCGCTGCGGGCGACGTGGGAGAGGGCGTCGGCCTGCGCAGACGCTCGCCGGGCCGCTCTCGCGGAGGTCGCGGCCGTCCGATCGCTCGTCTCCGCGGCGGACTCGACCAGCACGACGACCTCCTCGGTCGCCGAAGCCTGCTCTTCGGTCGCCGCGGAGATCTCCTGGACGCCGTCGTTCGTCCGTCCGGCGAGATCGGCGATCCGCTCGAGCGCGTTCGCGGCGTCTTCGACGTCGGCGACGCTCCCCTCGATTCGGCCGCGGCTGGCGCGGACCTCGTCACCTGCGGACATCGCCCGCTGTTTGAGCCCCTCGAGTCGCTCCTCGACGGTCTGGACCGAATCGTAGACCTCTTCGGAGAGGTTCTGGATCTCGTCGGCGACCGCGCCGAACCCGTCGCCGTCGCTCCCGTCGGAGCGGGTGGCCTCGATGTTGGCGTTGAGCGCCAGCAGGTTCGTCTGCTCGGCGATGTCGCTGATCGATTCGACGAGCTCGTCGATCCGCTCGGCCTCGGCCTCGAGCCCTTCGATTTCCTCGAGCGTGCGCTCGGTCTCCGCGTCGATCACGCCCATGCCCTCGATCGCATCGGTCGCGGCCTCGCTCCCCTTCCGACCGACCCTGGCGGTCCTGTCCGCCGTGTCGGCGACCTCCGAGGCCGTGGCGGCGATCTCCTCGATCGTCGTCGAGAACGACTCCATCTCGGTCGCGACGGACCGCAACTGCTCGTTTTGCTCCCTGTTGTCCGAGACGACCTCGGTGAGCGCGTCGCTCGTGCGCTCGCCTTCGGCCCGCACCGTCTCCATGCTCGTCGTGAGTTCGCGGCTGTAGGTGACCACCTCGCCGGAGAACGACTTCAGCGTCCCGAAGGCGTCCTCGATCTCGTCGAGCATCGCGTTGGAGTTGCCGGCGAGTTCGTCGATCGCGTCGCGAGACCCGCCCCGGTCGAACCGCCGCGTGAGATCGCCCGCCGCGACCGCCCGCGTCGTCTCGGCGTGCGCCGCGACTGTGCTCTCGAGTTCGTCCAGCGAGCGGTCTGCGTGCTCGCCCGCCGCGAGCTGGTTCCGAATCGACGCGAGCGCGGCCTCGAGCCGCCCGAACTCGTCGTCCCGCTCAGTCGAAAAGGAGACGTCGTACTCCTCGTCCTCGAGGCGGGCCGTCCGCTCGGTCACGTCGGCGATCCCCTCGCGCAGTTCGTCGCGCTGGCGCGGTGCGGCCCGAACGTCCGAGACCGCGGCGATCGCAGCCGCCGCTCCACCGGTGGTGACGACGCCGGCGACGCCGACGCCGAGGACGGCGACGGTCAGTTCGCCGAGCGCGACCGCGGCGACGCCGACGACGAGCAGTCCCGCCACCGCTGCCGCGACGCCGAATCCGACCGGCCGCTCGGACTGAATCGCCGTCGGGAGCGACGACGCGCCGGCCTCTGTCGCAGCGGTCTCGGTGGGCTCAGTCATTCGTGCCCCCGTTCGGGGCGTCGGCCGTCGCGTCGGATTCGAACTCGAACCCGGACGTCGATTCGGCGTCGCCATCAGACCGGGAGTCGACCGCGACCGCAGCGTCGGCATCGGCGTCGGCTGCCACCGTCCGCCGGATGTCGAACACGCACGCGTCGTCTCCCTCGTGCATACAGGTCCACTCCTCGGCGACCAACTCCTCGTCGAAGCGCTCGGCGACCCCCTGAATCGCGCCGCGAGCGACGTCACACAGCCTCCGGTCCGAGTCGTAGGTGATCCGCACCCGGTTCTCGTCGATTCGCTCCGAGCGAATTCGGGGCGTCGTCAGCGTCGTCATGTCTCGCGTCCGCAGCGAGGTGTGGAACCGCTGGATGTTCGCGATGAGTTCCAGCCCGTTCCACTCGTCGTCGATGTGGAGATCGTAGGTCTCGAGCAGCGCCGGAACGACCCAGGTCCCGTACTGGGTGAGGATCGTTCGCGGGCTCTGATCCGTGAGTTCGCCGGCGGTCCGTGCGATCTCGTAGACGTCGCCGTCCGGATAGACGGTGACTGGCACGTAGACCTTCTCTTCGATGTCGGCCTCCTCCTGGATCGCGAGCCAGGCGTCCTCGCCGTAGGTGTCGACGACGAACGCCTGCAGCGTCTTCAGGATTATTCCGTGCATGATCCCCCGCTGTGTCCCGCCGGCCTGACGGTCACTGGTTCGGATATATCAGATTTCACGAGTAGTAACCCACCTTATGACTGTATTCGGTTACCCGTTCACCCTGCATTGTTGGGTACGGGATCGATCGTGCGAACGCCTGTCGCGGCCGCTCTCGAGGCGATCGAGCGGGAGTTCGTCACCGCCCGCTCGTGATTGCATCGACGAACCATCACGGATAAGGTCGCCGACTAGCATCGATCGATCGTGAGCGACCTCGGAAAAATCGATCGCGCGTTCTTCGACCGGCATATCGCCCCGAACCTCGGTGCAGACCGCGACGACGTCGCCGTCGGGCCCGCCCATGGTGTCGACTTCGGCGTCCTCGATATCGGCGGGCGAGCGCTGGTCACCGCCACCGATCCGCTGTCGATCCTTCCAGCAATCGGCCTCGAGCGGGCCGCACGGTTCGCCCTCGACCTCGTCCTCGCGGACGTAGCCGTCAGCGGCGTGGCCCCGTCGCATCTCTCGATCTGTTTCACGCTCCCCGAGGGGATGACCGACGACGAGTTCGCGACGGTCTGGGAGACGATCCACGCGGAGTGTACGGATCTCGGGGTCGCCGTCGTAACGGGCCACACGGCTCGTTACGGAGATATTTCGCATCCGTGGGTCGGCGCTGCTACCGCGATGGGCGTCGGCGACCACGACGATATCGTCAGGCCCGACGGTGCCCGTCCCGGCGACCGACTGCTCCTGACGAACGGCCCCGCCGTGGAATCGGTCGGCCTGCTGAGCACCCTCTTCGGCGATCGCATCGACCTTCCGGACGACGTGATCGCAGACGCACAGGAGCGCCTCGAGGAGGTCTTTTCGGTCCGCGACGCCCTCACGGCGGCCGCAGCGGGACCGGTGCGGGCGATGCACGACGTGACCGAGGGCGGCCTCGCCGGCGCGCTGAACGAGATGGCCGACGGCGCGGGCGTCCGATTCGCGGTCGACCGCGCGGCCGTCCCGATGCGCCCCGGCGTCCGCGCGGTCTGTGAGCACCTCGAGTTCGACCCCTGGGCCGCGACCAGTTGCGGTTCGCTCCTGCTCGCGGTCGATCCGAACGGCGTCGAGGACGTGCGCGCGGCGCTCGAGGACCGGGGCACGCCGGTCGCCGAAATCGGCCGCGTCGAGGCCGCCGGGGACGGAGGTGGTGAGGTGCTCGTCGACGGGGACCGGCTCGAGCATCCGACCGTCGATCCGTCGTGGGAGGCCTACGCTGCACTGGCGGACGAAGCGGCCGAATAGCGCGGTTCGCGACCGGTCCGGCGGTTCGCACTCGACAGCCTCGAGTGACCGCGCCCGGTCGTGAGCGGGAGCGCGTCGCGGAGGCACGCGACCGAACTGCTCGAGCGGCGAGACTCGCCGCCACAGAGACGGGGGACGACGATGTGGGCAAGCGATACCCGTCTCGAGGGAGTAGCAGCGTCGAGAGCGATGCGCGACCTCGAACCCCTGAAGGAGACGATCGTCGACGAACTCGAGCGGGAGCGACACACCCACAAGTCGCTCAGAAAGCGGGTCGCGGACGAGCACGAGTGCAGCGAAGAGGCCGCCAGTCGGGCGATATCGGCGCTCCACGACGCGGGCGTGATCAAACATGAACACGGGTTCTTCGAACTCACTACAGACCACTGACTGACTCTGCGTGCGCCGCTCCCCTGCAGGCGATTCTCAGCTTCGCTGACCATCATCGCTTAGTATAACCCGGGAATACGGTTCCGTATGCGAACACCAACACCCGATAGCCGGCCGGTCGCACTGACGATCGCGGGCAGCGACTCCGGCGGCGGCGCGGGAATCCAGGCCGACCTCGCGACGATGGCTGCACACGGCGTCTTCGGCACGTCGGCGATCACCGCCGTCACCGCCCAGAACACCCGCGGCGTCGAGTCCTCGCACGTCCTACCGACCGACGAGATCGAGGCCCAGATCGAGGCCGTCACGGACGACTTCGCGGTCGGCGCGGCGAAGACCGGGATGCTCGCGACGACCGACGTCATCGAGACCGTCACCGAGTACGCCCGCGAGTTCGAGTTCCCGCTGGTCGTCGACCCCGTGATGGTTGCGACCTCGGGCGACCGGCTGCTCGAGCCCGAAGCCGAGCGCGCCTACGAGGAGTTACTGGCCGGAGCGACGTTGGCGACGCCCAACGCCGACGAGGCGGAGGTGCTGACGGACATCGCGGTCACGGACGACGAGAGCGCGATCGAGGCAGGCGAGGCGATCCTCGAGACCGGCGTCGACGCCGTCCTCGTCAAGGGCGGCCACGTCCCCGGCGAGACGGTTCGCGACACGCTCGTCACCGGGGAGAGCGTCCGGACGTTCGAGCACCCGCGGGTCGGCACCGAGGCGACCCACGGCTCGGGCTGTACGCTCGGCTCGGCGATCGCGGCCCGACTCGCGAAGGGCGAACCGCTCGAGACGGCCGTCGAGGGTGCCACGGAGTTCCTCGCCCGCGCAGTCCGGTACTACTACGACGTCGGCGAGGGCCACGGCGCGGTCAATCACATGGTCTCGCTGCGAAACGAGGCCACCCGGGAGCTGACGGCCGAGGAAGTGCAAGCGGTCGTCGACCGGTTCGTCGACGCCGACGTCTCGGCGCTGGTCCCCGAGGTCGGGATGAACGTCGTCGGCGCGACGCCCTACGCCGAATCCGTCGCCGAGACCGCCGCCGTCGAGGGCCGAATCACGCGCACGCTCTCGGGTGTCCAGCCGAACCGCGGCGTTCGGTTCGGAGCCTCGAGCCACGTTGCCCGCTTCCTCCTCTCGGCGCGAGAGTTCGTCCCCGAGCTTCGGTTCGCGGTCAACTGTCGGTTCGACGCGGACATCGAGGCGGCGCTCGAAGCCCTCGAGTGGCCGGTCGCGGAGTACGACCGCGGCGAACAGCCCGACGAAGTCAAGGAGACGGAGGGGAGCACGATGGGCTGGGGTGCCCGGCAGGCGTTTGAGGGCCGCGACGAACCCCCCGTCGCCGTCGTCGACCGCGGGGAGGTCGGCAAGGAGGCGCTCGTCAAAATCGTCGCGAGCGATCCCGAGACGCTCGCCGATCGAACGCTGGCCCTCGACCGAGAGGTGACCGAATGAGCGCCGACGAGTCGGGATCGGCGACCGACCTCGACGTCGGCTACATCCTCCCGCAGTACGGCACCGAGATGGGAACGGTCCGGGACGCCGCGCGCGAGGCCGAATCGCTCGGCTACGACGCGGTCTGGCTCGAGGACCACTTCCAGTCGTGGATCGGCGACCCACGACAGGGGGTCCACGAGTGCTGGACGACGTTGAGCGCGGTCGCCGAGGCGACGGACCGCATTCGGCTCGGCACGCTGGTCACGAGTCAGTCCTACCGCCATCCCGCGCTGCTGGCGAAGATGGCGGCGCAGGTCGACCGCATCAGCGACGGCCGGCTCGAGCTCGGACTCGGCGGCGGCTGGTACGCGGACGAGTACGACCGCTTCGGCTACGAGTTCCGAGAGCCGCCGGCCGAGCGACTCCGTCGGCTCGCCGAGACCGTCGAAATCCTACAGGGACTGTGGACCGAGGAGACCTACAGCCACGACGGCGAGCACCTCGAGATCGATCTCGAGGAGGCGTTCTGCGAACCGCAGCCCGTACAGGAGCCTCATCCGCCGATCTGGATCGGGGGCGGCGGTGAGGAGTTCACCCTGCGCTACACCGCCGACCTGGCCGACGGCTGGAACTACGGCACCCTCGAGCCGGCGGGCTTCGCCGACAAACTCGACGTGCTCCGAGAGCACTGCGAGAGCGAGGATCGATACGAGGAGATCCGCAAGTCGGCCGAGCTGTTCGTCTTCGTCGGCGAGACGAGCGAGGCGGCCGAGGACAAGCGCGAGGCCTTCCGGAGCGAGTTCCTGCCCGCCGACGGGCCGAGCGAGCCCCGCGAGTTCTTCCTCTCGGGCTACCTCGAGACGGCCCCGACGGGGACGCCGACCGACGTGCGAGAGCGTCTCGCGGACTACGCCGATGCCGGCATCGAGGAGGTCATGCTCGCGGTTCCGGACGCGGCCGCCGACGGGGACGAGAGCCTGTCACTGCTGGCCGAGGAACTGCTCGCGTAGCCGGCTCGAGAACCGGCGGCTGTCTCGGCGACGGGTCTCTCGACGACACTCGTCTCTCGGCGACACTCATCTCTCGGCGGCCGCTTGAGGACCCGTTCGACGCGGCACGTGCGGTCGGTGAAGACGGCGGACCCGCCAGTCGCGGTATCGTTCCGACGACAGTCACCCGAACGTGACAGTAGTACTAACTCTCTGGCGTGAGTCGTGGTACCGTATGGGTAGCCCGCCGTCGTCGGCCGGTGGAACCAACGTCGAGGGAGAATCGCCGCGGATCGAGCCGACGGTCGAGACCGACGACGCGACGATCACCGACGACGCCGAACTCGAGCGGACGCTCGGGCTCTCCGGCGGGCTCGCCATCGGAATCGGGACGATGATCGGGGCCGGCATCTTCGTCTTTCCGGGGCTGGCGGCCGGGCAGGCCGGTCCCGCGGCGGCGGTATCGTTCGCCATCGGTGCGCTCGTCGCCCTGCTCGTCGCGTTGCCGACCTCCGAACTCGCGACGGCGATGCCGAAGAGCGGGGGCGGCTACTACTACATCTCTCGCGCGCTGGGCACGCTCGCGGGGACCGTCGTCGGGCTGTCGCTGTGGTTCGGGCTGGTGTTCGCGACGGCGTTTTACCTCGTCGGCTTCGGTTACTACGCCGTCGACACGCTCGCCGAACTCGGTGTCGCGGTCGGCGACGGCCTCGTCATCCCGCTGGCGCTGCTGTTCGGTGCGGGCTTTACCGTGTTGAACGTCACGGGGACGGAAAACGCGGCGAAACTGCAGAACGGTATCGTCGCGTTGCTGCTCTCGATTTTGACGTTCTTTCTCGCGTACGGCGGCCTCGACGCGGTGGGGCTCCTCGGCGAGCCGAGCGCCCCCGAGCGGTTCGCGCCGTTCGGCCCGATGCCCGTGCTGACGACCGCCGCGCTGGTGTTCACTTCGTATCTCGGCTTCGCCCAGGTGGCGACCGTCGCCGGGGAGATGAACGATCCCGGACGGAACCTGCCGCGTGCGATGGTCGGTTCCGTGCTCGTCGTCGGACTCCTCTACGTGGTGACCATCTTCATCGCGACGAGCGCGTTCGGGAGCGAGCGGCTGGCCGAATTCGGCGAGACGGCGATGGTCGAGGTCGGCCGCCACTATCTCGGCGCGGCCGGGGCGTTCGCGATCGTCTTCGGCGGCCTGCTCGCGACGATGTCGAGCGCCAACGCGTCGGTCCTCAGCACGTCTCGAGCCATCTACGCCGTCTCGAAGGACGCCCTGTTACCGCGGCGGGCGAGCCGCATCAACCTCCGGTACGGCACGCCGCACGTCGCGCTGGGGATGGCCGGCGGACCGATTCTCGTGCTGGTCGCGACCGGCCGCGTGGAACTGCTCGCGGAGGTCGCCTCGTTCCTCCATCTCGTCATGTACGGACTGATCTGCGTGGTGCTGCTCGTCCTGCGCCGAAACGAACCGGAGTGGTACGATCCCGACTTCCGGATCCCCGGCTACCCCGTCGTCCCGATACTCGGCGCGCTCACCAGTTTCGCCCTGATCGGCTTCATGCAACCCATCTCACAGCTCACCGGCATCGCGCTCATGGTCGCGGCCGCCGGGTGGTACGCCTATTACGCCCGGGACGTGAGCCTGAAGGGAGGGATCCAATGACACGCGTCCTCGTCCCGCTGGCGATCCTCGAGGGAGAATCGGTCTCTGCCGGACTGCCGACGCTGCTCGCGCCCGTGGACGTGACCGTGCTCGGATATCACGTTCTGCCCGAACAGACGCCGCCGGACCAGGCGCGATTGCAGTACGAAGACAGAGCGACGGACGCCCTCACCGACCTCGCGGCGGAGTTCGAGGCGGCCGGCGGGCGCGCCGATCATCGCCTCGTGTTCACCCACGACCGGGAGCGAACGATCGACCGAGTCGCCGCGGAGACCGGAGCGGACGCCTACGCCATCACGGGCGTCACCGGGCCGGTCGATCGGCTCCTCGTGACCCTGACAGGCGAGGTCGCCGCCGACCGGCTCTGCTCGGTCGTCGCCGAACTGGTCGGCGACCGCGGGATCGACGTCACGCTCTTTCTCGCGACCGACGACGAAGCCGGTGGCCGGGAATCGCTCGAGGCGGCCGCCGCGAGCCTCGCCGAACGCGGTATCGATGTCGAGACCGAACCCGCGGTCGGTGACCCCTCGCTCGAGGCGCTCGTCGAGGCCGCGGCCGGTCACGACGTGATCGTGATGGGTGATCAAGCTCCGTCGCTTCGGTCTCTCGTCTTCGGCGAGGCGGCCGACCGCGTCGCCGCCGAGTCGGTCGGCCCGGTGCTCGTCGTTCGATCCCTCGAGGAACGCGACGACGGGGCGGAACGCGGTGATCGTCTCTCAGACGCCGACCATAGCACGTCGCCATGACCAGTGACGGGACTCGCGATTGCTCTCTATAATTCGGTGGCGCTGTTCGGCAATGGAATCGAACTCTGACTGGTATTTCGCTACCTACTCCTGCGTACTTACCGCGATTTTCATGCCTAACTCTGAATAATGGAACTGGAGCATCAATTGCTGAGAACTTAACTCCGTTCGCTATTGAACGTTCTATCCGTTCCAAAGGGATAGTTCTGGAATTCAGTCTGTTGTGTCGTATTATTCGTTATCCTGTAGGTGACCGAGTAAGTGAACTCCTCCGATTCAGTCAGTTGCGATGAGTCGGTAACACCGCCACGACACTCTAACTGGACGTGAAACTCGTCTGTGCTACCGTTCGAGAGGGAAGTACAGTTGGTTATCACGTTTTCATCGTCATAGAGCCTGTGGTTATGGCTTGCAACGAGGTCGTTGTAGAACAGGCGCTCTTCGTACGTAGTAGTGTAGTCCACGACATTCGAGGAATTCAACGGAATCGGTTTCTCGGGACCAACGGGATAACTCTCAACATCCGAAACACCCCCACCCGGCGTATCAGGCTGAATCTGGAACACGGTGAACATCCCCGCTCCGACGAGAAGTACGACGGCAAGAAACCCGAATGAGATAACAAGCGACTCGCGTCCGGAGGCCATTTCGTAAACGAAAGAAGTCAATACACATATTATTTCTCCCCTCTCCCTAATTGCTTTTGGTAATTCCACATCTCACCTGTCTGAACGAGCCTTTCAAAGACAGTCCGAACGGAGACAGTCGTGCGACCAACCGCAGCGACGACTCGATCAGTTATTCACTGTTTTCTCCGTCGTCCGTCTCCTCGTCATCTGTTGACTCGAGGTACTCCCCGCGGATCACGAGGACCGGATCGACCGTTCGCTCGGCGAGCCGTTCGGCGCGGTCCCGGAAGACGAAGCGGCGGACCGACGGTCGGCTCTCGCCCGCGACGAGGAGGTCGTGCTCGGCCGCGGCCTCGAGGATGGCGTCCGTCGGCGAGCCGTCGACGACCACCGTGCGATCGATCCGATCCGCATCGACTCCCGCACCCACCAGTTCCGAGCGCGCCCGCTCGAGCAGTTCCGCGCCGTCATCCCGGCCCGCCTCGGCCGAGGCGACGTGAAAGAGGGTCACCTCGAGGTCCGTCCCGGCGAGGACCGTCGCGAGCAGTCGGGCGATGTGTTCGACGTTGACGTCACTCCGAAGGGCGACGAGCACCGTCTCGAGGACGGGCGCGGGATTGAGCAGCAGGACGGCGTCGCACGATTCGTCGACGGCGACACGTTCGAACGTCTTCAGCCGATCGTGGGTGAACGCGAGCCGCGACGTGACGTCACAGCCGGCGTCTTCGAACACCGTCCGGAGTTCGTCGAGTTCGGCCTGCGCGCGGTCACCGTACTGGTCGCGTGCCTGATCGGTCCCGGTCTGGTCGGGAAGCTCTCGATAGCCGAGCAGGACGACTGGAATCGAGGCGAACGCGTCGACGATCGTCCGCGGAACGGACTGGCCCTCGAGGACGTCGACCGGAATCAGCACGCGATGATCGCGAGGGTCTGGCATGGCTGTGGTCCGGTCGGTCCTCCCACGGGACGCGTGATATACCCCCGCCGGACGCGTCGGTTCGAGAACCGACACCTAATTTTCGGTGCGGCGATATCACGGCACATGGTCGAGAGTCCGTTCGACGTAGAAATCGAGGTCGGCGAAGTGATCGAAGCCGAACCGTTCCCCGAGGCCGAGAAGCCGGAGATGACGAAACTCTGGATCGACCTCGGCGACGAGGAGATCCAGTCCGCCGGCCAACTCGAGTACCACTACGACGCCGACGAACTCGTCGGTCGACAGGTGCTCTGTGCGACGACCCTCGGCTCGGTGCGGATCGCGGGCTTCAAATCCGAGGCGCTGACGGTCGGCGTCCCCAGCGAGGAGGGGTATCCCGTGCTGGTGTCGCCGGACGAAGACGTGCCGCTGGGCGGGACGTTGTACTAATATCGGGGTCGACCGACTCCCGCTCGGGCCGACCAATGACGGTCCCGAGTAGGGCTGCAGGGTCGATCCGATCCCGGCGTCGGCCGACCACTTTCACCGCGGATCCCGCAGGGTTTTTGTGATGGAAAGCCAGGCTCCGAGTATGACAGAGGCGACGGGGATCGTCGGAGAGTTCTTCTCCCTCAAAGAGGAAACCGACGCCGAGTTACTGGCGATGCAGTGTGGCGATTTCTACGAATTCTTCGGCGAGGACGCCGAGACCGTCAGTGACGAGCTCGATCTCAAGGTCTCCCAGAAGTCCTCTCACGGCTCGTCCTATCCCATGGCCGGCGTGCCGCTCGACGATCTGACGCCCTATCTCAAGGCCTTAGTCGAACGCGGCTACCGCGTCGCCGTCGCCGACCAGTACGAGACCGACTCCGGTCACGCCCGAGAGATCGTCCGCGTCGTGACGCCCGGCACGCTGCTCGAGACCAGCGACGCCGACGCGCAGTACCTCGCGGCGGTCGTCGACGGCGGGAGCGCCGGCGGCTCGAGCGGCGGTGACGCCGGGTACGGGCTCGCATTCGCCGACGTGACGACCGGTCGGTTCCTCGTCGCGGACGCCGACGATGCCGACGACGCACTGACGGAACTCTACCGGTTCGATCCGGTCGAAGTCCTGCCGGGGCCCGACGCGCGGACCGACGACGACCTATTGAACACCGTCCGCGAGCGGATCGACGCGACGCTGACGCTCCACGAGACCGAATCGTTCGCGCCCAAACGGGCGACACACGAGGTCCGCGAGCAGTTCGGCACCGAGACCGTCGACCGGCTCTCGGTCGGCGAGCCGACGCTCGCGGCGGCCGGCGCGATCCTCTCGTACGTCGCGGAGACCGGCGCGGGCGTGCTCGCCTCGATGACCCGCATCCAAGCCCACCACGGCGACGATCACGTCACGCTGGACGCGACCACTCAGCGAAACCTCGAGCTCACTGAGACGATGCAGGGCGAGCGCGACGGCTCGCTGTTCGCGACGATCGACCACACCGAGACCAGCGCCGGCGGCCGCCTCTTGAAGGAGTGGCTCCAGCGCCCGCGGCGCTCGCTCGAGACGCTCGAGCGGCGCCAGGAGAGCGTCGCCGCGCTCTCGACGGCGGCGCTCGCCCGCGACGAGATGCAGGACTCGCTCGGCGAGACCTACGATCTGGCGCGACTCGCGTCGAAGGCGACCCACGGCAGCGCGGACGCGCGGGACCTGCTCGCGGTCGGAGAGACACTCTCGGTCCTGCCCGCGCTGGCCGAGACGATCGAATCGAATCCGGATCTGGCCGACTCGCCGCTCTCCGAGATCGTCGACCGACCGGACCGGGACGCCGCACGAGAGTTACGGGAGACGCTCGAGGAAGCCATCGCCGAGGATCCGCCGTCGACCGTGACGCAGGGGGAACTCCTCCAGCGGGGGTACGACGACGAACTCGACGAGGTGATCGAGCGCCACGAGGCGATCAAGGAGTGGCTCGACACGCTCGCCGAGCGCGAGAAGGGGCAGTACGGGCTCTCGCACGTCACGGTCGACCGGAACAAGACCGACGGCTACTACATTCAGGTCGGCAAGTCCGCCGCCGACGGCGTTCCGGATCACTACGAGGAGATCAAGACGCTCAAGAACTCCAAGCGCTTCACCACCGACGAACTCGAGGAGAAGGAACGCGAAATCCTCCGGCTCGAGGAACGGCGCGGCGACCTCGAGTACGAACTCTTCGAGGAACTCCGCGACGAGGTCGCCGCGCGGGCCGAACTGCTGCAGGACGTCGGACGGGCGCTGGCGACGGTCGACGCGCTCGCGAGTCTGGCGACTCACGCGGCCGAAAACCGCTGGGTTCAGCCCGATCTCCATCGGGACGACCGCCTCGAGATCGAGCAGGGTCGGCACCCGGTCGTCGAGCAGACGACGGAGTTCGTGCCGAACGACGTCCGGATGAACGAGGATCGCAACTTTCTGGTCGTCACCGGACCCAACATGTCCGGGAAGTCGACCTACATGCGTCAGGTCGCCTGTATCGTCCTGTTGGCTCAGGTCGGCAGCTTCGTCCCCGCGAAGGAGGCCGAGATCGGGCTGGTCGACGGCATCTTCACCCGCGTCGGCGCACTCGACGAACTCGCACAGGGGCGCTCGACGTTCATGGTCGAGATGAGCGAACTCTCGAACATCCTCCACACCGCGACCGAGGAGTCGCTGGTCATCTTAGACGAGGTGGGCCGCGGAACGGCGACCTACGACGGGATTTCGATCGCCTGGGCCGCGACGGAGTACCTCCACAACGAGGTCAAGGCGAAGACCCTCTTCGCGACGCACTACCACGAACTGACCGGGCTCGCGGAGAACCTCCCCCGCGTCGCCAACGTCCACGTCGCGGCGGACGAACGCGACGGCGAGGTCACCTTTCTCCGGACCGTTCGCGACGGGCCGACGGATCGCTCCTACGGGATCCACGTCGCCGACCTCGCCGGCGTTCCCGACCCCGTCGTCGATCGCTCGAGAGATGTCTTAGAGCGCCTACGCGAGGAGAAGGCCATCGAGGCGAAGGGCGGGGGCTCGAGCGAGCCCGTTCAGGCCACGTTCGATCTGGGCAGCGGAACGATGCAGACACGAACGGCGGACCAGGGACAGTCCCAGACTCAGACGGCGTCGACCGACGGCGGTCCGACGGAGGCCGACTCCGACGGGCAGTCGATCGATCCCGAGACCGAGGCCGTCCTCGAGGACTTCGAGTCGATCGACGTGAACACGACGCCGCCGATCGAACTCGTCTCGAAAGTCCAGGAGCTCCAGGAGCGACTCGAGGAGTGACCGCGTGCGACGGCGGTCAGCTCACCGCTCGAACCCGCCGAACCCGCGGCATCGGTAACGAACGGTAGTGTCTCGCCGCCCACTTAGCTACCGGTTGACACACCACGTTTCCGGTGAACGCTGACCGCTGATGCCGGAACGGCCCGGTCGCCGTGATCCAACGTCAGCCCGCGGTTTCGCTGCGTCGACCGCGGAGATCCGTCCGCTCGGTCGGACGCGAATCCGGCGGCGGCCACCTTCACTTTCACTGCGCTTGGCTCCCCCTTACGTTCGAGCCGTGCGTTTCAGAGATACGGCGATCGCGTCGCGCACGAGGACCGTACCGCGACGGGAGACCCCGGTCGGCGTACCACGGATCGTTCCCGTGGCGGGGCTTCGGGCGACCGGCTGATACACACCATGTCCGACGAAACCACCACCACGAACGACGGATCGGCGAGCAAGTACGCCGGCAATCCGGACGGCGAGCGATTCACGAAGATCCACGGGGCCGAGTACGATCGCGTCAACGAGTTCCTCAGGGAGCGGACCGCGTTTACCGCGCGCGAGTGGGCGATCGCCCGCGCCTGTCAGGACTTCCGCACGCCGACCGGCGTGCCGATGCAAACGGTCGGCGAGAACCTCCCCGATCTGATCCCGTTCATGGAGGACACGTACTCGGGGCAGTCCGTCAGCAGCGCGAAGCATCGGTTCAACGAAAAGGTACAGAAAGCGGCGAACACGATGATGTACGGCGCACTCTCCGGGTTCTATACGGCCGACGAACTCGACGCGATCCTCTACGAGGCCGTCGAGACCGCAAAGCTCCTGATCGAAACCGAGGGCGGCACGATCGACCTCGAGACCGAACAGCGCGTCGAGACCCAACTCGCCGAGTACATGAACGAGGTTCGCGAGACGAGCCGAGCGGTCTCGGCCGAGCTCGCCCACGAGACCGACGAGAGCGACACTGACGAGAGCGAGTCCGAAGACCGCGGAGCCGAAGCGGGCGAGACCCGAGACGGAGCGGGCGAAGCGAGCGAGGACTGAGCGACTGCTCGAGCGACGAACTTGAGAGTGAGACCGCGCGTAGCCGTGCCCTCGGCCCCCTCTCGGTCAGGAGATCGTCCGGGACCCGACCGCGATCAGCACCGCTCGCCCAAGTCCCGCCAGTCGTACCAATCGCGGAGATCGAGTTCGATCTCGAGGCCACAGCCCTCGCAGTAGAACGCGACGGTTCGATACCCCGGTTGGAACTCCTCCCATTCGCCGTGGTCGTCGCACTCGATTCGAATTCCGCGTTCCGCCCCGTCGGGGACGTCGACAGTGTAGGTGCTCATGGTTGGGGGAAACTCCGTCTCCGAATTCGACGGTGGTCTCGACTATCGGACGGTCCTTAGCTCTTTCACCGATTCGCGGGACGAATCGGATCGGCGCAGGTCGATCCGAACGGGACGGGTCGGCCGCGTCCGGCTACCCGTGAACGGAGCCGGTCGACTCCCGGTCGTTGCTGTCGGCGGGGCCCGCTTCGGGGTGGTACTCCCCGATCACGACGTTCACCGCTACGCCGACGAGGAGGACGAACGAGGTCCCGTAGAGCCAGATGAGCAGGAGGATGACCGCACCGAACGTGTCGAACGTTCCGACGGTGTTCACGAGGTCCGCGTAGACGCCGAACAGCGCCTCGAGGACGACCCAGCCCGCGGCGGCGATGAGGGTCCCGGGAAGGGCCTCTCGAGCCGAGACGTCCGGTTCGGGGAAGACGTAGTAGATGGGGAAGAACGCGACGACCAGGCCACAGAACAGGACGAGCGGAGTCACCGCGACGACGACAGGATGGTTCACCGTCGCCAGCGTCGCCGTCGCGAAACTGACGCCGGTGGTGGCGATCACGATGGCGAGGAAGACCACGATACCGTCGGCGAACTTGCCCGAAACGGAGCGCTCTCCCTCGCCGTACAGTTCGTCGAACGCGGTGTTCAACCCCCGGAAGATGCGCAGCATTCCCCACAGCAGCGAGACGATCCCGATGAGCGACGCCCCGGCCCGCTTGGACGCGTGGGTCAACGCCTCGTAGACGAGCCCCTGGCCGGCGGGACTGAGGTGGTCTCGGGCCACCGCGACGATCTGCTCGGTCAGGTACTCGTTGCCGACCGCGCCGGCGACGATAAAGAGGAGGAGCAAGAGCGGCAGCAGGGAGAGGAACGCGGCGTGGGCGATGCTCCCCGCCATGAACGTCACGTTGTGCTCATCGACGACGGCCACCACGTCTCGAGCGACGGATCGGATCCGTCGCGAGTCCATACCGTCCGGACGGCTGCGGTCACGAAAAGGGCGGCGCTGGCAGTCGCCGTCATCGGCGACGGCGGTCCGATCGACCGCCACCGGTAGAATTTTGAGTCGATAGGGCACTCGTTAGCACGATGCACGAAGCAGACTTCGACGTCGCGGGGCAGACCGCGATCGTCACCGGCGCGAGCCAGGGAATCGGACAGGCGATCGCGGAGACGCTCGCGGCGAACGGCGCGAACGTCGCGATCTGTTCGCGGTCGATGGACCGCGTGGGACCGGTCGCCGAGGGGATCGACGAGGCCGACGACGCGGGCGACGCCATCGCCGTCGAGTGCAACGTCCGCGAGCGCGAGCAGGTCCAGGCCCTCGTCGACGAGACCGTCGACGAGTTCGGCGATATCGACATCCTCGTGAACAACGCCGGCGGGGAGTTCGTCGCGCCGTTCGAGGACATCTCCGAAAACGGCTGGAAGACCATCGTCGACCTCAACCTCAACAGCACCGTTCACTGCACGCAACTCGCCGGCGAAGTCATGCGCGAGGGATCGGGCGGCGTCATCATCAATCTCTCGAGCGTGAACGGCCAGCACGCCGCGCCCGGCGAGAGCCACTACGGCGCGTCGAAGGCGGCGATCATCCGACTCACCGAAACGCTGGCCGTCGAATGGGCCGAGGACGGCATCCGCGTCAACTGCATCGCGCCCGGCCTGATCCAGACGCCCGGCGTGGCAGAGACGCTCGGCATCGACAGCGAGGACATGCCGCCCCGCGAGGAGACCGATCGCCGCATCGGCCACGCCGAGGAGATCGCCGACGCCGTCCAGTTCCTCTCGAGCCCCGCCGCCTCGTTCATGAACGGCGAGACGATCACCGTCAAGGGCGTCCCGCGGGCCGGCAACTCGATGTCGCAGGACCTCGGCCTCGAGGACTGAGGGCTTCGGGATTTCAGCCTCTGTTCAGGTGTCAGCCGCCGGCGGATCGGTCCGGGCGTCACGCCGGTAGCACGAACGGGCAACGAATATGTCGACCGCCTACCAAGTACGGCCGATGGCGACTCCTGCGAAACCCGGCATCGACGTGGTTGCAGCCGTCGGCCTGTACGTCGCGGCGGTCGCGGTCGGCCTCGTCGCGCTCGGTGGGGTCGCTGCGGGGGCCTCGAGCGACGGTCTCGTGGCGCTGCTCCCGACCGCGTTCACCGCCGGCTTGCTCTGTGGGACCACCGTTGCGCGCCTCACCGCCGACGCCGTGGTCCGACTCGGTGTCTGGCGGTGGCGGACCATCGCTTGCTGGGTACCCGCGTCGCTCGTCGCGGGCGGTGCCGTCGTCCTCTCGGCGACCAACGCGGTCTCACGGGACTGGCGGCTGCTATTGCTCGGTGTCGCGTCGGGCGCGGTCGTCCTCTCGGGCTGGCTACTGTCGCGGACGACACACGACGCCTACGTCGGCGCGGCGATCGACGACCGCGACGACGCGCTCGCGAGCTGGACGTGGTATCAGTCCGGGACCCACGCGTTCCTGATCGCGCTCGGCGTCGTCCTGTTCGGGGTCGGGACGGGGGCCTCGATCGTCGTCGGCACGCCCTCGTACCGGTTCTTCCTCCCCTCGATCGTACTGGTCGTCCTCGGGTGGGCACCGACGCTCTCAGTCCCGAACCCGGGCGGCGACGACCTGACGCTGTTCTCGGTATCCGGGCTCGAACACGCCCGCGCCGACGTTCGCGCCTATCCCGACGGCATCGTCGTCGAACCCCGACTGCTCCCGTCGTACAGGCAGTTCGTTCCGTGGGACCGGATCGCCGACGTGCGAACGACCGAGGATCGGCTCGTCCTCGAGCACCGGTGGCGACCGGCCATTCGCTGTGATCGGTCGGCGATCGAGGACGTCGAGACCGTTCGCGACGCGATCGAGCGGGCGCGGCGGGGGACGGCCGATTCCCAAACCACAATTTAACACCGCTCGAACTCGAGCGAACACCATGTACGGACCACGGACGACGACCGACGGGAGCGCAACCCGGACGCCATCGAGTACGCACGACGGGGCCGGAAGCCGACCGGTACCGACGCCGCCGTGATCGAATCCAGCAATGACTACCGACCTACCCCAGGACGACACCGATATTCACCAGTTAGACGAGGACACCGTCACCCGCATCGCCGCCGGCGAGGTCGTCGAGCGACCCGCGAGCGCGGTGAAGGAACTCGTTGAGAACAGCTTAGATGCCGACGCCGACAGCGTCGACGTCACCGTCGAGGAGGGCGGGAGGGAACTGATCCGGGTCGCGGACGACGGGCGGGGCATGTCCGAGGCCGACATCCGCGCGGCCGTCCGCGAACACACGACCAGCAAGATCGACGGGCTCGAGGACCTCGAGTCGGGCGTCGCGACGCTGGGATTCCGCGGCGAGGCGCTGCACACCATCGGGTCGGTGTCGCGAATGACCATCCGCTCGCGGCCCCGCGACGGGGACGGCGCGGGGACGGAACTCGTCTACGAGGGCGGCGACGTCGTCTCGGTCGAGCCGACGGGCTGTCCGGCGGGGACGACCGTCGAAATCGAGGATCTGTTCTACAACACGCCCGCTCGCCGGAAGTTCCTCAAGACGACCGCGACCGAGTTCGCCCACGTCAATCGCGTCGTCACGCGCTACGCGCTCGCGAACCCCGATGTGGCGGTCACGCTGACCCACGACGGCCGCGAAGTGTTTTCGACGACGGGCCAGGGCGACCTCCAAGCCGCCGTCCTGTCGGTCTACGGCCGCGAGGTCGCCTCGGCGATGATCCCCGTCGAGGCCGACGGCGACGAACTCCCGCCGGGGCCGCTCGACGCCGTCTCGGGGCTGGTCTCCCACCCCGAGACCAACCGCTCGAGCCGAGACTATCTCGCGACCTACGTCAACGGCCGCGCCGTGACCGCCGACGCCGTCCGCGAGGGGATCATGGGTGCCTACGGCACGCAACTGGGCGGCGACCGCTACCCGTTCGTCACCCTCTTCCTCGAGGTTCCCGGCGACGCGGTAGACGTGAACGTCCACCCGCGCAAGCGGGAGGTCCGCTTCGACGACGACGACGCGGTCCGGCGACAGGTCGACGCCGCGGTCGAGAGCGCCCTGCTCGAGCACGGTCTGCTCCGATCGCGCGCGCCCCGCGGTCGGTCGGCACCGGGCGAGGCGCGAGTCGAGCCCGGGGATCGCGGGATCGAGGATGAGTCGTCCGGGGAGTCCGCGACCCTCGAAACCGGCGTCGAGGCGGCGTCGACCGCCGACGAATCGAGCGACTCGGAGGACGCGGTCACGGCCTCGGAGTCGGACCGCGAGACGGGCGATCGGCCACCGGCTGAGAGTACTGCGAACGCGGGTTCGGGGGCCGACTCGGGCGGCTCGGACGCCGCCGTCGACGAGCGATCCGCGAGCCCGCACGGCTCCTCGAGTCGCCCGGACGAACCGTCGACGAACGCGACGGCGGCAAGCGCCGAGCCGGAACCGGAGGCGGCCAGTGACGTCACGACCGATTCGACGGCGACCAGTAGTGACGTCGCGGCCGAGTCGACGGGAGGGGGAGCCGGCTCGAGTCGGGCCGATTCGGAGCGAAACGCCGACTCGACCGTAGGCCGGGATCGTGATTCGGGTTCCGGGCGCAAGTTCGACGCCGCGACCGACCAGCGGACGCTGACCGGCGAGACCGCGACGGGCGAAGAGACCGAGTTCGACTCGCTGCCCGCCCTGCGGGTGCTCGGCCAGCTCCGCGACACCTATCTGGTCTGCGAGGCCCCCGACGGCCTCGTCCTGATCGACCAGCACGCCGCCGACGAGCGGGTCAACTACGAGCGCCTGCAGGCGGCGTTCGCGGACGACCCGACCGCACAGGCGCTCGCCGACCCCGTCGAACTCGAGCTGACCGCGGCCGAGGCGGAGGCCTTCGAACACTACAGCGAGGCGCTCTCGCGGCTCGGCTTCTACGCCGACCGCGTCGACGACCGGACCGTCGCGGTGACCACCGTGCCCGCGGTGCTCGAGGAGACGCTCGAGCCCGAACGGTTGCGGGACGTGCTCGCCTCCTTCGTCGAGGGCGACCGCGAGGCCGGTGCCGAGACGGTCGACGCGCTGGCCGACGAGTTCCTCGGCGATCTGGCCTGTTACCCGTCGATCACTGGGAACACGTCGCTGACGGAGGGGTCGGTCGTCGACCTGCTGGCGGCGTTAGACGACTGCGAGAATCCCTACTCCTGCCCGCACGGGCGACCGGTGATCGTCCGGTTCGACGAGGGGGAGATCGAGGATCGCTTCGAGCGGGACTATCCCGGCCACGGCGGGTAGGCCGCCGCTCGAGGACCGTTGCCGTTCTCGGGACTGACGGTTCCCCTGTCTCTCTCGCCGTCCGTTACTCGCTGCTCGCGCCCTCGAGGCTCGGCCCGTCCGGGTCCGGAGTCGTCGCGCGATCGCGCCTGTAGAGCCAGATCGTACAGCCGAAGGCGATCACGCCGGCGACGGTGGCGATCCCGAACGCGATCCGGTAGCCGGTCTCCGAGTACACCCGGACGCCGCCGACGAGGTCGCCGGTCCAGTGGGCGTCCAGCGCCCGCCCCATCAGCGTCGGGAGGATCGCCGCGCCGAAGAAGGCCGCGGCGTTGGCCGTCCCGGTCGAGATCCCGCTCGCGCTGCTGGGGTGTCGCTCTTGTACGACCGAGTAGCCTAAGACGAACGCCCCCAGCATGATCCCGGCGAGCAGGAACACCGCACCGACGACCGGCAGCGGCGGGTTCCCGACGATCGCGATCAGGGCGAGACAGCAGACGTAACACGCGCCGCCGGCGACCATCAGCTCGATTCTGGCCTCGAGGCGGTCCGACAGCCAGCCGACCGCGGGCGGGCCGATCATCAGGCCGACGCCGCCTAGCAGCGTGAGCGTCGAGGCCGCGGTCACCGAGACGTCGTAGGTCTGGACGACGTAGGGCACGCCCCACAGGCCGAAGAGCGTGATGTTCACGCCGGTCGCGCAGAACAGCATGACGCTGACGACCCAGATCCAGCGGTCGCCGAGGACGGTCGAGAGGTGCCCCTTCAGCTGGGCGTTCGTGAGTATCTCCTGGCCCGGCACGCCCTCGATGCGGTCGAATCCGGCGTCGACGGGGGAGTTCCGGACGAGCGCGAACACGACGACGGCCATCGCGAGACCGGCGACCCCGAGTCCGGCGACCGTCGATCGCCAGCCGAACGCATCGACCGCGAGCGCGAGCGGCGTCGTCGCGAAGACGCCGCCGAAGCCGGCGACGGCGAAGGTCGCGCCGCTCATCGTCGCGAACTCGTCGTCGCGGTACCAGTTGGCACAGAAGCGGAGGATACAGACGAAGATCACGCTCCCGCCGAGGCCGACCAGCCCGCGGGCGAGCGTCGCCGCGAGGTAGCCGTCGGCGAACGCGAACCAGACGACGCCGACGTTCATCACCGCCGCCCCGACCGTGGCCGTCAGCCGGGGCCCGATTCGATCGGCGAGGACGCCCGACGGGATCTGCATCACCGCATAGACCCAGAAGAAGACGGCATGCAGCGTGCCGAGCTGTGCGCCGGTCGTCCCGAACGCCGCCATGAGGTGCTCGGAGAGCACCGCCGTCGAGAGGCGATTGACGTTGACCAGCAGGAAGAGGACCCCCATCACCGCCCACAGGATCCACCGCCGCCGGAGCGGATCGCGCCACAGTCGCATGGTAACACGACTCTTCCGCGGAGCACCGAAAAGCTTCACCAACCGGAAAGAGCGGGGTCGATGCACGAGGGCGTCTCGTCGGTGCAAGCCGTCGCTTGGCAGTACAGGTGATGATACCCTCGAGACGAACCGGTGTCGGCACTGGTAGGTGACTCGAGGTCCACCGTCCACCCATGACGAGCCTGCGAGAACTCGACGGCTCGAGCGCCGGCGGCCAGTTCCTTCGGACCGCGCTCGCGCTGTCGGTCCTCGAGAACGAGTCGGTTCGCCTCGAGAACGTCCGCGGCGACCGGTCGACGCCCGGGCTCCGCCATCAACATCTGGCGGTCCTCGAGACGATGGCGGAGCTCTGTGACGCCGACGTGTCGGGTGCCGAACTGGGTGCGGAGACGGTCGAATTCGAGCCGGGACTCGAGTCCGCCGACGGACCGGAGCGCGGCACGCTCGAGGGCGGAGCGTACGCCGTCGACATCGGAACCGCCGGCAGCGCGACGCTGCTGTGCAACGCCTTGCTTCCGCTGGCGACGGTCCTCGAGTCCCCGCTGTCGGTGACGGTTACCGGGGGGACTGACGTGGCGTGGTCGCCGCCGCTGGACTACCTCCGCCACGTGAAGTTCCCGCTACTTCGCCGCTTCGGCATCGAAGCCACTTGCGAGGTCGATCGTCGCGGGTTCTATCCCGACGGCGGCGGCGAGCTTACACTTCGGCTCGAGCCCTCGCGCCTCGAGCGGATCGAGATCGTCGAGCGGGGACCGCTCGAGGGGCTCCGACTCTACTCGACCGAATCGGAGTCGCTGGCGGACCGCGACGTCGCATACCGACAGGCCGAGGGAGCGCTCGAGCGGCTGGATCGGGAGCCGTCGCTCGAACTCGCGGAGCGGCGCGAAATCACGGCGGACAGTCCCTCTCCGGGCTCCGCGCTGGTGCTTCGCATCGATCACGGAACCGGCATCGCCGGCTTCTCCGCCCTCGGCGAGCGCGGCACGCCCGCGGAGCGCGTCGGCGAAGACGCCGCGGACGCCGCGAACCGGTTTCTCGAGGGAGCGGCCCCGGTCGACCGGCACATGGCCGACCAGTTGCTCGTGTTCCTCGCGCTCGCTGGCGGTCGCATACGCGTCCCCACCGTGACTGAGCACGTCGAAACGCGGTGTGAACTACTCGAGGACTTCGGAGCGAAAATCGAACTCGAAGCCGACGGCGAGACGACGATCGTCTCGATCCCGTCACCGCTCCGCGGTGGCGAGTAGCGTCTCGGAAGCGGTCGGACGGATTTCGCGGTGACGAGTAGCGTCTCGGAAGCGGTCGGACGGATTTCGCGGTGACGAGAGCGAGTCCGGTTCCGCTCCGTCTCCAGTACTGGATCGGGTCGGCGCAATAGGCCACGGGGGCGGCTCCGCTAACGAGTACTCGCTGGCGATTTCTCCCCATCACCGCGGCCCGTCGGGCGCTGTCGGGCGGCGGTAACCGCCACAACTTATAGCAGCGCCGTCCGTTGGCTCGAGTATGGCCGACAGAGTGACTGCCGTACACCGCAGATCGATCCGGGGTGTCGAACCGTGAGTCAGAGCGACATCGTCACCTTCGGAGAGACGATGCTCCGGTTGTCGCCGCCGGACAGCGAACGGCTCGAGAACGCCGACGAGTTCGAGGTTCGGGCCGCCGGAGCCGAGAGCAACGTCGCCATCGCGGCGAGTCGGCTGGGCGCGTCGGCGACCTGGATGTCGAAAGTACCCGAGACGGCGCTCGGACGCCGGATCGTCGGCGAGCTCCGCGGATACGGCATCGAGACCGACATCGTCTGGAGCCACCGGGGCCGACAGGGGACCTACTACCTCGAGCACGCGGGCAAACCGCGCGGGACGAACGTGATCTACGACCGGGACGACACCGCCGTCTCGACGGCGGAGGCCCGCGAGTTCGACATCGATCGGATTCAGGACGCGCAGGTCTTCTTTACCACCGGAATCACGCCTGCGCTCTCCTCCACGCTCCGGGATACGACGTTGAATCTGCTCAAGGCGGCCCGCAAGGGCGGGACGACGACCGCCTTCGACTTCAACTACCGGCGAAAGCTCTGGTCGCCCGACGAGGCCAAAGAGACGCTGACGAAGCTGTTCCCCGGGATCGACGTTCTCATCATCGCCGCTCGCGACGCGCGAACGGTCCTCGGCTTCGAGGGCGACCCGCGACAGCTCGCCCACAAGCTCGGCTCGCAGTACGATTTCACGACCGTCGTCGTCACCCGCGGCTCGGAGGGCGCGGTCGGCTGGCACGACAGCATCGTCCACGATCACGACGCCTACGAGACCGATACCGTCGATCCGATCGGCACCGGGGACGCCTTCTCCGGCGCGTTCATCGCTCGCCGACTCGACGGCGACGACGTACCGACCGCCCTCGAGTACGCCGCGGCGACCGCGTCGCTCAAGCGGACGATCCCCGGCGACATCGCGCTCGTCACCGCGGACGAGGTCGAGAGCGTCGTCAAAGATCAGGGCGAAGAGATCTCGCGGTAATTCCCGCGAGTCGTCTCAACTAGTAGACGCGTTCCGAGGCGGTCGCGGCGACGATTGGACGGGTTTGCCAGAAGCTGTTTTATAGACCAGTCAAAAGCAGTGAGTGTAATGAAGCGTGGAACCACACTACTGGTCGCACTGCTCGTGGTCATGAGTACGGTGACGATGGCCGCGGCCGCCGGTGCGACGACGACGCAGGTAGAATCGGAGACGACCACCCAGACCGAAACCGAGGCGAATACGACCGCCGACAGCGACTCGAGCGGCGAACTCGACTCCAGTACGCAGGTCGACTCGGAGACGAGCACTGAATCGAACACGTCGAGCGAAACGGAGTCGACCACTCAATCAGAGTCGGAAACGAGCGCCGACGGCGAGTCCGACTCGAGTCTCGAGGGCGAGGCGGAAGCCGAGACCTCCGTCGACGGGGAATCCGAGACGACCGTCGACGACGGCTCGAACACGACCGCGGACGTGGAGTCGGAAACGTCCGTCGAGGCCGAGGCTGAGGCTGAGGTCGACGCCGAGACCGATACCACGAGTGAGTCCGAATCGGACGAGACGACTGACGACGAGTCGAACGAAACGAGCGAATCGGACTCGGACGAGACGACTGACGACGAGTCGAACGAAACGAGCGAATCGGACTCGGACGAGACGACCGACGACGAGTCGAACGGGACCGCGGAGGGTGACGCCTACGCGGGCACTCACGTCGGGTTCGACGTGCAGGGCGACGCGATCACCGACTACCGCGTCGACGGCGACCGGCCGTTCGCGTCCGTCACCGTCCGGTCCCAGAGCGAGGCCGAATCCGAGGCGACGCTCGAGACCGGCGCGGAACTGTCAGTGGCGACGCAGACGGAGACGAGCGCGCAGGCCCGGACCGAGAGCAACGCGACGGTATCGGCCCACGATACGCGACACGGGACGCTGGTCGTCGAGAGCGGCAACGAGTCCCAGTCCGTCGAGGCCGAGCTCGGGGCCAGCGCCGAGGCCCGCGACGAGGGCGACCGCGTCGTCGTCGAGACCGAGGACCGCGAGGGCGTCTTCCTCGTCGCCGGCGACGGCGACGTGACCGTCACCGCCGAGGGCAACGTGTCGGCGTCGCTGAGCGAGAACGCGACGCTCGCGTTCCGCTCCTACGAGGCGGGCGAACGCGACGAGAGCGACGAATACGAGGAGTCGCTGATCGCCGAGGGCGACGCCGCCGTCGAAGCGACCGCCGAGCACCGCAACGGCGAGAGTGTCACGAGCGCCGTCACGTACGGCCAGGAGACCGCCGCGAACGCGAGCCAGAGCGCCGAAAATCGGGTCAACATCACCGTCGACCGCGCCACCCACGAGGGCACGGTCGTGATGACGACCGTCTCCGACGAAGCCGTCGGGAGCCTCGAGGACCTGTCGGTGACGATCGACGGCGAGGCCGCGGTCGAAGTCGACTCGAAGAGCGAGGTCGAAGGCGCGATCGGCAGCGACGAGACCCGATACACGGTCGTCCAGAACGCGCAGGCAGAAGGGCAGGCGACCGTTTACATCGGCGTCAACCACTTCTCCGAGCGGACGATGACGATCGCGGGTGCGACCGCCGATGACGGCAGTACGAGCGACGGCGACGATTCCGAGAGCAGTGAGGAGGACAGCGAGATCACCAGCGAGGACGCCGACGACGCGAGCGACAGCGTTCCCGGCTTCGGTGCCGGCGTCAGCGTCGTCGCGATCTCGACCGCCGGACTACTCGCTCGCGTCCGGAACTAGTCGGTAGCACCAGTTTCCGATCACTGCTCGGTTCCACTTTTCGACGGCACTCGACGCGAGCGCAGCGACGGAGAACGGCAGGAAAGGATCTCCGGCTGTCGGTGGGCCGTGTACCGTAATTGTGGTTTTCGGGGAATCGTCATAGAGACACCACTTCTCGCTGTACTGTACCGTTCTCTCACTCTCGTTCGTTGCGTAGTCGCGTGTCCGCTGACGGTGCGTGAGTGAACTGAGCGCTGTCACACCATCGAGACAGCGGTCCGACCGGCCGAGACTATCCGATGCAGCGATAGACTATGCGTGTCGTTGGGACCTCACGAAACCGGAGACGGGGCCGCGCGATCGCTCCGGTCGCGTACGTGATTCGCACGCACAATTGGACGGCTCTGTCAGAAGGGCCTTTATGTCCCACTGTCACCGGACGAGTGCAATGAATCGAATCACAGTCGTTGCACTCGCCTTCCTCGTCACGACGGCGGCCCTCCCGGCCGCCGCGGTCGGCGCGGGTGCGAGCGCAGCATCGCCCTCCCAACAGAGCGACGGCAGCGCCGACGCGAGCGCCTACGCGGGCACTCACGTCGCCTTCGACGCCTCGAGCAACGCCCTCGTCGACTACCGCGTCGACGGCGAGCAGGTGTTCGAGAACGTGACCGTCGCGTCCCAGAGCGACCACCACAGTCGAACCGATCTCGGTTCGAACGTCGGGCTCGACGCCGTGGCGAACCTCTCCGGACTCGGACTCGACCTCCGAGCCCAGTCCGAGACGCGCGCCGAGATCGCAACTGAGGGATCCGCGTCGATGACCGCTCACGACAGTGAGCGCGGGATCCTGACCGTCGACGCCGGAACCGAGGCCCAGTACGTCGAAGTGGACCTCGCCGATAACAGTACGGCCACCGCCGAAAGCGACGACCGCGTCGTCGTCAACGGCAGCGAACGCACCGGTGCGTTCGTCGTGGTCGGCGACGGCGAGGTGGCCGTCACCGAGAACAGAACCGTGACCGCGGACCTCGAGAGCGACTCGACGCTGGTCTTCCGCTCGTACGCCGAGGGCGAGCGCGACGAGAACGCCGCCGAACAGGAGCGACTGATCGCCAACGGGACGGCGACCGCCGAACTCTACGCCGAGGAGCGCGACGGCGAGCGCGTCGCCGACGTCGCGACCTACGGCCAGGACATCGCGGTGAACGCGTCCGAAGAGAGCCGAGACCGCCTCGAGATGTCGATCGAACGCGCCCAGCACGAGGGAACGGTCGTCATCACGAGCGTCTCCGAGGCCGCCGTCGCCGGTGCCGAGAGCGCCGACGATCTCGCGGTGACCGTCGACGGCGAGGCCGCCGCACGGGCCTCGTCCTACAGCGAACTCGAGGGCGGTATCGGCGAGGAACCCCGCTACATGGTGACCCAATCGAGCGACGCGGCGGCCGCCGCCGACGTGCTCGTGGCGATCGACCACTTCTCGGAGCGAGACGTGGTCGTCCAGAGCGCCGACGGGAGCGGTGACGACGGCGGGAGCGACGGTGACGGCGAGGGCGAAGACAGCGTCCCCGGCTTCGGCGTCGGCGCGTCGCTGGTCGCCCTGCTGATCGGTACCGCCGCCCGCCTCCGACGGTAACGAACCGCCCTTCGGTCTTTCCGCGTTTTCGATCGCCGTCGGATAGCCGCACCGAATGACCGTCTTTTCGCGTTACTATCGCGTTTTTGCGTCAGTATCGAGCCCCGCACTCCGAGAGGCGTTGCGATCGTTGAGTTCGTGGACCGAGCACGGTATACGGGTGACTCGAGTCCAGTGGCCCAGTCGTCAGTGTCCTGACGACACGTCATCGGTACCGTCGCGGTCCGAACACGAGCGACGACGAAAGGGAACGGAAGCGAGAGAATTACGGCAGGCGGACTGTGGTGGAGTCCCGTTCGGGAAAACGGTGTGGGTGGGTGGACGGGTCCGCTCGCCGTCGAATCGTTCGGTGATCTAACCCATAATACTACTCATAAATTCGTCCAAAGGAGGCCGTCCCGGCACGAGACCCGCGACGCTACGGCCGCTCCGCGCCGAATTCATCGCACAGCGAACGTACCGGATCGATGACGGTCGGCCGTCGCTTTTTGAGGGGCGCTGTGATACCATCTACTGTGACTCGAGACGTCCGACGAGCGACGGTCGACGACGTCTGGGCCGTCCATCAGGTCGCACGCGAGAGCTGGCACGCCGTCTACGACGACGTTCTCGGCCCGCAGACAGTTGACGACGTCGTCGACGAGTGGTACGCGATCGGCGACCTCGAGTCGTCGATTACGGAGGCGAGCGGCCGCGACGACGCGGCGTTCCTCGTCTCGACGGAGTCGCCCGCGAACGGCTCCGGGATCGGAACGAAGTATTACGGCTTCGGACACGCCGTCCCCTGGCCGGAGGATCCGTCGGTCGCGTTTCTCGCCCGGCTCTACGTCCGACCCGACGACTGGAACGACGGGGTCGGAACCGCGCTGCTCGATACCCTCGAGCGACAGTTCGCGACGGAGTTCGATCGCCTCCGGTTGGCCGTCCTCGCCGCCAACGACGTCGGCATCTCGTTCTACGAATCTCGGGGATTCGACCGCGTCGGGACTCGAGAGTCAGATCTGGCGGCGGGGCTCGAGGAACACGTCTACGAGAAACCGGTTTCGGGCGGAGACTAACCCGATCGGACGGAGGGGCGGCCGAACCGGTCCAAACCGTTACCCGTCCGGTCATTGTATTGGTCTCACATGACAACCGGAGCGACGTTCGATTCCGCCGGCGTTCGTCTCGCGTACGACGATCTGGTTCCCGACGGCGACGGGACGGCCGCGCCGATCGTTCTCGTCCACGGCTTCGCCTCGAGTCGGTACGGCAACTGGCACGACCGAGGCTGGGACGACGCGCTGCTCGAGGCCGGCCGGCGCGTCATCGCGCTCGACTGTCGAGGCCACGGCGAGAGCGAGCGACCGCACGACCCCGCCGCCTACGAGACCGACGTGATGGCAGCGGACGTGGTCCGCCTCTTGGACCACCTCGAGATCGAGCGGGCCGACCTACTGGGGTACTCGATGGGGGGTCGGATCGGTACCGAGGCACTGTATCGCCACCCGGAGCGGTTCAACGCCGGCGTCCTGGCCGGTATCGGCACGGCGACGCTCGAGCCGAGCGACGCCGGCGACCGGATCGCGGACGGACTGCTGGCCGACGATCCGGACGACGTCACCGATCCGGTCGGGAAGCGGTTCCGAACCTTCGCGGAGACGACCGACAACGACCTCGCAGCGCTCGCGGCCTGCGCCCGGACGCGAACGGTGCCCGCCGGCTGGGACGAGATCGCACAGGTCGAGCACCCGGTGCTGATCGTCGCGGGCGAACGCGACGATATCGCGGGCGATCCGAACGAACTCGCGGCCGGCTTTCCGAACGGCGAGGCCGTCGTCGTCGACGACGCCGACCACCTGACGACCGTCCCGGACGAGCAGTTTACCGACGCAGTGCTCGAGTTTCTCAAGCGAGAAGGGTTGTAGCTCGAGTGCGCTCTACTTGCCCTCTTCCATACGGGATGGATGGTCCATTTGTAGCGGTGGCCGATGACTCGAGTTCGCTGCTCACACTGGCAACAGTGATTTCCATTCCCTCCCCAGCCGATTTCTACTCACGGGCCTTCGGCCCGTTCGTATGGTTCGCGGGACCGTCGGTCCCGCGCTAACGCTCGCACTGCTCGCTCATCCACAGGAAGACGCTTCGCGTCTTCCACGCCTTCGTTCACTCCGTTCACGAAGACCTCGTACGGCTTCGGATCACGGTTCCCTTCGCGGTCACCGTGATCCAGCGCGCGCCACCGCACGTGGTTCGATCGAGCAGAAAAATCGGACGATTACCGGCCGCTATAGCGTTTTCTCGGCTTCGCTCTCGTCAACGACTTCGATTCCGCGGTTGTTGACCGCCATCGGATCGAGGCCGACCTCCTGCAGGAAGTTCTTGTACTCGCGCTCGCACTGCTCTGCGTCTTTCTGCTTGTCGCTGGCGCGATCGCAGAGTTCGACGAGGTTCTCGGGAACGTCGTTCTGGTAGACGATCCAGTGGTTGATCAGGTCGGAGAGCCGCCGAATGGGGCTCGTGAAGTGGCCATAGATCTCGAAGTTCAGCGCGTGGTGGCCGCCGAAGGGGTCGTTCATGTACCGCGCTCGGGGCATCACCTTCATCACCGCCCACTGGATCTTGTCCAGCTGGCGGCCGGGCGCTTCCTCGAGCGTCGCGTTGACGGCCTTCCGCGGGTCGTCCCAGGTGCTGCCGGGGATCGAGACGCCGTCTAAGTCCTGAATCTCCCGCAGCGCTTCGGACCACTCGTCGGGGCTGGGCTGGGGGTGCACTCGGTACATGGCCGAGACGCCGCGGTTCCACATGAGCTCGTGCGTGACGGCCTTGTTGGCCTTCAGCATGCACTCCTCGATGATGGTGTGGGCGCGGTCGCGACTCGGGTTCAGGACGAGCGAGCCGTCCTCCTTGCGCTGTTCGTGCATCTGCTCGGCGAGGTCGTAGACCAGCGCGTTCTCGTCGTGGAGCGGCGCGTCGGGGTCCTCGAGGCGGCTCTCGGCCTCCGCGTAGGTGAGTCGCTCGTCGGACTCGATGACCGACTTGTAGATCTCGATGTTCTCGTAGCCCAAATTCTCCTTGTCGAGGTGCATCTCGACGGTGTGGGCCAGTCGGTCCTCGTTGGGAACCAGCGAGCAGACCGTCTCGGCGAGCACCGGCGGCAGCATGTGGACCGTGTAGCCGGGGAGATAGACCGTGTTGCCCCGTTCGACGGCCTCGTCCCACATCGCCGTGTCCGGGTTGACGTAGTGGGTCACGTCGGCGATGTGGACCCAGAGGACGTACTCGTCGTCGCGTTCCTCGATCGAGAGCGCGTCGTCGAAGTCCTGGGCGTCGATCGGGTCCGTCGTCCACGTCGTCAGATCCCGCAGATCCTGCCGCTCGTCGATCTCGTCTTCGATTTCGGCCGTCACACCCTCCGTTCGGGCCTCGGCCTCCTCCAAGACTTCCGGCGGGAACTCGTCGCGGAGCTCGAACTTCTCGAATAACTCCTCGCGCTTGTTCTCGAGATGGCGCGCGAGATCCTCCGAGACCTCGACGGGTCCCTGACCTTCCACGGTCCCGGCTTCGGCCTGTGCGTCGTCACTCATGACGAGGGCTACGCACGTGAGAGTGAAAGTCGTGTCGGGATGGGAACCAGGCTATCGCTCGCGTTCCTCGAGCGGACCGTAACGCTCCTCGACCGTCGAGAGATAGCTCTCGAGAAAGACGTCTCGGTCCCGTTCGCCGGCCTCGAGCTCGACAAGCAGCCCCTCGAGTTCGTCGCGAGGGTGATGACAGAGGTCGCTGTGGCAGGACTTACAGAGGTGTTCGAAGGTCTTGCCGTCGCGATCCCAGCGGTCACCGTGCTTGTCGTACTCGCGGGCCTCGTCGCGCGGGCGCTCGGTGCCACAGGCCAGACAGGTGACCGTCTCCGTCCGGTTCCGAGAGGGCCACATACACGGTCCGACGGCGTGGTCACACTTAGCGATTGGCACACGTTTCCCCCGTCCTGACGGTCAGGCCAACCGATTCACCGGGGCCGACCGGTCGCCGGAACGGGCCTTTTAACTCCGGACCGCGCGTTGCCCCGGACATGCAGGTCAAGTCTCGACATCACCTCCGTAGCGACGCGGTGTCCGATCTCGAGGAGACGCTCGAGGACCAACTCGGCGTCTCGCCCGAGGGCGACGCCTACGAGCGCGTCGAGTTCGAGGACACCGACTGGGAGGTCGTCCTCATCGACGGCGAGCCACGGGTCGCGTACTTCGACGAGGATCCGTTCCTGACGGTCCGCGGCGCGAACGCCTACGAGCCCGAGAAGCGACTGGTCACCGTCGACGCGGGGGCCGTCTCGTTCGTCAGCGACGGGGCCGACGTGATGCGTCCGGGGATCACCGAGGCGACCGAGGACATCTCGCCGGACGATCTGGTCGTCATCGCGGAGGAATCGCACGGCAAAGTGCTCGCGGTCGGCCGCGCCCGCGTCGACGGCGCGGAGATGGCCGGCGACGAGGGGAAGGTCGTCGATTCGCTCCACCACGTCGGCGACGAACTCTACGAGTTCACGGGATAATTCGTCCGCGACCGTCGAATCGATCGCTGCTGATCGATCGCTTCTGCCGAGTCGCACTCGCTCGAGCGACCGCGCCGTCGGAGTCCGAGTCGTGCGGGCCGTGCGAGTCGATCGAACGCCTCACTCCGAGGCCGCGTCGAGCGAATCAGCTTCGAACGCGCCTTCGTACTGCGCGAGGGTGTCCCTGTAGCCCCGTTCCGCGAGCTCGTAGGTCTCTCGGAGGTCCGCGATCGGCGTCTCGGTCGCGTCGAGCCGCAGGTCGTTGTACGGCGGTTCGACGGCGTGTGACTCCGTCGTCTCGACGACCACCGCCGCGCTCTGGACCGACAGCTCCTCGCGTTTGTCTCCGCCCTCGAGGTCGCCGGCCGCCAGCGCATCGATCAGCCGCTTCGCGAGCGGATCAGTCTCGACGTCTTCCGTGACGGCGCTCGGGCCCGTCGAGGGGTCCGTCTCGTCGTGGACCGCGTTCGCCGCGTAGGCGTCGGCGGCCGCCTCGAGGACGGCCTCGCCGGTCAGCATGTTCCCCGCGACGGTGTAGTGATCGCCCTCGCGGTGGCCGTATTCCTCGACGCACTCGTCGCCGGAGAACGCGAAGGTCGTCTCGCTGTCGACGCCGTGTAGCTGGCGCTGGGGCGCGCCGTCGTCGGCGTTGAGCAGGGCCTGCAGGGCGTCGTCGATCGCGAGGCCATCGTCGACGTACTCGATTCCGCGCTCGCCGAGTTCGACGTTGACGAGACTCTGAGTCGCGACGGCGCCCCGATCGCTGACGAACGGACAGAGCGTCCCCACGCCCGGCAACCGCGTCGTGACCGCGACGCCGAACCGGCGGTGTCGGTCACCGCTCTCGGTCTCGTACTCCTCGCGAACGCAGATGCTGAACGTCATAGTTTCCGCGTTAGATGTGGCGGATTAAAAATCTATGGACGACCGGTGCCGTCTCGGTCGTCGGACCGATCCCGTCGACCGTCGATCGCACTCTCGGCGGGTTCGACCCGTCGCCGTCCCGGACAGTCCAGCCGACGGGACCGTGTCTGACGTAAGAACTATACTGACGGCGGCGGTGGATACCGCCAATGGGACTCATGAGCAAAATTCTCGGCGGCAACCAGTCCAGGTCCGTCGAGGACTACTCGGAACTGAACCTCGAGGACGTCTCGACGGGCTCCGCCGAGGCGGCGATGCAGGTACACATCGCGGAGGTCGGCAGTCAAGCTGACGCGATCGACATCAAAGACGCCGTCTACGACGGTGACATCGTCATCGCTGACATCACGCGCCTGCGGACCGAGGACAGTACCGTCGAACACATCGTCGACGAACTCCGGCAGGTCGCCGAGGAGGTCGACGGCGACATCGTCCGAAAGGGCGAGGATCAGATGATCATCACGCCGACCGGCGTCCACATCAGCCGCGAAAAGCTGGGTCAGAAATTATAGCGGTCGTCATCGGCCGGTCGTTCGCTCCGCGGTCGACGCCGAATTGATTGCCGCGGCAGCCGCTTCTCGACAGTCAGACAGCCTCCGAATAGCGGCCGGATCCGCTGTTCTCGTTGGTAGTCACCGCTCCCGGCCGGCTTGCGGCGAACCGAACTAATGACGTCGCTCCCGCTGTCCGTTCGATCTGCATAAAATAAACCGATACTCTCGCGTCGCGTTCAGCGACGCGTTGAACTCGAATTTACGTGCGCTTGACGTTCGTCGCGCGCGGGCCCTTGGGAGCCTGTTCGATATCGAATTCGATGTCTGTGCCTTCTTCGAGATCCGGACCGCCAACATCTTCCATGTGGAAGAAAACGTCATCGTCCGCGTCGTCCGTCTCAATGAAACCGTAGCCGCCTGTGTCGTTGAAGAAATCAACGCTTCCTTTCGCCATTACAAACATACGTAGGGTCGATCGGGGGATAAGGCTTCCGAGAGTCACGCTATCACGACCGTCGGAGCCGTTCGTTCGATGTATGGAGCCAGCCATTCTTGCCGCGTTCTGTGACGATCCCGGCCGGCCGCGACTCCCGCTCGAGCGGCTTCGAACAGTCCGGTCCGTCTCGAGGGGCGAATAAAGGCGGGCCATATCAAGGGTAACGATACTGTCAGGAACGCCGACGCCTCACTGCCGCCGTTCGGGAGCGACGGTATCGCTTACCCGTACGCGTAGCTGAAAGGGGTTCCGAGCGCTACCGCCACTTACACAATGAGAACGGCAGTATCGAATCTTCGACAAGCGGGGCGAGCGACGATTCCGCATCCGCCTCGAGCGGAGGGGGAGACCGACCGCGAGTGTGCGGGTGATCGCTCGTGACTCCCGATCTCGGAATCGTCTCGCCGTCGTGGCTCGCGGCCCACCGCGACGCGGATTCGGTGGTCGTCGTCGACGTCCGCGAGGAGCGAGACTACGGGCGACTGGGTCACGTTCCGGGCGCGGTCAGCGTCCCGGCCGACCGGTTTCGCGATCCGAGCAGCGTCGCCGACGGGAAGCTCCCGGCCCCCGACGACTTCGCCGATCTGGTACGCGAGGCCGGAATCAATCGCACGGACACCGTCGTCGCGTACGGGGACGACGGCGGCGCGCTCGCGGCCCGGTTCCTGCTCACCGCCGCCGTCTACGGCCACGAGGGAGACCTCTTCTTGCTCGACGGCGGTCTCGAGGGGTGGCGCGAGGCCGAGGACCGGGCGCTCACCACTGCTGTCACCGACTCAGAGCCGAGCGCGTACGAGGCGACGCTGCGGGACGACGCGCCGATCGTCGACCGCGAGGGCGTCGAAGCCGCCGTCGAGGGCGACGCGGTCGTCGTCGACACCCGGACCGCCGCCGAGTACGAGCAGTCGCGGGTTCCCGGAGCCGTCCACCTCGACTGGGTAGACCTGCTCGAGGACGGGCGGCTCAGAGACGAGGACGAACTCGAGGACCTGCTCGCCGAGAACGGCATCACGCCGGACGAGCGGATCGTCCTCTACTGTAACACGGCGCGGCGGCTCAGCCACACCTTCGTCGCGCTCCGACACCTGGGTTACGAGGACGTCTCGTTCTACGAGGGGAGCCTGACCGATTGGGTGCGCGCCGAAGCACCGGAGTGGGACCCAGTCGAGTTACAGGAACAGGTCCGATACTACGCCGACAACGGCGGCTTCGAGGCGATGGTCGACGAACTGGGCGAGGACGTGCTCGGCCGTCTGAAGCTGATCGGGCTCTACCACCAGAAACAGCGTGGCTACTTCATGCTCCGGACGCGGGCTCCCGGCGGCGTGTTGACCGCCGAGCAGGCCCGCGCGGTCGGCGAGGTCGCCGACGAGTTCGCGAGGGCCCCCGAGGAGTATGGCGGCCCCGACCAGAACCCGGTCTTCGGCGACGGCTACCTCGACGTGACGACGCGCCAAGACGTCCAGATGCACTGGATCGAGATCGAGGACGTCGCCGAGATCTGGGACCGCTACGACGCGGTCGGCCTCTCGACGATGCAGGCCTGCGGGAACTCCGTGCGCAACGTCGTCGGCTGTCCCGCGGCCGGACTCGATCCCGACGAGACCGTCGATATCCGACCCGTCGTCGAGCGGGTGAGTCAGCGATTCCTCGGCGACCATCACTACGCCAACCTGCCCCGGAAGTTCAAGGTCAGCGTCACCGGCTGTCACGAGGACTGCGCCCGGTCGGGGATCCAGGACCTCGGGCTGACGCCGGCCCGCAAGGACGGCCGCGAGGGGTTCGTCGCGCGGGTCGGCGGCGGCCTCTCGGACGGCCCGCGGGTCGCCAGCGACATCGACCTCTTCGTCGAACCCGAGCAGGTCGACGACCTCGTCGCCGCGATGGCCGACCTGTTCGTAGATCACGGCAGCTACCTCGACACCGCGGTCAACCGCCTGCGATTCCTCGTCGCCGAGTTCGGCCCCGAGGAGTTCCGCGACGAACTCGAGACATACGCCGACTTCGAGTTCGTCGAGCCCGACGAGACCCTGACGATGGAGTACCGGGGCGACCACGTCGGCGTTCACGAACAGGTGGACGGCCGCTCGTACGTCGGCCTGAACGTCCCGACGGGTCGCATGGGCGGCGACGAGTTCGCAGATCTCGCCCGCCTGAGCGGCGAATTGGGCGACGGCGAACTCCGCCTGACGCCCAACCAGAACGTCCTCGTTCCCCACCTGGACGACACGGAACTCGAGGCGCTGCTCGAGGAACCGCTCCTCGAGCGATACAGCCCGGATCCGGGGCCGTTCACGCGCGGGATCGTCACCTGCACGGGCCGGGAGTTCTGTAACTACGGGATCATCGAGACGAAAAACCGGGCGATCAGGTGGGCACGCGAGTTAGACGACTGGGCCGAGGAGGCCGGGATCGCCGACGACCACGAGGCGATCCGGATCCACATGTCTGGCTGTTCGGCCTCCTGTGCTCAGCCTCAACTCGGCGATTTCGGGCTGCGAGGTGAGGTCTACCGCGACGACTACGAGTCCGGGCGGGCGGCCGACCTCGGCCTCGGCGGCGACCTCGGGAACGACGAGTTCATCGACTGGCTCGTCGGGAAGATCCCGATCGACGACGTTCCCGGGGTCGTCAAAGCGACGATGCGGGCCTACGACGCCGACAGCGGGCCCGACGAGTCCTTCACCGAGTGGACGCGCCGGACCGCGAACGCGGACCTGCGGGAGATCGTCACGGATCCGCCGGCGCGCGAGCCGCCAGCCATCGGGACGGAGGTGAGCTGAATGAGCGGCACGCACCGGCCGAGCGTTCCCCGGCAGGGCGTCAAGGGGGTCGGCAGCGACCCGCGCGAACGTGACCGCGACGTCGCCGAGGCCCCCGGCAAGATCTGGTTCCGGGACCTGGACGAGGCCGTCATCGAGGCCGACCGCTGTATCCAGTGTGCCTCCTGTGTCGCCGCCTGCCCCTCCGACTCCATCGGTATCGACGAGGACGAGGGCAGACCGACCCTCGTCAAGATGTGCACCGGCTGCTCGCGCTGCTGGGACTTCTGTCCCCGCAGCGGCCTGCGCTACGAGCGCCACCTCGAGCTCGCGCGCGAGGAACGTCACCTCGATGAGCCGGCGACCTACGCCGCGCGGGCGGACGCCGACGCCGCCGACGCCGGCCAGGACGGCGGCGTCGTGACCGCGCTCCTCGCGGAACTGATCGAGGCCGGCGAACTGGACGGGGCGATCGTCGCCCGCGAGCGCGACGACGAACCGCTCCGCGGCGAGGCGTTCCTGGCGACCTCGCGCGAGGACCTGCTCGACGCCGGCGGCAGCATCTACAATCAGACGATGGGGCTGGGGCAGATCGAGGAGTTGCTCGCCGATGCCGATCTCGAGAGCGAGGCGCACAGTGCCTCGGACAGTCGAGCGGGGAGTGAAACGACCCGCGAGACGGACGATCCGGACCTCGCGCTCGTCGGGACGCCGTGCGTGATTCAGGGCGCGACCGCGCTCGATCGCTACGATCACGCACCGGCCGATCCGATCGCGCTCACGATCGCTCTGATGTGTACCCGCAGCTTCGAGCACGGCCGTCTGGTCTCGCGTCTCGAGGCCTTCGACGTCGATCCCGCGGCCGTCGAGTCGCTCGACATCAGCGACGGACGGCTGCACGCAGTCGACGAGAACGGCGAGACCCTCCTCGAGGAAGACGTCGCGGCGTTCGACGCGGCGGGGCTACGCGGCTGCGACGAGTGCGCCGATTTCGTCGGCGACGCGGCCGACATCAGCGTCGGCAACGTCGGCAGCGAGGAGGGCTACACGACCGCGATCGTTCGGACTGAAACCGGCGACTCCGCATGGGAGCGAGCCGCGGCGACCGGGCTCGAGACGACGGAAATCGACCGGCCGTCGACCCTGGAGAAACTGGCCGACTGGAACCGGCGACGTGCGGAATCGATCCTCCCGCGGGAGTTCGACCCCGAAGGGAGCATCGGGATCCCCTACGAACGCCACCGCGAGGCCTACGACGGGACCGATCGCGAGCCGGAGCCGCTGAATCCGGCCCGCGTCCACCAGTACGAGGAGTGGTGTTGAGACGGCGGTGCGACACCGGGGCGAGCGTTGTCGACGGCAGCACTGAGCGGGCGCTGTCGACGACAGCACTGAGCGAGCGCTGTCGGCGGCGGCGATTCGCCGACCCCCCGCCAGTGTGAAGAATTTTCACCCGGCGGGAATTCCCGTTCGCCGTTATCCCGCGTGCGGCCGTACGAACCGATATGACGGGCTTTCGTGCAACGGTCGTCGTCGACGAACCGGCGGACTGTCCGGTGGCCGACGTCTCCGCCTCCCTCGAGGAACCGGTCGACTCGGTCTCTCGGTCGTCTCAGTCGACGGCCGAGGGAACGGTCGTCGAGGAGTTCGGCGTCGACGCCGACGCCTCGGTCGAGGGGGATCACGACGTCGAACTGACGCCGGTCCAATCCAACGACAGAGAGGCGATCTATCGGTTCGAGCGCGACGGCACCGCCGACTGCGCCTGCGAAGTCATCGAGGGGACGGGAACGCTGGTCTCGTCGGTCCGCGCCCAGAACGGAGCGTTGCTCCTCTCCTTTCGAACCCTCGAACTGGCCGAGATCGCCGAGATCGTCGACGAACTGCGCGCGTACTTCGACGGCGTCGTCGTCGAGGAACTCACGCAGGACCACGAGGGGGTCTCCGCCGATCCGGTCGTCGTCGACCGCGAGGAACTCACGACGAGACAGCGGGAGATCATCGAGACGGCCCACGAGATGGGCTACTTCGACTATCCGAAGGGCGCGAACGCGACGGACGTGGCCGAGGAACTCGGCGTCGCCCGGTCGACGTTTACCGAGCATCTGGCGGCGGCCCAGACGAAGCTGATGGACGCGATCCTCGAGGCGGAGGGGGAGCAGCAGTAATTCGCCGCGCTGTCCCAGTAACCCTTTGACGGACGCCTCCCTTCTCGAGGACATGGACGTCATTCACACGGCCCTGTGGGTATCGGACATCGAGCGGACGCGCGAGTTCTATATCGACGGCCTCGGACTGGAAGAGAACTGGTCGTTCACCGCCGACGACGGCGTCGAAAACGTCTATATCGGCGGCGAGAACGGCGAGTTTCAGTTCAAATACGATCCCGATGGCGGTCCGGAAATCGATTCGGGGACGATGGCCCACGTCGCGGTCGGCGTCGATAGCACCGACGAGACCTTCGAGCAGTTGAGAGAGCGAGAAGATCCGCCGGTGCAGACGGAGCCGACGACGATGGCCGACATCGACGTCCGCGTCGCGTTCGTCGAGGACCCGGACGGCTACGTCGTCGAACTGGTCGAAGAACTCGAGTAGGTGCCGACGGAGCGACGGAGAGCGCGCCTCGCGATCGGCTACGTCTCGGAGGACTCGGCCGCGGCGGGTTCCGCGACGGTCGGCTGCGTTCGAACGACCTGAACGAGGAGGCCGGCCGCGACCGTGACGACGGCGGCCAGGAAGAGCCACGAGGTTCGGTAGCCGACCGTGTCGGCGAGGTAGCCGAACGCGGGTGGCGCGACGAGCGCGCCGCTGGTGAGCGCGAGCTGGCCGCCGGCGGTCGCGCCGCCCATCTCGTCGGCGCGGACGAGCGTCGCCATGACGGAGTAGTAGACGCCGGTGTAGCCGAGGACGAAGAAGCCGAGCACGGAGAACGCGACCGCGGCTCCGAGTTCGGTGGTCGTCGACGCGACGACGACGAACATGACGGCACTGCCCAGCGACTGGGCGACGAGCAATAGTCCGATCCTGACGCGGGGTTCGCCGGGGAGCACGTCGCTCAGCCAGCCCGTTAGCACGCGGCCGACGCTGCCGAACAACTGGACGAGCGCGAGGACGATACCGCCGAACGCGACCGACGCGCCGATCGATTCCTCGACGTAGAGGACGGTGTACCCGGTCGTCGTGAACAGTGCCGCGCCGAGGAATAGTCCCGCAGTCGTCAGAACGAGGTAGGGCCGGTTCGAGAGCAGCGCCCGAAAGTCGGGGTAGTCCGCCGCTTTCCCGCCGCTGTCGCTCGCGTAGCTGTGAGAGAAGAGGACGGCGACGACCAGACCGACCGCCGCGGCGACGAGGAATCCGGCCTGCCAGAAGAGCGCCCCCGCGAGGCCGGTAATGAGGAGCGCGCTGATACCGCTGCCGCCGGTGACGCCGACCTGCTTGATCCCCATCGCGAGGTTCTGGCGGCCCGGCTCGATGTTGTCGAAGACGGCCTTATTCGTTCCGGGAATCGCGGTTCCGTACATCGATCCGAGGACGAACACCGCCGCGAGCAACAGTGCATACGTCGGCGCTCCCGCGACGAGAAGCGTGCCCGCTGCGAGTCCGACGAGACCGAGCGTCAGCGTCAGTCGTTCGCCGAATCGGTCCGTCAGCGCGCCCAGCGGCAACAGGAAGACGGCGTAACCGAGGGTGAGCGTGGTGACGACGACGCCGACCGAGAACCGAGAGAGACCGAACGCGTCGCGAAAAAACGGCGTCGCCGCAAAGATCGTGTAATAACAGATGCTCGCGGAGATCTGCCACGTCGTGACGAGAAGCACCGTCTTCCAGTACGACCGATCCATTGCGCAGTACTGATCGAGAACAAGTTAAAAAAGATGCTATTATGCTCGTCTATGGATAGAGAATAGACCCTAAGTTCAAGAATTATTATAGTATAGATTGAAACAACATAGATTCATCACATGTGTATTTTAACTACTTTCAGGGCCTCTAAACCATGTTCTGGTATGTGTGCCCATAACTAGGGCACAATAAGTGTCAGTTTCAGAAAGTCATGGTTGTTTAGACCATAACAACAGTTATTTATAGTGTTATTCGAAACTGAGGGGCCGTATGTGTGCCAACAGCGGTCAGCGCAGGCGAGACGTTCTAAAAGGCGCAGCGACGGCCGGCGTTATCAGTATGGCCGGCTGTCTCAGCGGCGACAGCGGCGACAAGATCACCGTTACGATCGGTGGGACATCCCAGAACAGTTCGACGCAAGCGGCGGGGCAGGCGCTCGCACGTGCCGCCAGCCAGCACAGCGACACGGTCAACGTCTCCGTACAGGTAACGGACGGCTGGATCGCGAACCTCCAGGAGTACGACAGCGACAACATTCCCGCGATGGGCGTCGATAACAACTCGATCGCGAAGGCGATGGCGGACGAGGGGCCGTTCGCGGACAACCCCGTCGAGACGCTCCCCCACCAGGGCTTCATGTTCACGTCGCTGCAGATCCACATGCTCGGTCTCGAGGACAGCGGCCTCGAGTCGACGGCGGATCTCAAAGAGGGCGGCTACACCATCTATCCCATCCAACCCGGCTTCGGGACGCGACAGCTGACGAAGGAAATCCTCGAGGACGCCGGCGTCTGGGAACAGAACGATATCAACAAGGCCGACACCAGCGACATTCCCGGCCAGGTCGAGGAAGGGAACATCGACGCAATCTGTATGTACGGCGCGAACGGCGTCGAACTCTCCGGCTGGTGTCAGGAGGTCGACGTTCGAAGCGGCGACGGCCTCTACCTGCTCGAGGTCGACGACGAGTTCCGACAGGCCATCGAGGACCACCCCGGCGCGCTGCTCGAGGAGTTCGAGCCCTACGGCTACGAGCAGGACGTGACCGATATCACGGACACGGTCACCTCGTGGTCGCTCGCGGCGCAGTGGGCGTTCGGTCCCGACGTCCCCGCCGAAGCGACCAAGGAGATCGCCCGGCTCTCGCTCGAGCACGAGGACACGCTCCGCGAGGCGGACAAGACGACGCTCGATTTCACGCCCGAAAAGATGACGGAGACGGTCATGGAGGACCTCGAGGTCCACGAGGGCGTCGCCGAATTCTTCGAAGAGAACGACGTCTGGGACGACGCCTGGACGCGCGGTGAAGCCGAGTCCGGCGAGTAATCGACGCGCCGAATCGCCCGGTTCCCCCTTTCGGTAATCCTGACCAATGGTAGCAAACGACGATAACAGCACTGACGATACCCGAGACGGCGACGACGGAGACGTACCGGCTCCCGACGAGAGTATCCTCGAGACCGACGACCCCCTCTCGGTCGCTGACGGGCTCCGAGGCAAGTTCGAATGGGCGGTGATCCTCGGGTCGATCCCGTTCTGGTTGGTGGTCTTCTGGTACTCCAAGACGCAGATGATGGATCGGGGGCGCTACGCGACCCTCTTCCTCGGCGGCGTCCTCATCCTGTATCTGCTGATCGAGCTTCCCGATACGATCGAAGAGAAAAACTGGCTCGAAACGGCGCTGATGACCGTTTCGGGCGGAATCGTACTGACCGGGACGGTGTATCTATTCGCGTCCTATCAGGAGATCGTCAACGTTCGCGCCGGCCACGCCTACGACTACGAGATCGCACTCGCGCTCGCGCTCTCGTTGATGATGATCTACCTCACGTGGCGATCGTTCGGCGTCACCTTCCTGGCCGTCGTACTCGGCGGTATCGGGTACGGGTTCGCCGGCCCGTATCTGGCGGGGACGCTCAGCCACGGCGGGCTCACTATCGAACGAACGCTCCGAATCCTCGCGATCAGCGGCGACGGGTTCTACGGCTTCCTGACGCAGCTCGTCGCGGCGTGGATCGCGCTGTTCCTGCTGTACGCCGGGCTGTTGAAGGCGTACGGCGCGTTCGACCTCATCCTCCGGATCGCCGTCCGATCCGCGAAGTACATCGACTCCGGGATCGCACAGACCGCGGTCCTCGCGAGCGCAATTATCGGCTCGGTCAACGGGAGCCAGACCGCAAACGCCGGCATGACTGGTTCGTTCACGATCCCGCTGATGAAAAAGAGCGGCGTCAAACCCGAGACCGCCGGCGGGATCGAAGCGGTCGCCTCGACGTCCGGACAGGTGCTGCCGCCCGTCATGGGTGCCGGTGCCTTCATCATGGCCTCGCTGATCACGGGCATCACGTACGGGGACGTCATCGTCGCGGGCCTCATTCCCGCGGTAATCCTCGTCGTCTCGATCTTCATCGCCGTCCACTACGTGGCGGCTCCGCAGATCGACAACCCCTCGATGACCGGTCTGTTCGACGACGCACTCAGTCGGCAGGACGTGTTCCTCGAGTCCATCAAGTACGGCGTGCCGTTGCTCCTGTTGGTCTACCAGCTCGGCATCGTGCAGGTGACGGTGATGACGGCGGCGCTGCAGACGGCCGTCGCCATGATCGTACTCGGACTCCTGATCCCGCTCGTCGACGCGGCGCTCGAAGGAGACAGTCTCGGTGCGACGCTGCTCCACACGCTCAAACAGACGCTCGAGGGCTTCCGGCAGGGCGTCATCGTGGTCGCACCGATCGCGATCATTCTGGCAGCGATCAACGGCATCGTCGACATTCTGATGGCGACCGGTGTCCCAACCGCGATCTCGCTCACGCTGATGGACCTCTCCGGCGGCGTCCCGCTGATCGCGTTCTTCCTCGCGATGGTCATCTGTATCCTGCTCGGGCTCGGGATGCCGACGACCGCGTCGTACACCGTCGTCGCCTTGCTGATCGCGCCGACGCTGATCAACCAGTTCCTCATTCCGGACCTCGCGGCTCACTACTTCGTCTTCTACGCGGCCATCCTGGCGGGACTGACGCCGCCGATCGCGACGTGCGTCGCGGTCGCGACGGGGATCGCCGGCGGTGACTTCTGGCGGACCTGCATCGAGGCGATCAAGATCTCCGCACCGCTGTTCGTCCTCCCGTTCGTCTTCGTCTACCATCCGGCGGTCGTCTCCGGCGAGTTCTCCGCGGCCGCGCTGAGCGCGGGCGCGATCGCACTGCTGGGAGCGATCGCGATCATCCACGGTATCAACTATCGCTTCACGTTCGCCCGCGGCGCGACGTTCGGTCTCAGAGTCGTGTTCGCCGTGGCCGGTATCGTCGCCATGGTTCACCCCGAACAGATGATCCAACTCGGTGCGCTCGCCCTCGTCCTCGTCCTCTACGGCGTTCAGACGACGCTCGGACAGTCGGAGCCGACCGGTGCAGTTTCCGGTGCCGGTCGCGGCGGACAGCCCTGACCGCCTTCGACGCACCGTCCTTCAGTACCGTTTCGGATCGCTCTCGTACCAGTAGCTTCCGTCACGTTTCGATTTCGCGACCGATTCCACCGTGGGAGACGACTCTAACGAAAAACGATTATAGTAATCGGGTCGGGTATCGACTGACTATCTGTTCGTTTGATCACGAAAGTACCGTTCGTCTGTAGTCGTAAAAGCGGCAAAACCAGAACATCCGGGGTATCGATCGCCGGCACCGGGCAAACGATAATACTTTTCCATTGGCGTCCGAAATCCCTGACTATGTCTGACGACCTCAAGAAAGGGCTCGAGGGTGTGTTGGTTGCCGAATCGGAGCTCAGCTCGATCGACGGTGATGCCGGTCGACTGATCTATCGCGGCTACACGATCGAAGACCTCGCTCGCGGTGCGAGCTACGAAGAGGTGCTGTACCTGCTCTGGAACGGTCATCTCCCGACCGAAGACGAACTCGAGCCGTTCGCGGACGCGCTCATGGACGAACGAGAGGTCGACGACGACGTCCTCGCGACGATGAAGACGCTCGCCGAGGCTGACGAACAGCCCATGGCCGCGCTGCGGACCGCGGTCTCGATGTTCTCGGCCTACGAACCCGAAGACGACGCCGATCCTGAAGACCTCGAGGCGACGCTTCGAAAGGGTCGTCGGATCACGGCCAAGATCCCGACCGCGCTCGCGGCCTTCGAGCGCTACCGCCTCGGCGAGGAGCCCGTCGACCCCCACCCCGACCTGGGTCTCGCCGCGAACTTCCTCTACATGCTGGCCGGCGAGGAGCCCGACGATATCGCCGCCGAGACCTTCGATCAAGCGCTCATCCTCCACGCCGACCACGGTTTGAACGCCTCGACGTTCACCTCGATGGTCATCGGCTCGACGATGGCCGACATCTACAGTGCCGTCACCGGCGGCATCAGCGCCCTCTCGGGGCCGCTCCACGGCGGCGCGAATCAGGACGTCATGGAGGTCCTCATCGAGATCGACGAGAGCGATCTCGACCACCGTGAGTGGGTCGAGCAGGCGACCGCGGAGGGGCGTCGCATCCCCGGCTTCGGTCACCGCGTCTACAACGTCAAGGACCCCCGCGCGAAGATCCTTCAGGAACGCAGCAAGGAACTCGCCGAAAACGGCGAGGACAAGTGGTATAACTACACCACCACCATCGAGCAGTACCTCACCGAGGAGAAAGGTCTCGGCGAGAAGGGAATCGCCCCGAACGTCGACTTCTATTCCGGCTCGGTCTACTACCAGCTCGGCATCCCGATCGACATGTACACGCCCATCTTCGCCATGAGCCGCGCCGGCGGCTGGATCGCCCACGTCCTCGAGTACCAGGACGACAACCGCCTCATCCGTCCCCGCGCTCGCTACACTGGCCCGCAGGATCAGGAGTTCGTCCCGCTCGCGGACCGGTAACCGGACTCGTTCCCGGCCCGTCGCCCGTTTTTTGCCGCTCGCCACACCGATCGAGAGCGACGGAACGATCGCTGCCGGGTCGCGTCGCCGTGGACCGTCCTACGCGGGACCGATTCGAATCGAGACACGTCTCGGGTCCGCACGAGGGCCACCGTCACGGCGGTGGCCTCGCTCTCGAGACGATTGCACGTCTCGTCTCCGCCCGAACGGGCGTCTTGCGGTCAGTCGTCCCCGTCGCTCAGTTCTCGAACCAGCAGCGACACGCCGATCAGAGACGTGAGCAGGACGGCGAGATTGAACGCGGCCCGTATCAGGGGCTGGTACTTGGGATCGACCCAGAGGTCGATCGCGTCGGCGACGCTCCCGTAGAACTGGATCAGCGCGAAGACTGCCAGGAGCGAACAGACGGCGAGTCCGCCCCAGGCGAGAGAGCGTCGAATTCGGTCGGAGCCGGGATCGAACCCGGTGGTGTCGGCCGGTTCAGACGTCGGATCCGTCTCCGTTCCCCGGTCCGGTCGATCGGTCTCGGCGTCGGTCTGCGTTCGTGTCGATGTCTCAGTCATTGGAACCTCCGTGCGAGCGTGATCGTCGCGAGCAGTGCGGCGGCGGTGACGGCGACGCCGAAACCGGGCGTTCCGTCGGCACCACCGTCACTCGCGTCGTGTCCGCCGGATTCGGAGCGTCCGTCGGCCGCACTGGCGTCGGAGCCACCGGTGAAGTCGCTCACCTCGAGTCCCGCGTCACCGGCCGTCTCGTTGACGGACAGCGATCCCGGGCCGAGATTGGCGACCGATCGATCCGTCCCGACGATGGTGCCGTCGCGCCAGAGGACCGCATCGAGGTAGTAGTCGTACTCCTGTGGCACCTCGAGGTCGACGGTCGGCGACGCGGTCTTCCCCGGCTCGATCGCCGATAGCTCGACGGTCGCGGAGTCGGCGACGACGTTCGAATCCGCCTGTCGAGCGTTCACTTCGAGTTCGAGGTCGGCTTCGGTGTCGTCGCCCGTATTGGTGAGATAGCTGGCGACCTCGAGGGTAGCCGCGTCGTCGGTCGTCGACGCGATGGAATACCCGATCGCGGGGACGTCCGCGAGGCTCCCGCCGGCGTCGCCGCCGAAGCGGTGGAACTCCACGTCGGTGTCGGCGTAGGCCGGGGTCAGCGCGTCGACGCCCTCGACCGTCTGGCTGGCCGATTCGGTACGCCGTCCGTCCCGGTAGACGAGCGTCTCGATCTCGTAGCTGCTCTCCCGAGGGACCGTTACCGCACTCGAGACGACGACTTCGGACTCGTCTTCCAGCGGCTCGACGTCCCGTTCAGTGGTGTCCTCGACGAGTCCGGTCTCCGTATCGGTCGCTCGGTGGACGACGGTGACGTTCGTGACGGGGTCGCCGCGGTGTTCGAGGTGCGTGTCGACGGCGAGCGTGGCGGTGCCGCCAGTGACCTCGTCGGCACTGATCGTGATCTCCGCCAGCGACGCGTGGCCGGCGTTCTCGACGTCGCCGGCCGTCTCCGGTCGGTCGGGAGCGGACACCGCGCCGGCGAGAGCGAGCGTCGTGAGCGTCCCGATCACGACCGCGACCGTCGCGACGGCCAGGAGGGACTCGCGATTCATATCAAGTTCCTTCAATTAGTCGCATAAGTGCTTTGTGTACCTCGCGCGAAACGACTCGCCACGACGTCGAGCGATACGAGCAAGAGGACGGAGCCGGAACCATCCGCCGTGCTCGTCTTCGTCTACGGGACGCTGACCGATCCGGAGCGGGTCGCGACCGTCCTCGAGATAGATCCACCGGACGCGGCGGCGGCGTTCGCCGGCCGAGCGACGCTCGAGGGACTCCACCGAGTCGACGGCCGGTACCCGACGCTCGCACCCGGCGGCAGCGTCGACGGACGACTGCTCGCGGTCGACGACGCGGGCCTCGAGCGACTCGACCGATACGAGGGCGTCGAGAGTGGGCTCTACGTCCGAGTCGCAGTGCCGGTAGTGAGCCGGAGCGATGACCGGCGAGGGGAGTCAAGCAGGACGGCCGACGACCGGTGTTGGGTGTACGTCGGTGAGCCGGATCGGCTCGGCGTCGACGCGACCTGGCCCGGAACCGAACCGTTCCGCGACCGCGTAGACGGTGTCGTTTCGCGAACGGATATCGCGGTTCGACGCCTCGAATGACGTCCGTCCGTCCCGCGTCTGACGCCGATATTTTCCCGCCGCCCGCTTGCGATTTCACTTTCACCGCGGGTGCATGAGTTTTATATGGTCGCGGGCCACTTCTCCACTCGCACGTCACACGCCGTGCATTCCCTGTATTCCCTGTCGTGCCGTCCAGGTTTGACGGCACATCCCTGTCGGGGTCTGCGAGTTCGGCGACGGGCCCGCTCGGTCTCCGACAGTAATCCTTACACCCCACGCCGAGTAGACGGGCGTATGCTGGAACTCGACGCCATTCTCGAGGCGCGCGAGCGAGTCCGAGAGACCTCTCGGCACACGCCGCTCGAGCACTCCCACACCTATTCGGCGATGACCGGGGCCGATGTCCGTCTGAAACTGGAGAACTTCCAGCGGACGGGCGCGTTCAAGATCCGCGGAGCGACGAACCGAATCGCGACGCTCTCCGAGGCACAGAAGGACGCCGGCGTCGTCACCGCGAGCGCCGGCAACCACGCCCAGGGGGTCGCACTCGCGGCCACGCGGTCCGGCGTCGACTCGAAGATCGTCATGCCCGAGCACGCGCCGATCTCGAAGGTCAAGGCGACCAAGAGCTACGGCGCTGAAGTCGTCCTCTCCGGGCGAGACTACAACGAGGCCGCCGAGCGCGCCCACGAGATCGAACGCGAGGAGGGCCGTACCTACGTCCACGCCTTCGATGACGAGTACATCATGGCCGGCCAGGGAACGATCGGCCTCGAGATCCTCGAGGACTGTCCCGACGTCGAAACGGTCGTCGTTCCGATCGGCGGCGGCGGGCTCATCAGCGGCATCGCGACCGCGATCAAGGAGCAAAAACCCGACACGCGCGTCATCGGCGTGCAAGCCGAGGGAGCCTCGAGCGCCGCGAAATCCCTCGAGAAGGGCGAGCGCATCTCCCTCGACGGCGTCGACACCATCGCGGACGGCATCGCGACCCGCAGCGTCGGCGAACGGACCTTTCCCTACATTCAGGAGTACGTGGACGAGGTCGTCACCGTCTCGGATCCCGAGATCGCAGTCGCCCTGGTCTACCTGCTCGAGCGCTCGAAGACCCTCGTCGAGGGGGCCGGCGCGGTCGCGCTCGCCGCCGTCCTCTTCGAGAAATTCGACTACGCGGAGGACGAGATCATCGTCCCCGCGCTCTGTGGCGGCAACATCGATCTGAACACGCTGACCAACGTCATCGTCCGCGGTCTCGTCGAGACCGGCCGCTACCTGAAGATCAGGACCGTTCTCAAGGACCGACCCGGCGCGCTCGAGGACCTCCTAGACATCTTTACCGCCCACCGGGCCAACATCTACGCGATCCACCACGACCGGACCTCCCGCGAGGTCGAGATGAGCGACACCGAAGTCGAGATCGAACTCGAGATGCGCGGCCCCGACCACGTCGATAGCTTCCTCACGGATCTGCGCGACGCGGGCTACGAGGTCGACGTGCTGGCCTGAAAAAATCGAGGAGCCGTCTCGGAGCGGTCGAATCGAATCGCTTCTCCCGCTGATGTCGCTTCGTACCACATCGATCTCGAGACAGACGGAAACGGTCGAAAACAGATCGTATACGGACCATATCGCCACTCTCCATTTCTGTATCACCTCATTGTTAATTATCTATCGCCAGAGATACCGCGTCCATGCAGCGTCGAAAGCTCCTCGGCAGTATCGCAGCCGCAGCGATCGGATCGACGGTATCGACATCGGCATCGGCATCGGCGTCGAAGGGTTCGGCGGACGGAACCGCTTCGAGTTCGGCACGAAACTCCGATATTCTCCCGACGGGGACCGAGCGAATCGCGGAAACGTTCTCCGATCAGCTCGAGCAGGAACTCCATCACGGCGCACAGCTCGCCGTCTACCACGACGACGAGCTCGTGGTAAATCTCGCGGGCGGCACGACCGGCCCCGATGGAGGCGCGGAGCGGACCGATACCCGTCACATCCTGTTCTCGACGACGAAGCCGTACACGGCGGCCGTCGTCCACCACTTGGTCGATAAGGGCCTCGTCGACTACGACGACTACGTCGTCGAGCACTGGCCGGCGTTCGCGAGGGGAGACAAGCGGAAGAAGAACGTGACGATCCGCCACGTCCTCTCGCACCAGTCCGGCCTTCACTCGATTCCGGCGATCGACGATAATCCCGAAGTGTGGGGAATGCCCGACAGGAAAGAGAAACTCGTCGAGGAGGCCGAGCTCCTGTATCCGCCGGGGACGCGCACGGATTACCACCTGCTGAGTTACGGATGGATTATCGACGGTCTCACCCGAAACGTCGTCGGCAGACAGATCGACGAGATCGCAGAGGACGCCATCTTCGAGCCGCTCGGGATGGACGACACGGGAATCGGACTCGAGGGGGACCATGGCGACGTCGCGACCCTCGTCGGGTTCGAACCGTACAGCCAGATCACCGAGCCCGAATCACCGGGGTACAATGCCTACGTCGCCGATCTGTTCAACAGTCCGGGCGTCCAGCACAGCGTCGTCGGTGCTGCCACCGGTATCGGGACGGCCCGTGATCTGGCACGGTTCTACAACTGCCTGCTGAACGACGGCGAAGACGTCCTCAGCGAGCGCGTGACGCGTGCGTTCACCTCGGTGGAGGTCGAACAAGTGGAGGACGGCGAGTACACCCGTCGCGGCCTCGGCGTTCGCTTCGGCGGCAACCCCGGCGACGACTTCGGCGTGACCGCGTCTCACGGCGTCTACGGACACGGCGGACTCGGCAGCATCATGACGTGGGGCGATCCCGACAACGACATCGCGTTCGCATACGTCACGAACGGAATCCGCGACGGCTACGAACACAGCCAGCGCGTCGCCCGGCTCGGTGACACGGTCCGTCACGAACTCTCGTAACGGCGACCGTCGGCGTTACTTCTCGCGAAGATCACTGGTTCGACAGTAATGTACTTGCCGTGCCTGATCGTCACGCGCGAGTCGCTGAAAACGAACGAGACGCGGCCGTGTCGATCGGTGTTCCCATCGCTATCGAACGCGGCCTCTAACGCGTCCGAATCGACCGTTTCGGAGAGTGGCGGAAGCGAATCAACTGGCTTGTTTTCGTAATCACTCACCGCGCGGATAACCGCGATAGTGAGTGAGTTCTTAGCGTCCACCTCGCGCTCCATATCACTAGTTATGGTTCGAAACGGATAACACGGAACGGTTTTCACGAACGGGGACTTTTCGATTGATGGAGTTACAAACAGACACTTTTTCTGGAATTTCGTTTAGTGACTGTGGTGATGTAGTATTCTGTCGGCGACTGGGTTGTGTTACTCCGGCCGAGATGATGAACGAGTGACCCCGATAGTTCTGGGCAATTGATAGCGACTCAATCCCTCATTTCGCCGGCGGTACGTTCTCTCGTCCGGCGTCTCGACATCCCGCGGACGGTACCGCGGATGCGAGTCCGCCTGCTTTTAAGCCGCCGCGCCGCGAGGAATCGAGCGTGAAACGAATCATCGAGACCGACGACGCGCCCGCCGCGGTCGGTGCGTACAGTCAGGCGACCAGTAACGGCTCGCTGGTGTTCACCGCCGGCCAGATTCCCATGACGAACGACGGCGAGGTGCTCGCCGACGAGTCCATCGAGAACCAGACCGATCAGGCCCTCTACAACCTCGACGCCGTCCTCGACGAAGCGGGCGCGTCCGCCGAGGACATCCTCAAAGTCACCGTCTTCCTTGAGGACATCGACGACTTCGAGGCGATGAACGAGGCCTACGCCGACTACTTCGACGACCAGCCGCCGGCCCGCAGCGCCGTCGAGGTCGCCGCGCTCCCGAAGGGCGTCGGCGTCGAGATCGAAGCCGTCGCGTCCGTCGAAGCGGAGTGAGGTCACCGTGAGCGGCTATCCCGCCGGGAAGATGGGGATCGACCCGCGGACCAAATCAGCCGTCCTCTGGGGCGTCATCGGCTGCCTGTCGTTTCTGGTACTCGTTCAGAGCTACGCCCTGCTCGCCGAGCCGCTCGTGACGATCGCGCAAGCGCTTGGGCTCGCACTGCCGGTCGGTCTCGGTGCGGGAACCGGGGCGTACCTGCTCGAGCCGCGGCTCGCGTCGTGGGCGGCCGATCGCGGACCGGGAAACGAATCTCGTAAGCGTTAAACGACGGACGCGGCTATGATGACCTGAGCCAGGATGGCCGAATGGTAAGGCGCACGCCTGGAAAGCGTGTTCCCTTTGGGATTCAGGGTTCAAATCCCTGTCCTGGCGTTTTTGCCGAAATCGACCGACGAGCGGAGCGAGTCGCGATTTCGGTGAAACGCGAACGAAGGAATTTGAATCAGACCAGTCGCAGCGCTGAGCGAAGCGAGGCGATCGTCTGGGCGTGGTTCAAATCCCTGTCCTGGCGTTTTCTGTCGCGAGCAATCCGCGAGCGACGAAAACCCAATAAGGGGATTTGAACACGCGAGTCGCACGCGGTCGAACGGAGTGAGGCCGACCGTCTCGTATCTGTTCAAATCCCTGTCCTGGCGGATACCGTCACTGTAAGTCAGTGAACACATTCGCCGCGACTGCGCGGCGAATGCGTGTAACCGTTACAGTTGACGGTATATTCTGTCGCCAACACCGTGAGCAACGGATAGCTTCCGGATGGCCGACTCGCGACCCAGCATCGGCCACTATCGATCCGACAGGGAGACGGATCCTCGAGTGCGCGACATCATCGGCGGTCCTCGGCGTGTTCGGCGACGCGTTCGTCGATCTGCTCGTCGAGATCGCCGATTTCTTCCTCGACCTGCGCTCGAACTTCATCGCCGATCCGGTCGTCGACCTCGTCGCCGACCTGCTGTTCGACCTCGGCGGCGACTTCATCTTCGACTCGTTCTTCGACTTCCGCCGCGACTTCGTCCGCGACCTGGTCGTCGAGTTCGGCAGCGACCTCGTCCGCAACTTGGTCATCGACTTCCGCCGCGACCTCGTCTGCGACCTGTTCGTCGACTTCCGCTGCGACCTGCGTCTCGGCCTCTCGAGAGACCATCTCTTCGAGGAGCCGCTCGTAGATGGTCATTTTCTCCCAGATTCGAAGCAGGTAGCCGACGACGAGTCCGCCCTCGAACGCCGCGATCCGCGGGTCGACGCGGAACGCGAGGACTGCGAAGCCGGCGATGAAGAGCAATCCGTACACCAACTCGATGTGGAACTGCGTCTGCTTCCCCTGAAATCGACTTCGAACTGCCATCGAACCACCCCTACTAGCTGTTCTCATCGAGCGGGCAAAAACGTGGCCGCCTCACAGGGGGAGCTGGAACCGCCGCGTGACGCTGAACAGCAGGAACGCGGCCACGCCCGCGACCGTCGGCGTCGCGATCCACGTCGCCACGACCCGCTTGACGGTCGTCGGATCGAACAGCTCGAGTTGGTCGGCGGCCCACGTCGACTGTTCCTCGGCAGTGAGCCCCTCGGGCCGAGCGATCGCCTCGAGCGGCACCCTGCGACTCGCCCGGCCCCAGCCGAGACCGATCACGCACGTGGTGAGCATGACGGCAAGGCTCGCCGGGATGCCGGCCCAGCTCAGTCCAGTGATGATCGACGCGGCGATCAGTTCGACGACGAGCGACGCCTCGAGCGAGAGGTCGGTGATGTCCTCGCCGACGGTTCCCATCGTCCGAGGGCCGAGAACGAACGCGCCCGCACCGATTGCCACGCCGCCGAGGGCGACACCGGTGGTCATGTCCATCCGTCCGGATCCCACCAGCGGCGCGACCGCGTTGGCGACGTTCGATGCGCCGGCCGAGAACGCCATATAACACCCGATACCGATCACGGCGAGTTCGGCGAGCCGACCGCGATCCTCGGCGTCGAAGTCGAGCCGGGCCACGATATCGTCATAGAGGTAGCGGCCAATGAACGCGCAGATCCAGAAGGCGAGAATCGGCGCGATGAGCCACCAGATGAAGACGACGCCGACGGTTCGCCAGTCGAGCACGCCGAGCGCCGCTCCCATCCCGACCACCGCGGCGACGGCGGTGATGCTCGTGCTGGTCGATACCTTGAGGACGTTGCCGAGCAGGATGCCGAGGCCGATGAACAGGAGGATACCGATCGACGCACCGAGGGTGAGAGAGTCCCGGGGCACGAACTCCGTTCCTAACGTGTCGACGACGTTGGTCCCGAGGGTGAAGCCACCGAGCAGTACGAACGCGGCCATCAGTCCGGACGCCTGCCGCATCGAGAGGACGCCGCTTCCGGTCGCCGGACCGAACGCCGCTCCGGTCGACGAGCCTCCGATGTTGACGCCGACGAAGACGGCCACGGCTATGCCGACGATGTATATCACCGACAGCGCCATACGTCGGTTCTATGACGCTGCATCTGCAAAAGAACGCCGGTCGACGGGTCGGAGCCGCGATAGTGCGACCGAGTGACGGGCCTATGAACCGGATCCCGTCGACTCGCTGACGACAGCAGACAGCGACGGCTCGTCCGGCGAACGACGGCGAGGACGACGAGGACGAGTTTCGAAAGGGAAGGGTACGGAAGTGGAGCGCGTTACCGCTCGAGTTCGACAGGGGCGTCGGTCGCGATCCAGCAGTCGGGGTCATCCGGATCCCTGAGTTCCAGGCTACCGCTTTGACACACCACCATTTCGTATCGGTCGTCCATGCTGACCCCGACGGTGACTCCACCGAGATCGGATATCGTAACGGGGGGCGTACCGGCCGCTCGAGTCGGAGTAAGCGCGTCATACTACTGTGTGCGGGCGTCGTCCGGTCTGTTATTTCGAGGCGTCGAGCGAGAGATCCGCCTCGAGCGACCCCGGTCGTCCGACCGACCGCGACCGGACGAGCCTTTGTGCTGGCGGCCCGACGGTCGGGTATGTGCGGTCGCTACACGCTCGTCGCCGAGCAGGACGATCTCGAGGCGCGGTTCGACGCCCGGTTTCGGGACGCGGACTTTCCCCCGCGGTACAACATGGCTCCGGGCCAGGAGCTCCCGGTGATCACGAACGAGGAACCGGAGACGTTCCAGCGCCTCGAGTGGGGGCTGGTGCCCTCGTGGGCCGATGACGACAGCGGCGGGCTGATCAACGCGCGGGCCGAGTCCGTCGACGAGAAGCCGAGTTTCGAAGCGGCCTACGAGCGCAGGCGGTGTTCTCGCGAGTCGAGCGAGCGAGAGCGCGACACGCCTTCGGCGGGTCGGTGTCTGGTTCCCGCGGACGGCTTCTACGAGTGGGTCGAGACCGACGAGGGGAAACGGCCCTATCGGGTCTCCTTCGAGGACGACCGGGTGTTCGCGATGGCCGGCCTCTGGGAGCGCTGGGAGCCGGAGACGACCCAGACTGGCCTCGACGCGTTCGGCGGCGGCGTCGACGACGAGAGCGAGCGCGGCCCGCTCGAGACGTTTACGATCATTACGACCGAACCGAACGACCTCGTCTCGGAGTTACACCATCGGATGGCCGTGATCCTCGCGCCCGATGCCGAGCAGAAGTGGCTCTCCGGCGACGCCGGTCGGGAGGTGCTCGAGCCGCGTTCGGCCGACGGGATGCGAGCCGATCCGGTGTCGACGGCGGTGAACGATCCGGCGACGGACGAGCCGTCGCTGATCGAACCGCTCGAGGGGGCGTGACTGAGACGGGCTGCCGTATCGAGTTCTCGGCGACCCGTCCGCGGGTTCGCTGGCACTGACTGACAGCGATCCGTCTGACGGCGCGCGGAAACAGCGGGCGGGCGGCTCAGAGTCCCTCGCGCCCGCCTTGGGTGAGGAGGACGAGCAGCGAGAGGCCGGAGACGGCGAGCAACAGCAGGGCGGGGATGACGGCGTACTGGAAGAACGCCTCGCCCTGTGCCTTCCAGATGATGGTGACGAGGGTTTCGAAGCCGGTCGGCCGCAAGAGGAGGGTCGCCGGGAGCTCTTTCATCGTGGTCAGGAAGACCAGCGCCGCCCCGGCGGTCACGCCCGGCGCGATGAGCGGAAGGGTCACCTTTCGGAACGTGCGAAGCGGCGTCTCGCCCAGCGTGTGTGCGGCCTCGACTAGTTTCGCGTCGACCTGGAGCGTCGTGGTTCGGATCGAGCCGACCGCCTGAGGCATGAATCGGATCACGTAGGCGAACACCAGCAGCGGGATCGTCTGGTAGAGCGCCGGCAGAGCGGTCAGGCCGTACGTCTGGCGGATACCCTCGTAGGCCGTGGCGAAGGAAACGAGCGCAAGCCCGAGGACGATCCCCGGCACCGCGAAGCCGACGTAGGTCGATCGCTCGAAGATCGTCGACAGCGGCGAGTCGTGTCTGGCCGCGACGTACGCGACCGGCAGGGCGACGAGCACGGCCACGAGCGCGGCCGCACCGGCCACGAGCACGGAGTTGACCGCGTACTCGAGTTCGAACGCCAGTGACGGCCGCGCGTCGGGATCGGCGGTCACGAGCCAGAGCCCGAGGATCCAGAGCGGAACCAACAGCGCGATGCCGGTGACGCCCGCGGGCAGCAGTGTCGCCGGCCACCGCCACGCGCCGAGTTCGACGACGGGCTCGCTCGCGCCCTCGGAGCCGTCGCCCTGGACCGTCCGGTCGGGGCGAGCCCACCACTCGAGGACGAGGACGACGAGCACGATGACGAGCAACTGGAGCGAGAGGAAGGCGGCGTAGTCCCGGCCGAAGGAGCGGTATTCGAGGAAGATCTGTTGCGTGAAGACGGGCAGTTGCATGATCGCCGGCGTCCCGAAGTCGGAGACGGCGTACAGCGCCGCGAGCAGACTCCCGGCGACGATCGCGGGGCGGACCTGCGGGAGCGTCACGCGGCGGAAGGCCGTCCACGTGTCGTGGTTCAGGGTTCGAGCGGCGTCGAGGAGCGTCGTGTCGAACGAGAGCAGCGCGGCCCGCACCGTCAGGTAGACGTAGGGATAGGTGTAGAGCGTGATGACGAGCGTCGCGCCCGGTAACCCGTAGATCTCGGGCAATTCTTGGATGCCCAGCGGCTCGAGAATCGACTGGAACTCGCCCTGCGGGCCGAACGCGGAGACGAAGGCGAACGCGCCGATGTAGCTCGGGACGACCAGCGGGAGGGCGGCGACGACGGCCCAGAACCGGCGGAAGGGAAGGTCCGTCTGGACGGTGAGCCACGCCAGCGGGACGCCGATCAGCGCCGACAGCACCGTGACGCCGGTCATGAGCAGGAGGCTGTTCGTGACGACCGTCGCGGTCTGCGGACGGACGAGCATCTCCCAGAGCCGACCCGTCTCGACGGTCGTCGCCTCGAACACGAGATACGTGAGCGGGAACAGCACGCTCACGGCGATGACGCCGGACAGGAGCAGCAGTCCGAGCGGCGGTCCGTCGGTCGTCTCGCGTCGGCGTGAGAGGAGTGATCTCATAGAGCGCTCGTCTGAAGTGATGTGGTCGTGTGTCGCGCGTAGTAGGCCAGTCGGTCGGACGCGGCGGAATAGCTGACGGTTCCCGTCCGCTCATCCGGGTATTCTCGGGGATGACGGTCGATCATGTTCGTCGACTCCGGCCGACAGTAGTCGCAGTCCGCGACGGGTCGGGAGTTACTCGAGCGTCTCGTTCCAACGAGTATAAGGTTTAGGTTTGCCTAATCCCCTTGCATGGAGCTGACCAGGCGAGACGCGGTCGCCGCGCTGGCGGCGCTCGGCGTCGGCGGGGGGACGCTGTCGGGCTGTGCGGCCCCGACCGGATCCGCCCCCGACGGGAGCGACGGCGATCCGTCGGCCGATATCGACACCGAGCGGATTCGCGAGACGCTGGTCGCGGTCGCCGAGGTCGTCTACCCCAGCGAGGTCACCGGCACGGCGACGTTCGTCGAGGCCTTCCTCGAAGGGCGACTCGAGGATCGGTCCCACGCGGCGAACGTCGACGCCGCCGTCGCGGAACTGAACGAGCGCGCCGAACAGTGGTTCGGCGATACGTTTTCGGCCCTGTCACCCGACGACCGGGATCGGTGTCTGCGGGAGGTCGGCGCGGATACCGCGGCGGAAGATCCCGAGGGGCGGCCCGCCGAACGGATGCGCTACTACGTCGTCAACGAACTGCTGTTGGCACTGTACACCTCGCCGACGGGCGGCGAGTTAGCCGGCATCGAGAACCCGATCGGTCACCCGGGCGGACTCGAGAGCTACCAGCGGGGGCCCGGCGCGTGAGCGACGGTCGACCGCCCGCCGAGTCGGCGGAGCCGATCGCCGACGGGGACGCGGATCGGACGCCGGTCGCGGACGCCGACATCTGCGTGATCGGTGCGGGTCCCGCCGGCGGAATCGTCGCGGATCGGCTCGCCGAGGCCGGCCGCGAGGTCGTGATCCTCGAGGCCGGGCCGCGGTTCGATCCGGCCGACAGACTTGCCAGACAGGAGCGGGCGATCAGACCGGCGTACGGCCGGCAGGACGTCTGGGACGGCGATCCGGAGCGCGACGCGTACTCGGCGTCGGGCGAGCGACACTACCCGCTGAACCGCGCTCGGGTCAAGGGCGTCGGTGGGTCGACGCTCCACTGGCAGGGAATGGTGATGCGCCTTCACGAGGCCGATTTCGACTCTCAGAGCGTGCGCGGTGTCGGCGCAGACTGGCCGATCGACTACGAGGACCTCCGACCGTACTACGCGCAGGCCGAGCGGGAACTGGGAATCGCCGGTGCCGCCGACAACCCCTTCGCGCCGCCCCGCGAGGAGCCCCATCCGATGCCGGCGTTTCCGCCCTCCTACAGCGACGGCCTGTTCGCCGAGGCCTGCGACGAACTCGAGATCGCGATGCACTCCGTGCCCAACGCGCGCAACTCCGAGGGCTACGACGACCGCAGCGCCTGCGTCGGCTACGGCACCTGCCGCCCGGTCTGTCCCTCCGGCGCGAAGTACGACGCGACCGTCCACGTCGAGCGCGCTGAGAGCCAGGGCGCGACCGTGATCGATCGCGCGCCCGTCCAGCGACTCGAGCACGACGCCGACTCGATTTCGGCGGCGGTCTACGCCACGCCCGACGACGAGACGCATCGACAGGAGGCCGACGCCTTCGTCGTCGCCTGCGGCGGCGTCGAGACGCCCCGCCTCCTGTTGCTCTCCGAATCGAGTCGGTACCCCGACGGACTGGCTAACTCGAGCGGTCTCGTCGGCCGGTACTTCATGGAGCACTGCTTCGCGGGCACGTTCGGCGTCCTCGACGAGCCGACCCGGCAGAACCACGTCGGCTTCCACACCAGCGAGTCCCACCAGTTCTACGACGACGCCGACGCGGAGTACGCCCCCTTCAAACTCGAGTTCTTCAACTTCGCCGGTCCGTCGCCGGTCGGGATGGCGCTGACCGGCGACGACTGGGGCGACGACCTGCTCGAGCGAATCCGAGACGGGTACGGCGACCACATCGCGGTGGGCGCGCTGGTCGAACAGCTGCCCCGCGAGGACAGCTACGTCGGACTCGACCCCGACAGGACCGACGATCGGGACAACCCCGTCCCCGACGTCCACTGGACCGTCGGCGATCGGGCCCTGCGGACGATCGAGCGAGCGAACGAGATCCAAGAGGACATCTTCGACGAACTGGGGGCCGAAATCACCAGACAGGACGGTCCCGAGCACGTCGTCCCGACCAATCACCACATGGGAACGACTCGGATGGGCACCGACCCCGACGAGAGCGTCGTCGATCCCGCGCTGCGAACCCACGACCTCGAGAACTGCTGGATCGCCTCGAGCAGCGTCTTCCCGACCGCCGGAGCGATGAATCCGACGCTGACGATCGCGGCGCTCGCGCTGAAGGCCGCGGATCACGTCCTCGAAAGTCTGTAATTGCCGCCGCCGATATTTTAGGCAAACCTAAACGCATAAATACGGCGGGCAGAGAGTACCGCCAATGAGTAGCGGAGAACGAACCGAGACGGCGGAGAGAAGCGATGAGCTCGACGAACAGTACACCTTCGACGACGTCAGCGTCGTCATGGGGACCTACAACGAGGAGGAAGCGATCGGGAAAGTGCTCTCGGATATCGAGGACGTCACCGACGGGAAGGCGGAGGTCGTCTGCGTCGACGGCTCCTCGGACGGGACCCCTGAAATCGCCCGCGAACACGGTGCGACGGTCATCGAACAGGAACCGCAGGGGTACGGCGTCGCCGTCCGCGCGGCGATCTTAGCGCCCGATCGGCCGATCGTCGTCACGACCGACTGCGACGACACCTACCCGATGGAGCAACTGCCCGAGTTCCTCGCCCTGATCAACCGCGGTCACGACGTCGTCAGCGGCGATCGGCTCTACCACGGTGCCGACGCGATGCCCGGGTTCAATCGCTTCGGCAATCAGGTCTTCGCGGCGATCGCGAGCCTGCTGATGGGCACTCGCGTCCACGACACGACCACCGGAATGCGAGCCTACCGGCGCGACGTCGTCGAATCGATCGAGTGGACCGAGAACACCGGCCTCTCGGCCGAACTCCTGATCCGCCCGCTGCTTCGGGACTACGACGTTCGGGAACACCCCATCGAGTACCGCGAGCGGGCCGGCCAGACGAAACTCGATCCGCTGAAAGGCGGTCTCGAAATCGCGCGCTCGATCGTCAAGGTCTCGCTCGAGGAGCGGCTCCGAGAGCTGCCACACCGGCCGTCGCAGTAGCGATTCCGCGAGCCGACAGATTGCGTATCGTATTCCGGTTCGACCCCCCGATCGACGGCCTCGAGGGACGATTCGGGTCGGGACGCTATCGGTCTAGTAATGGACGCTTCTCGTCAGGACGAACACCAGCAGCGCCATCAGGAGCGATCCCAGCAGGGTCTCGACGCCGGCGATAGTCCGCGCCGCCCCGCCGACCGGCTGGATGTCACCGTATCCGAGCGTCGCGAAGGTGATGACGCTGAAGTAGAGGCTCGTGAGGAACGCCCGAACGAGGGCGCGGCTGGATGCATCGGTCGGGTCTTCGATCCGGTACGTGACCGCACTGTCGGCCCCGACCTCCTGAATGCCACCGGTCAGCGGATAGAGTCCTGCGCAGACGAGGATCAGGAGCAGCGACGTCGCTACGACCCGCCACGGGCTCGTCCCGTACAGCATGATCCAGCGTGAGCCGGCGAGCTTGAACGCCTGGAGATAGTTTCGGACCCGCCAGGCCTGTCGTCGGCGGAAGTCCATCTCGCGCAGGTAGTAGGTGTGAACCCGCTCGGGGAACGCGTTCTCGTCGTAGAGTCGCTCCAGTTCGCGGTAGACCCACTGTGCGGAGTCGGCTCGTTCCGCGAACTGCTCGGTCGACGCCCGTTCGATCCCGTCCTCGTACGCCGTCCGCTCGCCGAACGACGTCTCGAGGTTGATCCGAACGTCGGTCAGCCCCGCGCGATAGAGTTTCGACCCCCGGAAGTCCGCGCCGCGGAGGTCGGCGAAGACGAACACCGCGTCGTGAAGGTTCGCGTCCCGGAACGACGTTCCGTGCGCATCGACGTCCCGAAACGTCGCTCGGCGGAGGTCCGCCTGCGAGAGATCGGCGCCGTCGAGGACGGCGTCCGTGAAGTCCGCTCCGACGAGGGACTGGCCGGCGAGAAACGACGCTCCGCTCAGCGACGCTCCTCGAAAGTTCGCCCCGTCAAGCCGCTTGCTCGGCTCCGCCCGCTCCCGTTCGTACGCCGCCGTCGGAACGACGGTTTCCGTGTGCCAGATGCACCAATCGGTATCCTCCCACGCGGTTCGCCAACAACAGACCGCGCCGGCGTCGTTCACTCCGCTACTGTTCGTGACGTAACCGCAACGTCGTTGGGTCATACGGGTTCTGGCGAGAAGTCGGTCCCTAACGTTGGTGCCTGATCGACCCGGCGGACGCTCGCCGACCCGCCGACGGCCGGAACGCGTCTACGACGCCGAGTCTCGCTCCTCGAGTCGCGTCTCGAACGTCTCCCACCGGCTGTGTGTCTCCGGCCGGTCAGGGAGGTAGGTCCCCTCGGTGCCGCAGTCGGTGACGAGCCGGCAGCCCGCCCGCTCGGGCGGCCAGATCGCTTGGACGCCGTCCTCGGTCGCGCGGACGGTCACCTCCTGTCGGTAGGTGTACGTCGCGCCCTCCGGCTGGACCTGCGTGATCGTCAGCACGATCTCGTCGGCCCCGTCGAACGACACGGCCTCGTTCGGCGATCGGTTTAGGCGAACGCTGCCGCGGGCGTCGGTAGCGTTCGCCCCTGCGTCGCTTCCGTTCGCCGCGTCGCGCTCGAGGGCCCACCCGACCGACAGTTCGCTGCCGGGGTCGGCGACGGTGTAGTCGGCGACCTCGCCGTCGTTCTCGAGGCGGACCCGCACCCGATCGATCCGATCGGCGATCCCGACCGTGGTGGCCCCCTCGAGTCGCTCGCCGGATCGGACCGAGAGCGGTTCGATCTGGGCGACGATCTCGTCGTCGGGTGTGGCCGTCCACTCGCCTTGATAGCTGTACCGGTAGTGGCTCCGGTTCGGATAGGCGTCGAGGACGGCGAAATCGCGTTCCGGGGACCCTTCGAGCGCGTAGACGACCTCTCCGTCGAGGCCGCCGTCGTTCCGGAGCGCCTGGAACGGGTGGTTCTGCCACTGGCCGTAGGGAGCCGGCAGGAAGACCAGCGCGTTCTCGAGGTCGCGCTCTTCGAACGGTTCGTAGGCGGACTCGAAGCGCTCCGTGTGGACGGCGTTGCGCTCGACCGGCTCCGAGAGGAGAGCGGCGTTCGCCGCGCCGGCGACGAGGAGGCTCGCGAGCAGGACTGCGAGGACGACGGCTCGAGCCGCCCGCGGCGAAGCGACGGTCGCGATCCGGCGTCGGACTGCGGCGTCGCGACACCGTCGAACGGCGGCGACGACGCCGAACCCGGCGAAGATCGAGAGGGGGACGAGCAGGTCGAAGTGATAGAACGGCCCGAACTTCGAGAGGAGCCCGGTGGTCGGGTCGGCCATCCCCGCGTGGACGTTGTAGTTGCCCCAGAACGCGAAGTTCCCGAGCGTGACGGAGACGAAGAGTCCGGCCAGCAGCAGGCCCGCGGTTCGGTCGCTCTCCCAGTCGTCCGCTCCGTCGGCTCCGGGGACGGGGAGCCACCGCCACAGCGCGACGGCCAGTCCGCCCAGCGCGGCGACCGTTCCGAGGAGGCCCGCCGTGAACCAGCGCGTGGCGAAGTACCAGAGCGCGGCCCCGTTCGCCTCGAGGGCGACGGCCGGCGTGTACTCCAGCGAGTGATCGAGGAGTTCGCGGTGGCCGAACCCGGGTCCGTCGAGGGGGGCGAACGCGGCGTACGGGAAGGTGAGCGGGGAACCCGTGACGCGAGCGTTGTACGCGAGCGTCAGCCCGACGAAGGCGAGTCCGACCGCGGCGGTGGCGGCGTTCCGTCGAACGGGGCCCGGAAGGGGTCGAAGTCCCTGTTTCCACCACCGGTCCCGAACCGAGTGCAGCACCGACCGGCCCGCGTGACAGATGAACGGCGCGGCGAACAGGACGGCCGTGTACGGCCGCGCGAAGAAGGCCAGTCCGATCGCCGTGCCGGCCGCGACGGCGTCGCGGAGCCGCCCCCTGCGGACGCCGCGGAGGTACCACACCGCGAAGAGGAGGTTCAACAGCGTCGTCGGCGCGTACGGGAGGAACACCGACGACGTCAGTAACGTCATGGGAGCGGCGGCGAAGACGGCCGCGGCGACGACGCCGACCCATCGGTCGAACACCATCGATCCGAGGGCGTAGACCAGCGCGGCGTTGCCCACCGCGACGGCGACGAGCGTCACCCGCGGCTCGCCGAACAGCGCCATCGAGACGGCGTACATCGCGGGGATGACCGGCGAGTACTTCGAGTAGAGCCGGCCGCCGTCCTGCACGAAGAACCACGGCCGGAACGCGTCGGCGAGCTCGCCGGCCCGGAGCGTGAGCTGTCCCTCGAGCAGCATGGCTGCCTGCAGGAGGTAGACCCCCTCGTCGTCGTTGCTCGAGTGATGGGGGAAGAGCTCAATCGCGAGGATCGCGACTGTGAGGCCGGCGAGACAGACGACGGCGAACGCTGCGAGGTGAGCGCGGCGCGGTCGCTCGCCGAGGGCGTCTCCCGATCGAACCTGCCGAATCGGATCACGGATCACGAGGACTGGCGGGTTAGATGCTGATACCGTCGACGCTGCGCATCAGGTCCAGCGTCGGCTGGAGGTCGGACAGTTCGGACGGGTCGAGATCGGGGACGTTCAGTTCGTTGGTCGGCGGCAGTTCGCCGACGGGTTCGCCCTCCTCGATCAGCGGGTATTCGAACGTCTCCACCGCGAAGAACTCCTGGACCTCCGCCGAGAGCAGGTGGCGGACGAAGTTCTCCGCCAGCTCGGCGTTGTCCGTACTCTCGATGACGGTCGCGCCCGCGACGTCGAACGTCGCGCCCGCGTCGCCCTCGGTGAACACCGTCTCGATCGGCGCGTCCGGGGACCCCTCGAGGACCCGCTGGATGTAGTAGTGGTTCGTGAATCCGGCGTCGATTTCGCCGTCCGCGACGGCCTGACAGACCGCCATCTCGTCGCTGTACGCGGTGATACCGTTGTCGACGACGGCTTGAAGCCACTCGCGAGTCGTCTCCTCGCCCTCGAGCAGACGCATCGCGGTGACGAACGACTGGCAGGAGCCGTAGGACGGGGCCCAGCCGAGGTCGCCCTCGAAGTCGGTGTAGGCGTCGATGCTCGTGGGCATGTCGCTCTCGGAGAACGCCTCCGAGTTGTAGGGAATCGTCCGGACGCGGCCGGAGGTCCCGACCCACTCGTCGGTCCGGAACTCTCCGGGGACCATCTCCAGCACGTCGTCCGAGAGGCTCTTCGACAGCCCCTCGCTTGCGACCTCGCCGAGCGCGGCCGAGTCGACCGTGAAGAAGACGTCCGCGTCGGTGCCCGCACCCTCCTCGGCGATCTGGTTCGCGAGGTACGAGGAGTCGGCGTATCGGGGGCCGTCGACCTCGAACCCGTCGTACTGGTCCTCGAGGCTGCTGATAAGCGTCCCGACGAGGAACTCGTTTCGTCCGGAGTAGATGTGGAGCTCGCCCTCGAGGTCGGGCAGCTCCGCCATCGGCGTCCCGCCGGGCTGGCCGCGGCCTGCACGCCCCGAACCGATCTGGCTGAAGACGTTCTCCTCCTCTTCCTCTTGGTTCCCGATCAACCCTGTGCAACCGGCCAGGCCGGCCATACCGAGCCCGGCCGACCCGGCGAGAAACGTCCGCCGGCCCGTGAAATCGCGTTGCTCCGTCATGTGGTTTAGGCCGGCCTAAATGTACTTATAGGCGTCGATTCCCCGCGACCGGCGTCGCTCGCTCGAGGGCCGAGAGACAGTCGAGCCAGTCGCGCATGTGTTCGCCGACGTAGTTGAAGAACGCACCGTTGTTGTACGCCTCCCAGTCGCCGTCGGCGAGTTCGTCGGCCATCGCCTCGAAGACGTCGGCGTAGTCGTCCGCGTCGCCGCCGACGTCGTCGATGATTCGCCAGAGGTGTTCGTTGAGTTCGAGCCCCGGCACCTCGTTGTTCAGGTCGTCGAAGGTGCTGCGGGGAGCCTTGTTGTGCTCGCAGAGCGGCGCGCCGTTGTAGATCCGCTTGCCGAGCACGTCGCAGGCGCGCTTGAGGAAGACGCCCGACCAGATGTCGTCGAAGCGGCCGACCTCCCACTCGTTGTCGTCCATCGGGAGCTGGTAGAACGCGGGGATGACCTCGCGTCGGAAGGCGAGATTCATCGAGCAGACGGTGAGGTAGTTATTGCGCGCGGCGACGAAATCGTCGCCGAAGTCGTCGCTCGAGGTGCGGGTCTGGGCCTGGCCCTCGAGGTCGCCGTCCATCAGAATGCGGACGGCGTCGAGGTCGGGAACGTTGGTCCACAGCCCCTGCGAGGCGACGACCTCGCCGCCGCCGATCTCGGTCGTCCCGGTCTCGACCGTTTCGTTCATCGCCGAGTACGGGTAGCCGCGCGGATAGAGGCCGTGCTCGTCGGCGTTCTGGTAGAGGACGTTGACCCACTGTTCGTCCGAAGAGACTTCCTCGACCTCGCCCTCGAAGGCCAGGTTGTCCATGTGCATGCCGAAGAAGTCCTGGTCCTCGTGGGGGAGCGTGTCGTCGTCGATGAAGAAGCCGTAGTCGAACTCGTCGTGGGCCCACATGTAGAGCAGCCCGAAGCTGGTCTCGGCGTGGCTCGCCGCCGGCACGACGTGGCCGTACTCGGCGACGTCGCGGTCGGCGTACCACTCCTCGCGGCGGCTGCCGTCGAAGACCTCGCCCGAGACGCCCTCCTCGGCGAGCATCGCCTCCATCTCGTCGGTCTCGCAGAAGTCCTCGGTGACGAGCACGACGTGCAGCCGCGAGAGGTCGAAGCCGTGGTTTCGCGCGTTCGCGAAGTACGAGCGCATGCACTCGTACTCCCGGATCGTCGGAACGATGACGCAGATGTCCTGACTCATTGCCCCGTTATTTTTTAGGTTTGCCTAAAAGCTTGCCGGTCTCCCGCGTCGCTTCTGGGTTCGATTCCGTCGCATCCGAAAGCGAAATACCCAACGAGGTGACCGAACCGGCACCTCCGACCAGCGTCACGCCGTTTTTCAGCGCGTGATCGACGATCGCCGCGGCCAGCGCCGTGCTCGCACCGATCGGGGTGAGCCCGACCACGAGCGCCGTGAACGCGGCCTCGTAGAGCCCGACGCCGCCCTGAGACAGCGGGAGGACCTTCGCGAGGTTCCCGACGCTGACCGCCAGCGTCCCGACCGCAAGCAGCGTGCCAAATGCGAGCCCACCGCCCAGCGCCGCGAGGACGAGCACCGCCGTGAGCACGTCGAGCGCCCACACCAGTAGACTCCCCGTCCCGATCCTCGCCAGCGCTCGCGGCCGACGGGCGACGATCTGTACGTCGCCGGCGAATCGGAGCGCGGCCTCGAGCACCCCCTCGAGTCGCGGCCGACCGTCCGCTCGCGTCCGGAGCCACGCGCTCAGTCCGTGATCGGCCCGGGCGGAGGTGACGACGGCGAAGCCGACGCCGACGGTCGCCGTGCTCACGGCCACTGCAGCGAGAAGGGCGGTCCGCGCGCCACCGGCCTCGGCGGCGATCTCGAGCGGGCCGGCCTCGCCGCCGAGCGCGAGCCAGGCCGTCGCGAGCCCCGCGAGCGCGGCGATCGTCGCCAGATCGAACACCCGTTCGACGGCCAGCGACGCGAAGCCGGCGGTGTAAGGGACGTCGCGATGAGTCTTCATCACGTATGCACGGACCGCGTCGCCGGCCCGCGCTGGAATCGCGAGGTTCGCCGTCTGACTGACGAAGACGGCCAGCGTCGGAACGATCGTCCCGCCCCGGTACCCCATCGCGGCCAGCACGTCGCCGTATCGGCGACCCCGGAGCGGCCACGAGACGGCGTAGACGGCGATCGCAGCGCCGATCAGGAGCGGGTCGGCGCTCGCGATTTCGGTCGCGACGGTCCGGACGTCGATCTCTCGGAGGGCGACGAGCAGGCCGACGAGAACGAGTATCGTTCCCGCGATCGTCAGTCGGCGGCGAGTCAGCGCCGCGGCGAGTCGCTCGCTCGCTGACTCACCGCGTTCCGCGTCCGGCCCGCGGTCGCCCGCTCGCGAACCCGATCTCTCGCCCCCGTCGTTCATGCACGGGTCCTTCGGACCCAGATATTTAAGCCCACCTAAAACGCCTCCGGACGGGGGAAACGGTCTCTCTCGAGTACATTTCTGCCGGATGAAATATCCGCAGCCGTCCCGGTCAGCGCAGTTCGTCGATGATCTCGCGGGTCGACCGACGGACCGCCTCGTCGCTCGAGAGCCGGGGCTCCCAGCCCAGCGCCGAGAGCTTCTCGATCGAGAGGCGCATCTTTGGTACGTCGCCGGTCCAGCCGCGCTCGCCGCCGGTGTACTCCCGGTCGGGATCGACGCCCAGTTCCTCGGCGACGATGGTCGCGATTCGGTCGACCGACGTGGTCGTCCGCGTGCCGAGGTTGTAGGTGTTCATCGCGTCGTCGGCGTGCTCGATGGTATGACAAATCGCGTCGAGACAGTCCTCGACGTGTAGATAGGACTTCTCCTGACGGCCGTCACCGAGAATGGTGAGGGTCTCCGGGTTCTCCTGAAGCTTCTCGATGAAGTCAGGGATCACCGCCCCGCGCAGGCGCGGTCCGACCACGTTCGCGAAGCGGAAGTTCCAGACGGTGAGATCGTGGCTGTGGGCCCGCGCGGAGAGTAACCCTTCGTCCGCGAGTTTGCTCGCCCCGTAGGCACTGATCGGCTCGAGCGGCGCGTAGTCCTCCGGCGTCGGTCGCGGTGCCTCGCCGTACACCGTCGAGGAAGAGGTGTAAGCGATCTCGGTCACGTCGGCCTCGGCCATCGCCTCAAGGATGTTCCGGGTCATCCGCGTGTTGTCGTCGAACTGGCCGTGAGGCCGGTCCGTGTCGACGTGTTTCGACGCCGCGAGGTGGACGACGAGGTCGATCTCCTCGAGGTGGCCCTCTAGCGCGTCGGGGTCGGTGAGGTCGGCCTCGAGGAAGTCGGCGTCGTCGGGCACGCGGTCGCGGTCGCCGTTCGAGCAGTCGTCGACGACGGTGACGTCGGTGCCGTCGGCGAGCAGGCGTTCGGTGAGATGGGAGCCGATGAATCCGGCTCCGCCAGTGACGAGGACGTTCCGGCTCGAGATGGACATGGGCGGTGATTCACTGACGGTGCGGTAAGTAGTTGGGTTTCGGCTTCGGAGATACCCAGATTCGAAGGGGTGCGAAACGGTTGGCGCGGATACGGTGACGACGAGTGTCCTGCTTATCGTGGAAACGGGGAATCGCCACGCCCGTGGCGTTAGTAGAACGTAAGAGGACAAGGGATCGAGCGATGCTGTCCGAACGGAAACCTTAGACGCCGGTCGAGTACCGCAGGAGGCCGGCAAATCCGCCGAAGGCGTTGAGGAGCTGTTCGCCCTTCTCGAAGTCCGTCGAGATGAACTTGGTCTCGGTGCCGCGCTGTTCGGCGATATCGATGAGGTGGTCGATCGCATCCTCGCGGTCCTCCTCGGTTCCCTCGACCTCGGTACCGCAGTCGGTGCAGGTGTGGGTCGGCGTCGACTTGCGCCGGTCGACGACCTCGCGTTCGGTGGTGCCACACTCGGGGCACTCGTAGGTGATCACGTCCTTTCGGAGGTCCTCGCTGATCAGGAGTCGATCGACCGACCCCATCATGAGGTTCCGGCGGGTCTGCTCGAAGCCGTAGGTCGCCAGATCACCGGCGTTGAGTTCCTCGAAGAACTCCTCCATCACCTTCTTGTCCTTCATCACCTCGGCGTCGGCCAGCGCGTCTTCCGCGTTGTCGACGAGGTCTTTCAGGCCGGACTCGTCGGTGTAGGCGACGTCGAACTTGCCCAGGACTTCGTCCTGCAGTTCGTGGTGGAGGTAGTCGCCGTCCAAGAACTCGTCTTTGGTCGGCGATGGACCGCCGACGAGAATGCCGTCGATCTCGTGGCGTCGCGGCACGAACAGGTCGTTGGCCATCCCCGCGACCTCCTGATAGAAGTTGTCGATGGCCTCGAGGCGCAGCCGAGCGAATCGCTGGGCGGACTGGCCACCCTTTCGCTGCTTGCCGGGGACCAGCGAGGAGGCGGATTTGACCGGCTCGATGCGCTTGCCCTTCAGCCAGCCGACGTTGGCCTCGCGTCGGTCGAGGACGATCAGGCCGTAGAGGCCCTTGTCGGCGAGCATCTCCTCGAGCGGCTCTGTCAGGAAGTCCGAGTCACAGTGATAGCGGAAGGATTCGATCGGCTGGGGCGGACTCTCGAGGACCTTGGTGACCATCTCGGTTCGGCCGCCGCCGGAGTCGACGGCACCGGAAAAGAGCACGATGCCGTTGTCCGGCGGATAGGTGTCGTAGTATCGGAGCCGGTCTTTGATACTCGTCAGCGCGTCCTGGACGGCCGTTCGGGTCTGCTTGGACTTGATGTTGGCCGCTTCGCTGTGTTCCTGCGTGACGTGTTGGACGACGTCACTGATCTGTCTGTCGTCGGGAATGTAGATCGTCACGAGCTGCGTTCCGGAGCCGTCGTAGTCCTTGAGGTCCTCGATGACCTTCCGGAACTCGTACTTTTTCCGGTCCGAGTGCTCCTGCTCGCCCTCCTGGCTCATTAGCCGTATAAAACGGGGCTGTGGGTAAGAATCCTTTGACACACCCGCCGGGTGCCAACGGCTGCCGGTGGAACGTCGTCGCGACCGGGTTCCCGTACCGGAATCGTCTCGGCGACGTGTCGGTCCCTCGTTACGAGTCGGGAGGTGACGATTTAAGGTGATGCCGTTCCACTGTCCGGACAGTATCTACGTATGTCCCACGAGACGGTATATGCCATCGCGAGCGGGAAAGGCGGTGTCGGGAAGACGACGACGACGGTCAACCTCGGCACGGCGCTGTCCGAGGCGGGCGAGCGCGTCGCGATCGTTGACGCCGACCTCGGCATGGCGAACCTCGCCGGGTTCGTCAGCCTCACCCCTGACTCGACCACCCTCCACGACGTGTTAGCCGGAGACGCATCGATCGACGACGCCACCTACCGACTGGCGGACAATATCGTCGCCGTCCCGAGCGGCACGAACCTCGACGAGTACGCCGAAACCTCCCCCGAAGGGCTGCGGGAGGTCATCGAAAAGCTGCGGTCCCAGTTCGACTACGTCTTTCTCGACGTCGGCGCCGGCATCAGCCACGAGACCGTCCTCCCGCTGGGACTGGCCGATGCCGTCGTCCTCGTCTCGACGCCCGAACCCGCCGCGGTCCACGACACGAAGAAGACTATCGAGTTGACCGATCGCTCCGGCGGCGAGGTCGCGGGCCTCGTCCTCACCCGCACCCGCCCGGACGGCGACGTCTCCCACGACGAGATCGCCGACCGCCTCGAGGTGCCCCTGCTCGGTGCGATCCCCGAGGATCCGGCAGCCCGGGACAGCGTCTACGCCGGCACGCCGTTGGTCGTCTTCGAGCCTCAGGGTCCCGCGGCGGTCGCCTATCGGCGGCTCGCGACGGAGTTGACCGGTATCGAGATCCCGGTTCCGGAGGGCAGTGACGAAAGCGACGAGACGGAGAGCAAGGCGACCGCGACCGGTTCGGCGAGCGACGACGGTCGGGAGGCGGCACACGACGACGTCTCGAGTGCGATCACGGAAGCGGAATCGGATCCCTGATCCCGTCTCGGTTCGACCGCGTTTCGTCGCCTGAAACCCACACACTCGTCGGTAATCGGTGCCTTCCACCCTCGAGTCGTCCGTCGTTCGGTTTCGATGAGCCGAATGCGGCGATTATCACTGAGACGTGACCGTCATCGGAGCCTGACAGTCATCCCGACCGTATCGACGCTACTGACCCGGAACGCACTCCTTTCGATCCGTTTGTCACTCCCTTCCGACGTCGACACGGCGGGTAGTCGGACCCGAATTTATCGGTCCTGACGACAGAAACGGTAACGAACTGATTACTAATCATGACGGTTCTCGATGGGTCGTCCATGGAGCGACGAAAGATCCTCCTCGGCAGTGGCGCAGCGCTCGCAACCGTGCTCGCGGGTTGTTCCAGTGACGAGACAGACGACGACTCCGAGTCAGACACCGATGACAGCGAACCGCTCAACGACGACGGGGGCGGCGACACCGACGACACTGACGACACCGACGACAAAACGGCGATTCCCGGCCTCGACCGCGACAAGCTGAAGATCGACAGCGACAAGCTATCGATCAAAGACGTCAACAAGGACGACGACGAGATCGACGTCGTCGCGACGACGACGACGACCGATCCCGAGACGCTGCAGGCAGAACTGGAGTCCCTCGGAGAGACGATCGCCGCAGCGATCACCGACTCCGAGAAGTTCGCGGCCGAAATCAACAGCGTCACGTGGGTGCTCGAGCAAGACGGCGCGAAGGTCATGTCGTTCTACGTCGACGTCCAGTGGGCGCTCGCGTACATCAACGACGAGATGAGCGAAGACGAGTTCGTCGAGACCATCCTCGCGACGAGCGACGAAACCAAGTAACTGGTCGCTCAGTTGCGCTGACCGGCGTGTTCTTTCGGCCCCACCCGCGAACAGCCGTCGGGCTACCCGGCGTGCGGACGCGGTCGTGACAGCGTCCGTCGCCGATTCCGGTCCTACATCGACTGCGGCGCGGCCACGCCCAGAATCGAGAGCGCGTTCGCGACCGCGTGCTTTGAGGCCGCGACCAGCGCCAGCCGCGCCTCGCGGACCTCGGGGTCGACGTCGTCGGCGAGCACCGGACACTCCCGGTAGAAGCCGTTGAACCGATCGGCGAACTCGCGAGTGTACGTCGCGATCTGGTGTGGCTCGAGATCGTCGGCGGCCTCGTCGACGACCGCCGGGAACCGCGCGATCGTCTCGAGCAGGTCCCGTTCGGCCTCGGTCTCGAGCAGGTCGGCGTCGACGGCGGTCTCGACGTCGGCCATCCCGGTCTCGGGATCGATCCCCGCTTCCTCGAGGATGCCACAGCAGCGCGCGTGGACGTACTGAACGTAGGGTGCGGACTGGGCCTCGAAGTCCAGCGCGCGCTCCCACTCGAAGGTGATCGCCTTCGTCGGCTGTTTCGAGACGATGTCGTAGCGGACCGCGCCGATCCCGACCTGATGGGCGATGCGTTCGATGTCGTCCTCGTCCAGATCGTCGTCGCGGATGCGGTCGTCCAGTCGGTCCTCGACCTCGTCGCGAGCGCGGTCGATCGCCTCGTCGAGCAGGTCGTCGAGGTCGACGCCGGTCCCCTGACGGGTACTCATCTTCCCCTCGGGGAGGTTGACGTACGAGTAGAGCACCTGCCGGAGCTGGTCCGTCTCGTTGCCCAGCAGCTCGAGGGTCGTTCGGACCTGTTTGGCCTGCAGCTTGTGGTCCTCGCCCAGCACCGTCACCGCGCGGTCGTAGTTGTCGAACTTCCACTCGTGGTGGGCCAGGTCGCGGGTGGCGTAGAGCGAGGTGCCGTCCGACCGCAGGAAGACGAGGTTCTTGTCGATGCCGTGGTCCTCGAGCTCGAGCTGCCAGGCGTCTTCCTCGTAGACCGATTCGTCGAGTTCTTTGAGCCGGTCGACGAGGTCGTCGGTCGCGCCCGAGCGCATGAACCGCGTCTCCTTGACGAATTCGTCGAACTCGGCCGGCAGGCGGGCGAGACACTCCGTCATGCCACCGAGCACCTGATCGACGACCTCGCTGACCCGCTCGTAGGCCTCGTCGTCGCCCGCCTCTAAGCCCTGCATGATCGACTCGATCTCGGCCTCGGCGTCCTCGACCTCGGCTTCGGGCGCGTTCTCGAGGTAGGCGTTGCCCTTGCGGTAGTAGCGCACGAGGTCGTACTCGATGCGGTCGCGCTCGGGCGGCTCGTCCAGATCCTCCTCGTCGAAGGTCTCGTAGGCCCAGGTGAAGACGGCCATCTGTCGGCCGGCGTCGTTGACGTAGTAGTGGCGGTCGACGTCGTACCCCGCGAAATCGAGCAGGTTCGCGACCGCGTCGCCGATGATCGGGTTCCGGGCGCGGCCGACGTGGACCGGTCCCGTCGGGTTCGCGCTCGTGTGTTCGACGACGACCGACTCCTCGCGGTCCGCGAGCGACCCGTAGGCGTCGTCGGTCGCCGCCTCGAGCGTCGTCGCGAGATAGGCGTCGCTCGGCAGGAAGTTGAGATACGGTCCCTGCGTCTGGATCTCGGCGACGTAGGTCAGTTCGTCGGCGTCAATCTCGTCGGCTATCCGTCCGGCGACCTGCGGTGGCGGCGCACCGGCCTCGCCGGCGAGTCGGAACGCCACACTCGAGGCCAGCACGCTCTCGACGTCGTCCGGCGGTTCTTCGATCCCGAGATCGTCCGTCGGGAAGTCGAGTTCGGAGAGCGCCCCCTCGAGGGCGTCCTCGACCTCCGCGCGTAGGGAGAGGAACATACCCGCCCGTATTCAGGGCTCGAGTAAAGGAATGTCGGGTTTCGTCTCGAGAGCAAGTTCGAGAATGACCCGTCACCGAGAGAGGGGAGTCGGCTTCCGTAGAGAGCGACTCGTGAAACTCACGAGAAGTCCGGCTCGAGGAGTTCTCCCGCAGTATCCGAGAGCGGATCGAACGGTTCACCGCGAGAGAGCAACGCTTTCTCGGCATCGATCGAAACAGACGAAAAGCGGGTCTGTCAAAACCCTCGGAGCAGTACGGAGTGGTCGAGAGCGAGGAAACAGAAACGGATAGGGGCCCCACCTACCAACCGCTAGGATAGATATGGAGGCATACTTGTTCGTTCACTTCAAGGAGAAGCGGACGCCGGACGGTGAGCAGGTGTATTTCGGGATCAGTACGGACGGATTCCACTGGGAGGAGGTAAACGGGGGCGACCCCGTCCTCTGGAGTTATAAAGGCGATAAGGGGGTCAGGGACTGTACGATCACCAGAACGACGGACGGGAAATTCGTGATAATGGGGACGGATCTCAGCCTGGCGTACGGGATGCCCAATCAGTATCGCGGTTCGTGGGACGAGATCAACCGCAACGGGAGTAACTCGCTGGTGCTGTGGGAGTCCGAGGACCTGACCGACTGGTCCGAACAACGGATGGTCGAATTCGGAGACGGGGAGTTCGGCTGCCTCTGGGCGCCGGACATTACCTACGACGGGGAGAACGACGAGTACATCGTTCACTGGTCGTCGTCACACCGCAGCAACGACTACGGGGACAAAGCGATTTATTACGCGAGGACCGACTCGTTCGACGCGTTCTCGGACCCGGAACTACTGTATCGGAAAGCGGACAGCGGCGTCATCGACTCCGCGATGTACGCGGAAGACAGGACGTATTACTGTTTCGTCAAAAGCGATGCGAATCCGACCGGAATTATCCTGCTGAAAAGCGAGCGGCCGACCGGGCCGTTCACCCGGGTTACGGCGTTCGATCGCACCATGGAGGGACTCGAGGGCGGGCGATACGAGGCACCGACCGCCGTGCGACTCGATGACGGACGGTGGTGTCTGTTCTTGGATTACTACGGCGGCAGTCCGGAGACGCAGGGCTACGTTCCGTTCGTGGCGGATTCGTTAGCGGAGGAGTTCGTGCGCGCCGACGACGAGTTCTCGTTCCCATACGGGTTCAAACACGGCACGGTGCTTCCGATCACGACCGAAGAGTACGAGCGACTGAAAGCGTACGAGAAGGATCCGTCGGAGCGGTAGGCGACAGCCCGCTCACCTCGCGTATTCGGCATGGCCGCTGCACCGTCTCTCCGTATGAGGCTTTTAACAGAGGTGAAATCGGTGAAACAGCACCGGAACGCTACTTCTTGTGCGTGAAAATGACCGCCTGATCGTCCGCTGATCCCACGCACAGATCCAGTTGTTTCGAGAGGTTGAGACTCGCCGGGTTCTCCTTACAGACGACGAGATCGTCGAACTGGGAATCACAGGCCGGGCAGGCGACCGCCACCGTGTTCTGATAGCTCCTGATCGCCTCGTTTTCCTCACGAAGCGTCAACGAGGACACGAGTTCGTCGAGATCGATATCGTCCATACGTCCCCTTTCTGAGCCAGTACTCATAAAAATAGGCGAACGAAGCGACCCGATCGTCTCGCAGACCGATTTATCGTGCCCGCCGAACTGCGATTCCGTCGTGTCACGGTGCAGAGAACCGCTGGAACCTACCGATTGAAGAAGGTCGGGCCCGCCACGTGACCTGTAACACGGTATGACTTCGGGATACGCCCTCGAAACCGCGACCACGCTGCTGACACTCGTTCCTGCGAGCGTCGCCGCCCGAAGCGACCTCGAGGACGTCGTCACGAATCCCGCGACGCTCGAGGAACTGGCGCTCGCGGTCGGGCTCTATGTCCTCGCGACCGTCGTCATCGGAGCGCTCGTTCTCGCGGTCTCCCAGTCGTCCGTTCGGCGGATCGAAACTCGAATCGTCGAAGAACCGGTGACCACGGGCGTGATCGGTATCGGTGTTCTGGTCGGCGGCGTCGTCGCGTTCGCGGTCCTGACGGCCGCCGCGTCGCTCCTCGTCGCGATTGGCGCACCGGAACCGGTCGGGACCGTGCTCGAGGCGCTGACGGTCGCGTTCCCGATCGCGCTGACGATCGCCAACACCGTCGGTGTCATCGTCCTCGGCTCGAGACTGCTCCGGTGGGTCGGTCGCGGACCGAACCCGTGGCTCGCGCTCGTCGTCGGCGCGATCGCGGTCAACGTCCTCTATCTGATCCCGGTGGTGAACATCGTCACTGTCCTCGGCCTCGTCGCCCTCGCAACCGGTGCGATCGCCGGCCAGTGGTGGCGCGATCGCGGGAACGAGTCGTCCGATTCGACGCCGCGCGAGCGGTCGGCGGACGACTGACTTCGGGGACTCGAGCGAGCCGGTACGCCGGTTGTCGCCCCGCCTTGTCGATTCGTGTTGGCGTCGATCCGTGCCGGTGTCGATTCGTGCCGGTGTCGACGATAACGATCGGACGACGTGTGGCAACTGATGACGTGGCATTGCCCTTTCAGACTCGTTAAGTCCTTGCGGCCACTGACTCAGATACAATGAATCTGGAACCGCGTCGACAGGAGAGACAGTGTCTATTTGCGACCGAACGATGAGTAAGGATTACATCGACGTACGCGGCGCGGAGGAGCACAACCTCAAGGACATCGACGTCACGATCCCCCGAGAGGCGTTCACCGTCGTCACCGGCCTCTCGGGCTCGGGGAAGTCATCGCTGGCGTTCGAGACCGTCTACGCGGAGGGCCAGCGCCGGTACATCGAGAGCCTCTCGGCGTACGCCCGGAACTTCCTCGGTCAGATGGACAAACCCCAGGTCGAGACCGTCGAGGGTCTCTCGCCCGCGATCTCGATCGATCAGAAGAACGCCGCGAACAACCCCCGATCGACCGTCGGAACGGTCACGGAGCTGCACGATTACCTGCGACTGCTCTACGCCCGCGTCGGCACGCCTCACTGTCCCGAGTGCGGCCGCGAAGTCGGCGAGCAGAGCGCACAGAACATGGTCGAGCGCATCCTCGAGCTCCCCGAGGGAACCAAGGCCAAACTCGCGGCACCCGTCGTCCGCGACCAGAAGGGGGCCTTCGAGGACCTCTTCGAGGAACTCGTCTCCGAGGGGTACGCTCGCGTCGAGATCGACGGCGAGGAGTACGACCTCACGATGGACGACCCCGATCTCGACGAGAACTTCGATCACACCGTCGACGTGATCGTCGACCGCGTGAAGGTGTCCGCCGAGGACCGCCCGCGGATCATCGACAGCGTCGAGACGGCGCTCGACGAGGCCGAGGGCGTTCTGAAGGTCATCCTCCCGGACGCCTCCGAAGAAGTCGCCGCGGACCTCGGCGAAGAGGCCCGCCGGACCGGCGCGCTCGGCGAGGAGACCGAAGAGAACGACCGGTTCGTCGTCGAGTTCTCGAAGGATCTCGCCTGCACGCACTGCGGGATCGATATCCCCGAGATCGAGACCCGGTCGTTCTCGTTCAACTCGCCCCACGGTGCCTGTCCTGAGTGTGAGGGCCTGGGCGAGACCAAGGAGGTCGACGAGGACCTCGTCCTGCAGGACGAATCCAAGCCGCTCAAGCACGTCTTCGAGCCCTGGAGCTACAATCGATCGTACTATCAGACCCGCCTCGACGCCGTCGCCGAGCACTTCGGCGTCTCGCTGTCGACGCCGTTCGACGACCTCGAGGCGGACGTCCAGCAGGCGTTCCTCTACGGCACGGACGGCGAAGTAGTGTTCAAGCGCAGCACCAAGAACGGCACCCGCCGGAAGCAGAAACACTTCGAGGGCGTCATCCCGAACTTGGAGCGCCGGTACCTCGAGACCGACTCCGACTCGACCCGCGAACACATCGAGGACTACATGTCGGTCACGGAGTGTCCGGCCTGTGACGGGACCCGTCTGAAGCCCGCCTCGAGAGCGGTGCTGGTCGACGGCACCGCCATCACGGAGATCAACGCGATGAGCATCGGCGACGCTCGCGACCACTTCGAGTCGATGGAAGCCGATCTCACCGAGCGCGAGAAGGTCATCGCCGAGGAGATCTTAAAGGAGATCCGGGCGCGGCTCGGCTTCATGTGCGAGGTCGGCCTCGACTACATCACGCTCGATCGGGAGGCCTCGACGCTCTCGGGCGGCGAGAGCCAGCGGATTCGCCTCGCCACGCAGATCGGTTCCGGTCTCGTGGGAGTCCTCTACGTGCTCGACGAACCCTCGATCGGACTCCACCAGCGGGACAACGACCGACTGCTCGACACGCTCGAGGAACTGCGCGACCTCGGGAACACCCTCCTTGTGGTCGAACACGACGAGGAGACGATGCGCCGGGCGGACAACGTCATCGACATGGGGCCCGGCCCCGGCAAGCGCGGCGGCGAAGTCGTCGCTAACGGCTCCGTCGAGGCGGTCATGGACACCGAGGGATCCGTCACCGGCGACTACCTCTCCGGCCAGCGCCAGATTCCGGTGCCCGACGAACGCCGCGATCCGGAGGGCGCGCTGACGATCCGCGGCGCGCGCCAGCACAACCTCAAGGACCTCGACGTCGACATCCCGCTGGGCTGCTTCACCGCCATTACGGGCGTCTCGGGCTCCGGGAAGTCCACCCTCATGCACGAGGTGTTCTACAAGGGCCTCGCCCGTCAGATGAACGACAACACGTCCGTGATTCCGGGCGACCACGACGCCCTTGAGGGGCTCGATCAGATCGAGACCGTGCGACTGATCGACCAGTCGCCGATCGGCCGGACCCCGCGATCGAACCCCGCGACGTACACCAGCGTCTTCGACTACATCCGCGAGTTATTCGCCTCGACGAAGCTCGCGAAACAGCGGGGCTACGAGAAGGGGCGCTTCTCGTTCAACGTCAAGGGCGGCCGCTGCGAGGAGTGTGGCGGCCAAGGGACCGTCAAAATCGAGATGAACTTCCTGAGCGACGTCTACGTCCCCTGCGAGGAGTGTGACGGCGCGCGCTACAACGACGCCACGCTCGACGTTACCTACAAGGACAAGACCATCGCCGACGTCCTCGAGATGTCGGTCGAGGAGGCCTACGACTTCTTCGAGTCCTCGAGCCAGATCCGCCGCCGGCTCAAACTCCTGAAAGACGTCGGGCTCGACTACATGAAACTCGGCCAGCCCTCGACCACCCTCTCCGGCGGCGAGGCCCAGCGGATCAAGCTCGCCGAAGAGTTGGGGAAGAAGGACTCGGGCGAGACGCTCTATCTGCTCGACGAGCCCACTACCGGGCTCCACAGCGAGGACGAGCGCAAGCTCATCGACGTCCTCCACCGGCTGACCGACAACGGCAACACCGTCGTCGTCATCGAGCACGAACTCGACCTCGTCAAAAACGCCGACCACGTCATCGATCTCGGCCCCGAGGGCGGCGAGAACGGCGGCGAAATCGTCGCAACTGGGACGCCAGAAGACGTCGCCCGTCTCGAGGACTCTCACACCGGGCGCTACCTCCGGGACCTGCTGCCGAAGATCGACCTCGAGGGGCCGCGCGGCGAGCGGGTCGAGCCCGTGACGGCCCCGATGGACGACGACTGATCGGAGCCGATCGGTGTCACGCAACGACATCGGCGACTCGAGCGGACCGCCCAACGGGCCGCAACTCGAGCGCGCCGGCATCCGTTCGCGCTCGAGTGGGAACGACTAACCGCGTTCCGGCGAAACCGACCGCTCGATGAGCGGACTGAAGACCGTCGTTCGCAACGGGTTCACCGGTGGCGGCGCTGCGACCCTGCTGTTAGCGGGGCTGTTCGTCGCCGGTGGCGATCCGAACGGAGCGGCGACGCTGCTTCTCGCCGGCTGGCTCGCCGTCGTCGGCGTCGCGTTGCTCCTCGCCGGCACCCGCGAGCGAGTCGTCGTCGCCGGTCGGCCCGTCGGCTGGCCCCGCGTGGCTGCCGTCGGGATCGGTACGCTCGCGGTCGGCACGGGAGTATTCGGGGTCACCCGGCTCCGCTCGCTCGAGGTTGCAAGCGGTCCGTGGCTGCTCACTGCCGCGATCACGGTCTTCGCGATGGGGTATCTCTCCTGGTTCGCCCGCGAGTGCTGGACCGGTGGCCGGCAACTGGACGACGAGCTGTTCGCCGTCGGGTGAGTTCGATCGCGCGGTCCGTCCGTTTCAACGGGTGGCACTGCCGCCCGTTCTTTTCACCACCGGCGTTGTCGGGTCGATATGAGCGCACGCGACCGGGAGCTGTCCACGACCGCGGACGGCGAAGAGAGCGAGTTGACGTACCAGAAGATAACCGAGTCGCCGCTCAGGCGCTGGCTGATGCTCGACGGTCACCGACTGGCCATCGCCGGGCTACTGACCGGGGGCCTCTACGCCGCCGTCATCGCGCTGTACGTCGCCGGGCTGTTCCCCGTAAACGACGCGGGAGCCGTGGTCACGCTCTACGGTTCGCTCGTCGGCGGGACGCTGCCGTTCATCACGATCGTACTGGCGATCAATCAGCTCGTCCTCTCCCAGGAATTGGGCTGGACGCCGGATCTCAGGGATCGGTTCGACGGCATGACCGAGTTTCAGCGGGACGTCGAGGAACTGACCGAGTCGGGCGTCAGTCCGGCGTCACCGGCCGCCTTCTTGAACGTCATCGTCACCGCGACGGTCGACCGCGCCCGGCGGCTTCCCGACGCGCTCGCGGACGACGCCGACCCGGACAAGTGGGCGGAAGTCGAGCGGTTCATCGAGACCTTCGAGTCGGACGGAAAGACGGTCTCGAACGCGCTCGAGGACGCCGAGTTCGGGACGTTCGAGGCGCTGTCGGCAGTGCTCGGCCACCACCAGGGGAACTACTACCACGCGGCGCGGACGTTCCGAGACGAGTGGGACGACGTCTTCGACGAGACGGAACCGCTCGAGGAGTTGATCGAACTGCTGGGCTTTCTCGCGGTCGCTCGCCAGACGTTCAAGACGCTGTACGTCCAGCACGAACTGGCCGTCCTCTCGCGAATGCTCCTGTACGTCGGCTTCCCCACGCTGGTCGGCGGCGGCCTGCTGCTCGTCTCCTACGGACGGATCGCCGACGCGGTCGCAACCGACTGGCTCCTGCTGGCGATCGCCGCTGGCGGCGTCGTGCTCGTCTTCCTCCCCTTTATGGTCCTGCTGAGCTACGCGCTCCGGATCGCGACGATCGCCGCGCGGACCGCCGACTTCGGCCCCTTCGTCCCGCGGTCCTCGAGCGAGTAACGGCCGTTGCCCGTCCGACTCTCGCCGCCGAGACCGCGCGGAATCGACCGGGCGTACAGCCAAGGGGAACGCCGGACAAGGAACACGTATGCCAGAGGACACCACACCGACCGAGGCGACCGAGGAGCCGACCCCCGTCGAGGAGGCCCGGACGGACTCGTTCGACCTCGAGCACGCCGAACGCGTCCGAATCGGCGTCACGCGCGGGGAGACCGACCTCGAGTTGGGACCGCCGCGGGACTACCCGGACCGAGCGGACGTGTCGGTGCGGCCCGAATCGGCGGACGATCACCGCGTCGTCCTCAGTATCGACGCGATGGCGGGCGACCACGGGACGGGGCACGCGGACGTCGAACTGACGCCGGCGGAAGCCCGCGCGTTACGCGATCGGCTCGACGATATCGTCCGCTGGATGGCCGAAGACGACGGCGTCGCCGCTCGTGCGACCGAAACGACCGACGGTTCCGACTCCGATCCGGGCTAACGGCGATGGGCTTCGAGTCCGCGTCTCGGACGCTCGCTCGAGCGGCGGCTCTCGATGCCTCGAATCGTTCCGCAGTGGCGGTCGGACCCAGCGATTACTCGGGGCTCGGCGACTGCACGCGCGAGAGGTACCCCGCCAGGTCCGACGTGGTGACCATCCCGATGACGCCCTCGTCCTCGTCGACGACCGGAATGTGGTGGAAGCCGCGTTCGACCATCACGTCCGCGGCGTCGCGGATGCTGTCCTGTGCGGACGCCGTCACGACGTCGCTGCTCATGTACTTCGAAACCGGCGTCTGGTCTTTCGGCTTCTGTTCGGCGACGATCCGGACGAAGTCCGTCGTCGTCAGGATTCCCTCGAGCCGGTTGTCGTCGTCGACGACGACGACCGATCCGATCCCGTTTTCGAGCATTTCCTGTGCGGCATCCTCGACGAGCGTGTCCGGCGTCACCGTGTGGAGCGACGTGGACATGACCCGAGCGACGAAAATATCTTCCATACCCCATAGTACTCGGTAAACAATATAAGGATTGTCGGACCGATTCGGTCCGAAACGCTCACACGGATGGAATTGTGTGCAGTCCGGCCCGATCGAATCTGACTCGAGCGACGGAATCCGTTCCGTGATCGACCTTGAGGGTCTGGGTCGGACTCGAGCCGAAAAGGCGGAGGGATTACATATCGCTTCCAGAACTGGTTCTCTAATTAGGCAATTTATTTATATTTATCGTAGAATCGCCAAAGGTGCGTTTCTATCGACCAGATATCGACCCTCAGCGTTTCACACTCGATTCTAACACCCCATACGCTGTTCGAATGGAATCCATCGGGAAACGCTAAATAGAAACGATAAACGCTCTGATCCGGCGCAAGAGGGCCTCTATTCGGTGTCAAACGATATATGATATAGATGGGGAGAACCACATGTGTATCCAACTAAATTATTCTCCTAATCTGGTAGCTAACCGCTTCGAACGCGAGGAACGCGGTCGTTGGGGATGAGAGAAGTCGCCGAGTGAGCCGTCTCAGGAGTGGGCGAGGTTCAACTCGAGTTCGTTGATGACGCTCCGGGTCGTGTCGGGGATCTCGGACTCGAAGCGCTCGCCGCGCATGCGGTGGCTCGGGCCTGCGACGGCGAACGCACCGATGACCGCCCCCTCCGGGCCCGTCAGCGGTACGCCGACCGCGCGGAGTCCGCGCGTGCTCTCGTCGATGTTGAACGCGTACCCTCGCTCGCGGATCGCCTCGAGTTCCTCGAACAGTTCGGCTTCGCTCGTGATCGTCTCGTCGGTGGCGGCCGGCAACCCGTGGCGGGCGACGATCTCGCGGACGCGCTCGTCGGGCAAGTTCGCCAGGATCACCTTCCCGCCGGCGACCTGGTGCATGTAGAACCGCTTTCCGATCCGGGCGCGGCTGAAGACGCCTTTCTGCCCCGCCTTTCGGTCGAGGACGACGGAGCGGCCGCGCTGTTCGATCGAGAACTGGACCGTTTCCCCGGTGAGATCCGCCAACTCTCGGACCTTCGGTTCGATGTACTGGAGCCCCTCGACCTGATGGAGGGCGTAGCCGCCGACGTCCAGGAATCGGAGGCCGATCCGGTAGGTATCGCCCTCCTTGACGACGTAATCGTGCTTGAGAAGAGTAATTAGGTGTTTGTGGACCGTCCCCTTCGATTTCCCGGTCGCCTCGGCCAGCTCCGAGACCCCGGCCCCGTCTCGAGCCTGTAGCTCGTCGACGATCGCGAGCGAGGTCTCGACGCTCTTGATGGTCGGTGAACCGGGTTCGCGCTCCCGATCGCCGGCGTCGTTTCGGGACATGACGTGTATCATAGCGCCCGCACGCCTAAAAGGTTCACCGATGAGAAACGATCGGAGAAACTATTTCGTTCTCCGAGGGACCCCGTTCGTCTCGATTCGAGTCGCCGTCCCCGTAGAAAAGAGACGACCTTATACGAGTGCCCGCGGAGAAAGCGTATAGAGCCGATGGCACAAGTGACAACGATGGCGTCCGCGATCGACGACGCCGTTGACGACGGAGACAGTCTGTATCTCGCCGGGTTCACCCATCTGATCCCCTTCGCGGCGGGACACGAGATCATCCGCGGCGAGTACGACGACCTCGAGTTGATCCGGGCGACGCCCGACCTGGTGTACGATCAGCTGATCGCGGCGGGCTGCGTCTCGAAGGTCACCTTCTCGTGGGCCGGCAACCCGGGCGTCGGAAGCCTCCGCGCGTTCAGGCGAGCGGTCGAGGACGGCGTCCCGAACCCGATCGAACTCGAGGAGTACACTCACTACGGGATGGTGGCGGCGCTCCACGCCGGCGCGGCGAACCTCCCGTTCATGCCCGTTCGGACGTTCGCCGGCTCGGACCTGATCGAGCACAACGACGCGATCAGGACCGTCGAGAGCCCGTACGGTGACGACGAGATCCCGGTCGTGGCGCCGATCAACCCCGACGTGGCGATCGTCTCCGCACAGCGGAGCGACGAGGACGGGAACGCTCACCTCTGGGGCATCCCCGGCGAGCAGAAGGAGGCGGCGCTGGCCGCCGACACGGTCGTCTGCTGCGTCGAAGAGCTCTGTCCGACCGAGACGATCCGGAGCGATCCCAACCGGACGCTGTTCACCGCGGACGCCGTCGACTACGTCGTCAGGGAGCCCTACGGTGCTCATCCCTCCTACGCACAGGGCTACTATCAGCGGGACAACGACGCCTACATCGAGTGGGAGGAGATCTCGAAGAATCACGAGGACGTTCTCGAGTGGCTCGACGAGTGGGTCTACGGCGTCGAGAATCGACGGGAGTACCTCGAGAAGCTCGGCGCGAAGCGGCTGCTCGATCTCGAGGTCGACTCGCAGTACGCGACGGCGATCGATATGGGTGACTACTGATGGAGTACACGGACACGGAACTCATGGTGACGGCGGCGGCGGAACAGCTCGAGGACGACGACTCGGTGCTGGTCGGGATCGGCGTCCCGAACCTGGCCTGTAACCTCGCGAAGCGCAACCACGCGCCCGACCTCGAGATGATCTACGAGTCGGGGACGATCGGCTCGAATCCGAGTTCGCTCCCGCTGTCGATCGGCGATCCGGTGCTCGCGTCGGGCGCGACGAGCGTCGAATCGATGCTGAACGGCTTCTCGTACTACCTGCAGGGCGGTCGGATCGACGTCGGCTTCCTCGGCGGCGCGCAGGTCGACCGCTACGGCAACATCAACTCCACCGTGATCGGCGACTACGACGATCCCGCGGTGCGCCTGCCCGGTAGCGGCGGAGCCTGCGAGATCGCCAGCAACGCCCACCGGACGATCATCGTCTCGCCGCTCGAGGAGCGGCGGTTCCCGGCGGAAGTCGACTTCGTCACGAGCCCCGGCTATCTCGACGCCGAGACGGACCGCGAGGACCTCGGACTGCGCGGCGGTCCGGAGACGGTGATCACCGACAAGGCGCTCATGGGATTCGACGACGACGGCGAGATGGTCGTCGAGAGCCTCCATCCGGGCGTCACCGCCGACGAGGTTCAGGCGTCGGTCGGCTGGAAGATCCAGTTCGCCGACGACGTCGCGCAGACGCGGGAGCCGACCGACGACGAGATCCGGCTCATCCGCGAGGAGCTCGATCCCGACGGCGTCTACCTCGACTGATCGCGGGAAGTGGTCGTCGAGCAGTTCTCTTTTCGCGCCGCTGACGATGAGATCGACCGCGCGGAGTCACGGAGCCGCGGGCTTCCGACCGGCCGTCACCGCATCGACGACCGGAGGGAACGGTGACCGATCAGACCGGTCGGTGCTCGAGCGATGACGAGGAACGACTCTGAGACGGAGAAACGGATTCGGAATTTCGAGCCGAAATCGCGCGGTAGTCGGGACGGCTTCAGTCCCCGCGAGCGACGGTGTCGACGCCGGTTCCCCGCGGAACCACCGTCTGGAGTGCGATGAGGATCATCGCGACCAGGACGGCACCGAGTCGCGGCAGCAGCGTCGGCCACACCATCGCGAAGACGCCGAGGGCGACGTACATCGCCCGGGCACCGTAGTCGACCGGCGACGGGATGCCGAACGGGCGGGGGGCACAGTTGAGTCCGTGGGTAATCGCGATCGCACCCAGCAGGACGACGAGCCCCGAGCCGGCGGTCGTGAGCCCGAACCCGCCCGTCACGATTTCCGGATTGTAGATGAACGTGAACGGGAGAACGAACAGCGGCAGGCCGAGCTTCAGCGCCTCGAGCGACGTCTTCCAGAAGTTCGACTCCGCGATACCGGTCGTCACCACCACCGCGATGGCGATCGGTGGCGTAATCCCCGAGAGGATGGCCGCGTAGAGCACGAAGAAGTGTGCCGCGAGCGGCTCCACGGCGAACTCGCCGGTCAGCGTCGGCGCGATGAGCAGCGCGACGATGGTGTAGGCGGCGACCGTGGGCATGCCGAGTCCCAGCACGAGGCAGACGGCCATCGCGAGGATGACGGTGAACAGCAACACGCCGCCGGCGACGCTGACCATCGCCAGCGAGAGCTTGCCGGGGAGGCCGGTCGCGTTCAGCAGGTCGACGATACCGTTGACGGCCGCGATGATGATAACGATCGGGGCGATCGAGACCGCGCCGAACTTGAACCCGGAGATCGTGTCGGTCAGGGCGTCCCGGCCGGTCTCGGCGAGATCCACGTCGCTACTGACGAGGCCGAGGACCAGGGGAACGCCGGCACCGGTCGCGATCATCGCGACGCAGGTGTACAGTGCGGACGAGAGGACCGTCCACTGCGCGATACCGAGCGTGTAGAGGAGCACGGCGAACGGAACGCCGAACCGGATCGCCTCGATCGCGGGATGGTACCCCTCCGGGATGTCGCCGATGCGGCTTTCGATATCGATGCCGCTGTCCGGTAGCTGCTTGATCGCCATGTAGTGGACGCCGATGGCGACCGAGATGTAGAACACCAGCGCCGGGATGATACCCGCGACGAGGACGTCGACGTAGCCGATGCCGGGAATGAGCGATGCCATCACGAACGCGGCCGCGCCCATGACCGGCGGCATGATCTGGCCGCCCGAGGAGGCGACCGCCTCGATGCCGCCCGCCGAATCCGACCGCATCCCGCTCTCTTTCATCAACGGAATTGTAAAGGAGCCGGTCATCGCGGCGTTGGCCGTCTGCGCGCCGTTGATCGAGCCGACGATCAGACTCGAGGTCACCGCCGACTGGGCGACCCCCGAACGGAGATACTTCGCCGTCTGGAAGGAGAGTCGCATGATGAGTTCGAAGGCCCCGTAGCCGCGCATCAGGCCTGCGTACAGGAGAAACAGCGCGACTTTGACGGCGACGACCTGCGTGATCGAGCCGAAGAAGCCGTCGAACTCCATCGTGAGCACGTTGACGATCTGTTCGGTAGCGACGCCGCCGTGGCCCAGCAACCCGGTGATGAGACCCCCGAACCGGGCGTAGAGCACTGCCAGTATCATCACGGATGCGAAGGCGGCCCCGAACGCTCGGTAGGTCAGATAGAGGATCACGAGCGCGAACAGCCCCCCGATCAGGTACTCGTGGTCTAACGCGTAGCCGACGCGGGTCGTCTCGAGCACCTCGTAGTTCAGCCAGACGTAGCTGGGAACGGTGACGCCGACGAGCGCACAGAGCCACAGCCCGATCCGTTCGAGGCGTTTGCCCCCCTCGAGGTCGGCGAGCTCTTTGATGACGTAGACGAGTATCCCGCCGGCGAGGAAGACGGCCCCGTACTTCGCTCGCGGGGCGTCCTGTCGCACCGCATACAGCAAGACCCGCGCCCAGAACAACAGGGCGACCACCGTGACGAGGTTGTTCAGCAGGTGCTTGCGCCGGAAGTCCAGCGGCGACCAGACGGGCGGTTCGCTCTGGGTCTCGCTCATGCTCGTTCTATTCGCTGGTCTCGCCGCGCGTGTAGGCGCTCATGTCGACGTCTTGCTCCTCGAGGAAGTCGTACGGGCCGGGGTGGACGGGGACGTCCTCGAGGTAGAGCGATGCCATCGACTCGGGGTCGCTGTGGTCGAGATACGCCGGTTGGCCCTCCTGAATGGACTCGACGTTCTCGTGACTGATTCGCGCGAGTTCGTAGCCGACGTCCCGCGAAACCTCGCTACTGAGCCAGAACTGGAAGTCGGCGCCGTAGATGTCCACCTGCTCCTGCTCGAAGCTCTGTTGTTCCCAGCCGTACGGTTCGATCTGGCTGTGACTGGTCCCGCGAGTGCTGTTGACGCCCTCGATGAAGCTGTCGGTGAACTCGACGAGCTGGAGGTCCGCTCGAGCGTCGACCTCCGTCGCCCAGCCCGCGAGGTTCGCGAACCCGGAGCCGTAGGCGATCAGCGCGTCGACGTCGCCCTCTTCGATACGGCCGGCCACTTCACCGGTCCCGGCGTTGACGATGGAGTCGCTGCTCTCGAGATCGCTCCAGAGGCCGGCGTTCGTGAGAACGGTCTCGGCCTGCTGGCGGAGTCCCCACTCCGGCGGCAGCGGCCAGAAGTTACTCCCGACGAGGTCGTCCGTCGTCTCGATGCCCGACCCCTGCAGCGAGAGGATATGCATGTGCAGGGGTGCGATCGAGAACATCTGCTGGGGGAGCGTGTCCAGCGGCCGCTCCTCGAACGGCGGCAGGTCCTGCTGGGCCGACGCAACGATGAAGTTCCCGGCGGTCAGCGCCTGCAGGTTCCCCTGGGCGTGCTGTCTGAGACTCGGCGGGTCGCCGCCGGTCTCCTGGTTCTGCCACCGGATCTCCCCGGCGGGCTCGGTGTCGCCGGACTGTTCCTGGACGACGCGCTGGAAGGAGTTGCTTGCCTGCCCGGTCGTCGTACTGGAACTTGGAATCCCGACGCTGAGAGAGGTCGTACTGCCACCGTCACCGCCGAGACAGCCGGCCAATCCGACCGCCCCGATTCCACTCACTGCTTTCAGGATATCCCGTCGTCTATTGAGACGCATACAGCCTAAAGGTGTATCCATAATAATTAAACCTTCGGGAAAAGGTCAGCTATAGAGGAAGATAAATGCCGATTATCGGGACAGATGCCCTCGGCCGGTCGAACCGAGCGGTCGGGTGGAGTCGGTTCGGCCCGTGATCGGGGGTTCCGAGCGGAACGTATAAACGGAGGTCCGTCTATGACGGAGATATGCGGCCTCTAGAGGACGTTACCGTTATCGACGCGACACAGGCGCTCGTCGGACCGATGGCGACACAGACGTTCGGCGACCTCGGTGCGGACGTGATCAAGATCGAACGGCCCGGGTACGGTGATCTGACGCGCACCTATCAGCCGGAGTACGAGGGACTGTCGGCGTACTTCGTGAGCCTCAACCGGAATAAACGGAGTCTTACGCTCGACCTAACGAGCGAGGAGGGACAGACGGTCCTCCACGAGCTGGTCGAAGACGCCGACGTATTCATGCAGAACTTCAGCCCTGGCAAGGCCGAGGCGTTCGACGCCGACTACGAGACACTCTCGACGCTGAACGATGACCTGATTTACTGTGACGTGTCCGGATACGGTTCGGACAGCCCCTACAGCGGGCGCAAGTCTTTCGACATCGTGTTACAGGGCGAAGCCGGCATGATGAGCATCACCGGGAGCGAAGACGAACCGGCGCGGGTCGGTATCTCGATCTGTGACGTCTCGGGTGCTATGACGGCGACCTACGCCATTCTGACGTCGCTCTATCATCGCGAACAGACGGGCGAGGGGCAACACATCGAACTCTCGCTGTACGACACGAGCTTCCAGTGGCTCCTCTATCACGTCACCAACTTCTTCGCCTCCGGCGACGTGCCGCGCCGGATGGGGACCAAACACCCCAACCTCGCGCCCTACCAGGCGATCGAGACGGCCGACTCCCACGTCGTCGTCGGCGTGATCAGCGAGGGTCTCTGGCCCAACCTCTGTCGCGCGCTCGATCGCGAGGAGTGGATCGACGACGACCGGTTCGCGACGTTCGAGGATCGGGTCGAGAACCGGGAGGCGCTCGACAGCCGACTCGAGGAGATATTCGCCCGGATGACGACCGACGAGTGGGTCGAACACCTCCGCGAGTTCGACGTCCCGTGTACGCCCGTCAACGACGTCGAAGACGTCGTCAACGATCCGCACATCCAGTCCCGGGACATGATCGCCAAGATGGAACACCCCGAGCACGGAACGCTGAAAGCGCCCGCGAACCCGGTCAACTTCTCCTCGCTCGAGACCACCCACGAGCGGGCACCGCCGGATCTCGGTCAGCACTCGCGTGAGATCCTCGCGGAACTGGGCTACTCGGACGACGAAATCGCGGCTCTCGAGGCCGACGAGGTCGTCTGATCGAGGAACCGACGACGGCGTACCCCGGCCGACCGCACTCGTAGCACGGTTCTCTCCGACCGCGAGCCGATCGGCGGTCTCGGACGGTCGTTCGAGAGGCTCGACGAGAGAGGGATCGGCAGTCCTGTCGTTTCCGGTGACGATCGTCATCGGAATATCGTTTCGTTGGTCGAAACGGCGACTCTTCCTGTGGCAATAATTGCGATATCGCCGCTCGAGACGCCCGATTCGCGCTGTTCTCGGTCGACGGCCGCGATAACGGGTCGCGATCCGAATCAGCGCGACGGGCACCGAGAGGAAGCGGACGAACGACCGAATGCAACTACTCATTCATTGTTCATTTGAACGGATGTGTTATTTCGTCGACTCGGCTAACCGCACGCCGTGACGGCGGCAATCGATCGTGTACTCTCGAGGGATTTTACATATATATGGCCGTAATTCATAGTCGCGAATAGCGAGAGCGTCCCAGTCTGAACGAGGCGATTGCAGCGGACGAATCGCAATTCAGCGCCGAACGGCGTCATTTCGAGAGGCGAAACGAATTCGGTTCCGCCCTCGACCATCATTGGTTCTTGATATCACACACCAATTTCGATCGAACTCCCCGAATCGGCGATAGAGGCCGTATACGCACCCTTCATGGCATCACACGGCAGTCGGACGCCACGAACTGTCATCGCCGGCCCGATCTGTCCGTGTCCCGACCGGCCCAGTTTTGTTTCGGTACGCGAAACGCTATTGCGTTTCAGCGCGCCCGATCCGCCCGTCGGATCACCGCTCAGAGAGCGAACCGAAGGGAGATCATAAGTACCTGGTTTACGAGGTGAGCGTATGGACGTGAGCCGAGCGGTCATCGAGCGATTGGCAGCCGACGGAATCGACACCGTGTTCGGCATTCCGGGCAAACAGACGCTCCCGCTGAACGAGGCGATCGGAGCGCGGGACGACATTCAGTTCGTCATGGCTCGCCACGAGACCGCCGTCACCCATCAGGCGTGGGGGTACGCCGAGACCAGCGGGCGGCCCGCGGCGACGGCCGTTGTCCCCGGGCCGGGCGATATGAACGCGATGAACGGTTTGAAGAACGCGCTCAACGATTGCACGCCGCTCGTCCACATGGCCGTCGAGACCGAACCCGAGGTCCGCGGCGGCGACGGCATCCACGAGACGCCGCCGGACACCTACGACAACGTCGTCAAAGCGAACCGACTCGTCGAGAGTCCCGAGAGCACGCTCGCCGTCCTCGAGGAGGCGATCTCGATCGCCGAGACGCCACCGAAGGGCCCCGTTCGGGTCGGGATTCCGAAGAACTTCCTGGCGATGGACGTCCCGCTCGCGACGCCGGCGGAATACAGCCGGGACTCGGTTTCGGGGGTCGCGGATCGCGACGTCGAGGCCGCCGCCGATCGCCTCGCCGACGCCGACGAGCCGGTGATCGTCGCTGGCGGCGGGGTCCGTGCCGCCGAAGCGAGCGACGACCTCCGCCGCGTCGCAGAGCGACTCGGCGCGCCCGTCGTCACGACCTACAAGGGGAAAGGCGTCCTCCCCGACGGTCCCGACGGGTACGTCGCCGGAACGCTGTCGGGCAGCGCGTCGCCCGAGTTGCTCGAGCTCCTCGCCAGCGCGGACGCCGCGCTCGCGGTCGGCACGGACTTCGACGCCGTGGCGACCCGTGCCTGGTCCGTGACCGTACCCGAGACCCTCGTCCACGTCACGCTCGATCCCGACGACCTCGGGACCGGCTACGATCCGACGGTCGGCATCGTCGCCGACGCCGGCGAGGCGCTGTCGGCGCTCGAAGACGCGCTCGCCGACCGCGAGTTCGCGGCCGGCAACGCCGTCGAGCGCGCCAGCGAGGTCCGAACGGCCACGAGCGAGCGACTCGAGGAGCTGCGCGTCTCGTCGCCGCCACTGACCTCCGTCAGCGCGCTCGAGGCGATCCGGGAAGCGGTCCCGCGGGAGGCGATCGTGACGGCAGACGCCGGCGGCTCCCGCGTATGGGGACTCAACGTCTTCGAGGCGGGGGGGCCGCGCTCGTACGTCAATCCGGGCTCGTGGGCGTCGATGGGGACCAGCCTCCCGTCGGCGATCGGTGCACAGGTCGCCAACCCCGACGAGGACGTGGTCGTCCTGGTCGGCGACGGCGGACTCATGATGTGCGTCCACGAACTCCACACGGCCGTCGCCGAGGCGCTGCCGATCACCGTCGTCGTCTTCGTCAACGAGGACTACGCGATCATCAGCGACGACGCCGACCGGAACTACGACCTCGAGGCCGGCGCGTACGAGTGGGCGAACGCGCCGATCGATTTCTCGAGCCTCGCGACGAGTCTCGGGATGCGGGCCGAGCGCGCGGAGACATCGTCGGAAATTCGGGCAGCGCTCGCGTCCGCGCTCGAGGCGGACGAGCCGGTACTCGTCGAAATTCCGACGGACCCGGGCGAACCGCAGGCGAGCGAGTGGATGAGCGAATAGGCGGTCGCGTCTGGCGGGAATCCGCGTCTACGACCGCGGAGAACCGATTCAACGAGCGGGTTCGCTTCGATGCGACCGGTCGCTCCAGTCCTCGAGGCGACGAACAACACACGTATACTGAGTGATACGATTCGAGAGGGGTTTACGTGATACGCCCCCACTAGTCGATAATGAAACACGAGATTGCCGAAGACGACCTGGTAGTGGAATACGAGATTCCGGAGAACGAATCCCCGAGCGTCGCGACCGTTCGCGCGGTGAGTTCGATACGGGAGTGTGACCCCAAGGCGCTGACGCCGTTATACGAGGCGATAGATCCGGACGCATTGAACGACCTGTGTGAGTCGCGAGGAGACGAATCGGACGGAGTCGACTGCACGATCGAATTCGTCTTCAGCGACTATCACATCACCGTTGACAGTGATGAATGTCTCACGATTCGAGCAGTCGGAGAGTGAGCGACCGGGCCGTTTAGCCGTCAGTACCCCAGCGAGAGGACGTTGTTCGAGACGATCGTCACCAGCGCGATCGCCATAATTCCCGAGAGGAGGCCGAACGCGACCGTCCAGCCGAACAGGTCGGCGGCCGTACCGATGGCGACGCTCCCCGTTGCGCCGAGTAGCATGTAAGCGGTCCGGACGAGTCCGAAACCGAGGCCGCGTTCGGACGACGACAGTACGTCCATGAACCGCGACTGCAACGGGGCACCCCAGGTCATCGCGACGCCGACGCAGGCGACTCCGGCGATCGCCGCCGCCAGTCCGTCACCGGTGACAAGCACCGCGAAGCCGACCAGTCCCGCCGTCATCGTGACCGCGGCGGCGGCGTCGCGCGAGTAGCGATCGGACAGCGAGCCGATCAGCGGCTGCACGCCCCCGTTGACGAGGAAGTACAGCGAGAACAGGAGGCCGGCCGTCGTCCGCGGGAGACCGTAGCCGACCGCGAGAAACGTCGGGAGAAACGACGCCGTGGCCTGCCAGGTGAAGGCACCCATCGCACAGAGCGCGGTCGTGTAGGCCACGCTGGGCCGGGTCAACAACTGCGAGAGGAGGGACGGGTCGACCTGGTCGCGCATCCGCCGATCGGGATAGCGCGGCTCCGTCGGACGGGTCCGGAGGTAAAACAGGGCGACGATCGGAATTCCGACGGCGGTCCCGACGGCGATCGCCGCGCGCCAGCCGTATCGGTCGGCGGCGAGCGCCGCGAGCACCGGCGCGGCGAGGCCGGCGATCGGCGCGCCGGAGACGTGGATCCCGATCGCGCGTCCCGTCCGATCGAACAGCCGAGTCAGGAACGTCGTCGCGACGCTGTAGTGGAGACCGGCCGCTCCGCCGAGGACGATCGCGAAGAGCAAGAAGGCGACGTAGGTCGGCGACAGCGCGAGCAAGGCGCTCGCGACCGCCGTGCCACCGATCGCGGTCAAGATGATCCGCCGCTCCCCGAACCGATCGCCGAGCAGTCCGCTCGGAAACTGCGAGAGCGCGTAGGCGGCCCACATGCCCGAGAGCGCCAGTCCGACCGCACCGGTGCTGACCGAGAACGTCTCGACGATGTCGGGAACGACCGGACTGATCACCAGCCGCGCGGTCACCGTCACGAAGAACGCGAACGTACAGAGAACGAGAACCGTATTCCTGTATGACCAGTTCACTGAGAGACCGTTCGACGAGCGACCGAAAAGCGGTTTCGATAGCGGCCGTCCACCGCGATGAGAGTCTATCGCGACGCGTACTACTAAGTGAATTCCGGCCGGTCTATGACGCATGTACCGGATCGTTATCCCGGTCGACCCCGACGAAGAGCGGGCGATGGAGGCCGCGGACTACGTAGCCGGACTCCTCGAGGACGGACCGGTCGAGAGCCCGGACGAACTCGCCGTGACGGTGCTCAACGTGTTCGAGGAGTTCTCGGCCGTCGACGATGGCGTCCGCGTCACCTCCGACGAACTGTTCGATCCCGACGACGTCCCCGAGTCGGTCGACGCCGTCCGTGACGCGCTCGAGGCCGCCGGCATCGACGTCGACGTCGTCCGCCGCCACGGCGAACCCGCCGAAGAGATCGTCGACTACGCCGACTCCGTCGACGCGGATACGATCGTCCTCCCGACCCGCGAGCGATCGCCGGTCGGCAAAGCGGTCTTCGGAAGCGTCACGCAGCAGGTGATGCTCGAGACCGATCGCCCCGTGACGGTCCTCTGAGGATCAACCGACCGCCGGTCAGTTCCCGTCTCCCCCGGCCAGTGGACGGCGGTATAGAAATATGTGATATCATAGTAGTGCATAGAACAGTAAAATAGTACTCATATATAGCCCCACATCTGACAGTATCTATTAATACGCACTTATCAACCGTACTACGGCACTTATTCGCTGTTTTCCCTTTCTCATGCAGTTGCCACCCCTACCAAAAATATAATTTCCCCAATACGCCGTAAAACGCCCTTTTGAGCCCTAATACGAGACTACTCCTAATCTACTCCACATTCACGACGATATTCATTCATATTCTATATGGGTATCTATGTAATCGTATAGTATCGGCTTCGGTCACGGGTGAGCGGTCGTTCGCAGTCGGACTCGAGTCACCGGTATGCTCGAGTCCGATCGATCAGACTCGATTCGCACACCGAACGGAGACCGGATCGTGCCCACATTTAAATACCAATTCCGTCATACACGGTGACGTACGACCGATGACCACCACGCCGCCCGCGCTCGACGGAACCTGTAAGCTCCTCCCCTCCCCCCTACCGGGCAACGACGTGTTCGCGACGATCGCCGCGGAGTACGCCGCTCTCGCCGCGGAACACGGCCCGCGGAACGTCCTAGTCCTGAAACGGCATCCGGCGGGTCTCGAGGCCCTGACCGAGGCGGTAGCGGACGCCGACCTCGAGCGGGCCGGCGACGATCCCCGTTCACCTCGAATCGAGTCGCTACCGGAACACGCCTCGAAGACCATCGAGGAGTACGATCCGACGCTCTCCCGCCTCGAGTACGAGGAGCGTATCGAGCTCATCTCGCTCGTGATCGACGGCGCGAGCCGGTCGGTGCCCGACTACCTCGAGCGCGCGGCCGACCACGAGAGCTTCGCGCGCGACGTCGGGCAACTGCTGCTCGCCGCGACCCGCCAGCGGCTCCGACTCGACGACCTCGACTCGCCCCACGACTGTCTGGCCTTTCTCTACGCGATGAACGACCGGTTCCACGCGGAACTCGACGATCGGGGCTACGTCGAGCGGGCGGACGTGATCCCGCAGGCGGTCGACCTGCTCGAGGCGAACGCGGACGGACTGCGAACCCGCGTGACCGACTCCTTCGACGCCGTCCTCGCCGTCGAGTTCGAGGAGTACCGCCGACTCGACCGCCGGTACCTCGCGGCGCTTTCGGGGGACGCCGACCTCGTCTGTCTCGGCGAGCGCCACGCCAGCGTCGAACGTACCCGGGTCGAACCGGGTCGCGTCGAGGATTTGGCGAGGGACGCGGGCCTCGAGATCGAGCCGCTCGAGCCCGCGTCCGATCGCGAACCGGCCGACGAACCGCCACATCGACCGATCACGCGGTTCCTCGCGACGGGCGAATCGCCGGACGAACGCGTCGACGCCGAAGACGGGCTCACAGGGGGAGGACCGGCCGGTCGCGCCCGACGGATCCGCACCGAAACCGCCCGCGAACAGGTCCGGGCGGTCGCGACCGAAATCCAGTCGCTGTCCGACCGCCACGGCTGGTCCGCCGACGAGTTCGCGGTCGCCGTGCCGCGGATCGAACGGGTCCCGGAGACCAGACGCCGACTCCGGGACGCCGGCGTTCCGACGGCGACGATCGGGACCCCATCGCTGGCGGACGATCCCGCCGTGAACGAGCTCTACGCGGTCGTCACGTGCCAGTGCGAACGCGAGCGCGACGGTGACGCCCTCGAGCGGCTCGGTCCCGCTGACCCGGCCCGCGAGTCCCGAGCGTCGAACGACCCGCGAGACGTCTCGCTGAATCGTCTCCGAGCCCGCGTTCCGGACTTTTCACCCGACCTGCTCGCCGAAACCGCCGGGTCGAGCGTTCGCCGCTCGCTCGAGCGCTGGATCCGTCGGACGAACCTGAAGGGGCGAATCGCCCGCGAGGAATCGTGGGTCGACGCCCGCGAGCAGTACGAGGGCGTCGGACGCGTCCTCGAGATCGCCCGGTTCGTCGAGGAGACGGACCTCGTCGGCCCGGACTGGCAGGGGCTGCGCCGGATGCTCCGGCGGACGATCCGGTACGACGCGCCCTACGTTCACGCGGTCGAGACGCGGCCGCCGACCGGCGGCGTCACCGTCTGCGCCGTCGACGACCTGAAGTACGACTCGCGGCGGGCGGTCTTCCTGCTGGACCTGATCGACGAGACCTATCCGGGCGAGCAGTTCCTCACCCAACTGTTCCCGTCGGCGTGGCTTCGCACCATGCCGACCTATCCCGCGGTCACCGACCCGTCGCTCGAGGACATTTCGGAGACGTTCGAGCCGGTCGACGCGACCGCCGTCGGTGACCCCTTCGAGACGTACCACGCCCAGCGGTCCCGTAGGCGGCTCGCGCTCGGTGCGCGCGCGGCCGAGAAGACCCTCTACTGGTGTTCCTACGAGCGCGGTGCCGGCGGCCTCCAGCGGACCTACGACGAGTCGCGGTATCTGAAGCTGCTCGAGTCGACGCCGGGACTTCGCCTCGCAGACGTCGACGCCGCGGCCGACGCGGCGATCCACGGCGAGACGAACGCCGTCGAGGCGCTGCTCGACCAGCCCCGCGGCGAACTCGAGCGGGTGCTCCGAGAGGCCAGCACCGGCGGTGAGGCCGACCTCGGCGAGACCGAGGCGCTGTTCGAGGAGATCGCGGTCGTGCTCGAGGACGGTGATATCGACGACGAACTCGCCGAGGCGGTCCGCTCGCAGTTCGAGTTCGCCGCGGGCGAGGTGGTCCGCGATGACTGACGACGCGACGACCGTTCCCGTGCTCGACGTCGACGGCCTCCGCACCGCGCTCCACTGTCCGCGCCGATACGAGTTCGCCCACGTTCACGGGCTCGAGGGGAGCGACGACGACGCGGTCGACGACCGCGTGGACGTGTTGCGGACCGCCATCTGCGACGCGCTCCGGAGCGGCGAGACGGACCGAGAGGCGCTCGAGTCGGTCGCCGGCGACCGACTCTCGACGTTGTGGAACGACCACGACGAGCCGTTCCACTCCGGGACGCAGCGCCGTCACGAGCGACGGGTGCTCGAGGCGACGCTGTCGGCGTATTTCGAGCGCGTCGGGGCCGACCACGCCGCGGGGATCGAGCGGCTGGACGCCAAGGCGGCTGGCGGCGAACTGATCGGCCCAGGGCTGCCGCTCTCGAGCGCAGTCGACGTGCTCGATGAGACAGTCGAGGCCGAGAGAGCGAGGATCGACGCGACGGTGGACTACGTCTACGGCGACGGCTCGTCGATCGTCGGCGTCCGGTTCGTCCCGACGCTCGCGCCGCTGGGCCGCCTGCGCTACCGGTCCGACTGGGAGGGCGACGTCGCCGAGCTCTTCACCGATCACTTCGACGACGAGTCGACCGCGTTCGAGCCGGACCCGGTCGGCTCGCTCTTCGAGACCGCCGTCGTCCTCGACGGGCTTCGCGGGCTCCGCGACCGGCTCGAGCTCGGCGACCGGACCTGTCGATACGTCCAGATTCCGCTGGCGGAGCGCTCCGGAACGACGGTGAACTGGGTCCGGGACACCGTCGAGACGAGCCTCGAGGTCGTCGATCTGACCGACGTCTACGTCGACCACCACACCTACGGTATGACACACGACCACCGAAACGAGACCGTCGACGACCGACTCGCGAGGATCGCTGCGGGCCTGCTCTCGGGTCCCTTCGATCCGTCCGAGCGCTGGGCACAGATCGCAGAGCACGCCTGTCCGGACTGTGAGTACACCGTCTGCTGTCAGGAGTACATCGCGAAGGAGGTGCGGTTCGATGGGTGACGGCTCGCGACGGGACGACAGCGGAGAGCGACCGCTCGAGCCGGGGGCCGACCCGAACGACGACGAACCCGACGCGGGGGCCGCTGCCGACCTCGCGTCCGCCGCCGAGATCGAACCGAAGGGTAATCAGGAGGCCGTCATCGACAGCCGCGCGGCCTGTACCTCCGTCGACGCGGGGGCCGGTACCGGGAAGACGACGACGATGCTCGTCCGGATCGAGCGCGCCATCGAGCGGGGCGACGTCGATCCCGACGACGTGCTCGTGTTGACGTTCGCGAACGAGGCGGCTGCCAGCATCCGCACGGCGGTCTCCGAGCGGCTCGAGCCCGACGCCGCCGCGGCGATCGACGTCTACACCTACCACTCCTTCTGTTACCGGCTGGTCCGGGAGTACGCCTACTACCTCGGCTACTCGCCGGAGTTCGACGTCGTCACCGAGCGAACGCGTCGCCGGCTCATCGGCCGCCTGCTCGCGGACAACGACTACGACTTCGCAGCCGCGTCGACCCGCAACGACGGCTCGCCGGCCGACCTCGTCGATGCGATCGACCGGTTCATTCAGTCGATGAGCCAGGAGGACATCACGCCCGACGACCTGCAGTCGGGGCTGCCGCCGGTGCGGACCCTCGAGCTCTGCAACGAGTTCGTCCTCTGGCTCGAGCGGACCGCCGGCGAGGAGCTCTCGTTCGACAACGAGGCGCTACGCTACTTCAACCGGGACGAGTACCTCGAGACGGCCCGGGAGTCGCTGGTCGACTACGGCAAGCTCGTCTCCTACTGCCGGGAGAAGATCGCCGAGGCACCGGCGGCCTTCCGCGACGACGACCTAGTGCAGGACGTCGACCGCTATCTCCGAGTGCTCCAGCGGTGCGTCACCGACACGATCGACGCGCTCTCGCTCGACGACCCGACGACGAAACACCTGCCGCGGGCCCTGTTCGGCAACCGGATCTGGGGGACCGCGACGAGCCGGATCGAACAGACCCCCTTCGGGCGGCTGAAACACTACGTCGAGTTCCTCCGACTGGCCCGCCACTACGCCGACGTCTACGCGGATTACCACGACGCGCTCGAGGCCGAAGGGGCGATGGACTTCGACGAACTGGTGCGGACGGCGACCGGCCTGCTAGATGACGAGGCGATCGCCGACGAGATCACCGACCAGTGGACGCAGGTCTACTGCGACGAGTTTCAGGACACCGACGCGACCCAGTTTTCCCTGCTGACCGAACTCACGGACGGCCCCGACCGGCCGGACCTGCTCGCGATCGGCGACAAGGATCAGGCCATCTACGGCTGGCGCGGTACCGACCGCGAGGGGTTAGACCGGCTGGCCGACGCCTACGACGACCACGAGGCGATCGAACTCGAGCTCAACTTCCGCTCGAGACAGGAGATCCTGGACCTGACCAACGCCTGCGATTACGGTCCCCAGTCCTCGAAGACGCTGCGGGAGGACGGTCGGACGGCCGGCACCTACGACGAGGACGAGCCGCCGGATCGGGTCGTCAAAGTCGAGAGCGACGAGGTGCCCCAGTCGACGCCCGAGCAGGTCGCGACGACGGTCTCACGGCTGCTCAACGGCGAGGCCGCGAACGTCCCGCAGCGCTCGCTGGGCGATATCGCGGTCATCGTTCGGACCAACCGCCACGCACAGCGGGTCGCAGACGAACTGCGAGAGTTGCAGATCCCCCACGAGATCTCCGGCTCGCCCCGCGGCGAGATCTCGTCCGGGATTCGGACGGTGCTGTCGTACCTCAGAGTCCTCGTCGAACCGGACGCCGACGCCCACCTCCGGCGCGTGTTGCTCTATCGGTATCGGTTCACCGAGGGCGATCTCGCGACGCTGCAGCGACGGGACGGCTCGCTGTTCGACGCCGTGACGGACGCTGATCCGGCGGCGCTCGACCTCGAGCATCCCGATCGGCTCGAGACGGTCCGCGACCACATCGAGCGACTCGAGCGGCTCCGAGACGTTTACCCCCTCTCGGGGTTCGTCCGCCGGTTCCGGGAGCTCACCCGGATCGAGTGGTTCTGTGCGAGCGAGGAGCGCGCTCAGTTCGACCGCCTCGAGCGGTTCGTCGAGGCCTACGAGTCCGACGGGGTCGTCCAGTCGCTGTCGAGCGAGTTCGTAGACGCGCTAGCACAGACCCTGCGAAGCGGCGGGAGCGACCGGACGCGTGGGACGCGCTCCGAGGACAGCGTCGACGTGATGACGGTCCACCAGGCCAAGGGCCTCGAGTTCGATACCGTCCTCGTTCCCTACCTCTCCGACGAGGAGTGGTGCGTCGACGGCGACTACGTCGAGCGGGCACGCTACCGGCTGCTGGCCGCGACGCTCGACGACGACGTCGGCTCTCCCTTGCTCGCCGATCTCGCGGCCGAGCGGGTCGCAGAGGAGTGGCGGGTGCTCCACGTCGCGCTCACCCGGGCCGAGGAGCACCTGTTCGTGTTCGGTTCCGACTACGAGTACGACGGCGACGACGACGAACTCGCGGCGTCGACGGCCGAGGCCTGCCTGGCGAGCGAGATCGAGTGGTCCGTGACCGGCCAGCGGATGGACCTCTGGTCGTCGCTGACCGAGAGCTTCGAGCAGGTGCGGGAGACCTACCCCGAAACCGTAGTCGATCGCACCGACGAGATCGCCGCCTCGGCGGGCGAGAGCCCGGGAACGATCACCTACTACGCCGACTACGGCGACCGCCCCGTCGAGCCCCTCGAGACCCGCGAGGCGATCGAGACGGTCCACCGGCTGGGCCGGCTGCTCCGCGACGGGACGCTGTTGTCGGCGGCCGATGCCGCGAGCCACGGCTCGCTCGAGGACGGGAGCGGCGACCGATCGGCAGCGGATTCGCCGGCTCGAGTCCCCAGCGGTCGGCGACTCTCCGCGCTGACGACCGACACGGTCCGGTTCCCGGTCGAGACGCTCGCGACGGCGACGGAGCTCCCGGTCGCGATGCGCCACAGCTACTCCGCGATGGACACCCACGAGACCTGCGCCCGGAAGCACTACCTCGATCACGTCGTCCGAGCGATCGACGATCCGCTCGCGGCGGACGCGATGGACGGCACCGCGACCGAGACGAACGGCGGGACGCCCGCGCCGACCGACGACGCAGCGTCGCGACTCGTCGGCACCGTCTTCCACGACGTCGCCGAGGAGGCGTTCCACCGCGAGTACCGCACCCGCGAGGCGTGGCGCGAGGCCGCCGTCCGACAGCTCACCGCGCGAGACCTGCTCGCACACCGGGAGGCCGTCCTCGCCTGCGTCGACCGCTACTTCGCGGCGACCGCACCGGCGGTCGACCGCCCGGTCGCCGACTGGGAGCCCCTGGCCGCGGAACTCCCCTTCTCGCTCGAGGACGTGCCCGGCGTGACGGGAGACGTCGTCGGCTACGTTGACTCGGTCCGGCGGCTTCCCGACGGCGGGCTCGCGGTGCTGGACTACAAGGCCACCGCGGAGCGGATCGACCCCGACGACGCCGCCCAGTTGTCGCTCTACGTCCGCGCCTGCGAGGATCGGTTCGACGAGCCGATCTCGGCCGTCGGCTACGTCTACGTCGGCGATATCGACGGCCCTCGCGTCGACCTCATAGCGCCCGACGACCTCCCGCCGTGGGAGTCCGTGCTCGAGACGCTGGAGGCGGTCGACGAACCGTCGTTCGCGGAGACGACGCCGGGCGACCACTGCCGGCACTGTCCGCACCGCTCGCTGGGCTGTGGACCGGCGGAGTACACGCCCGAAATCGACCGAACGGGTGACGACTGAGGGGGTCAGTGGGGTCTCGCGAATTCGGGATAGGTGAGGAGAACGACTCCTGCAAAGAGCAGCATGAGCGGATCGTACGGGACCGCGAGCGGGCCGTCGACGAGCGTCGAGGCACCGACGAGCGAGAGCGGGATCCCGGCGACGGTCGTCAGCCGGCGTTCCCACGCCAGCACTAGCTCTCGATGCGGCGTTTCGGAATTTCGGAGAAGCTTCCAGACGGCACGGCAGACGAAACCGACGACGATCAGCGACGCGAGACCGTACACGAGTCCGTCGGAAAGGGGCATACCGGCATCGAGCGGTGCGATACCAAGAAACTGAGGGAATGTATGATGACGCCGTCGCCGACCGAAATCACGACGGTCGATCGCTCGCGGCGGGGAGCGTAAACGAGAACGTCGTTCCCTCGCCGGCGTCGGAGCCGGAGTCGACCCAGATGTCGCCGCCGTGGCGCTCGACGATCCGCTCGCACAGCGCGAGGCCGATCCCCGTGCCGTCGTGTTCCTCGCGGGTGTGGAGCCGCTGGAACACCTCGAAGATGCGCTCTCGGTCGTCGGGATCGATCCCGATCCCCTCGTCGCTGACCGAGAGCAGCCACTCCCCGCCGTCGCGCTCGGCGTTGATCCGGACTCGGGGGGGCTCGTCCCCGCTGTACTCGATCGCGTTCGACAGCAGGTTCTGAAACACCTGCCGGAGCTGGTTCGCGTCGCCCTCGACGAGGGGTAACGACTCGCTCGTGATCTCGGCGTCGGTCTCCTCGATCCGGAACTGGAGGTCCGTCAGTACGTCGTCCAGCACGGCGTCCAGATCGGTCGGTTCCAGCGGATCGCCGCGGGTCTCGACTCGCGAGTACTCGAGGAGGCCGTCGATCATCTCGCGCATCCGCTGGGCCCCGTCGACCGCGAACGCGAGGAACTCCTCGCCGTCCTCGTCGAAGGCGTCGCCGTACCGCTGCTCGAGCAGTCGGAGATAGCTCGTGACCATTCGCAGGGGCTCCTGGAGGTCGTGCGAGACGGCGTAGGCGAACTGTTCGAGGCGCTCGTTGGACTCCTCGAGCTTTCGCTGGTACTCCCGGCGTTCCGTGATGTCCTGAACCATGACCATGCCGGCGAAGGTGTCGCCGTCGTCGTCGTCAACCGGCAGCGTATACGCGATCCAGTGGCGGTCGTGAAACTCGATTTCGAACGAGTTGCGTTCGCCCTCGAGTGCAGCCCGGAAATTCGGCTCGAGCTGCGCGGCCAGTTCGTCCGGATACCGCTCCCAGAGGGATTTCCCGACGATCTCCTCCTCTGAGGTGCCGACTTCCTCCAGAACCGCCCCGCCGGCGGCCGTGTACCTGAGATCTTCGTCGAACAGCCCCACTGCACCGTTCGGGAAGTTCTCCACGATGGTCCGATAGCGCCGCTCGGACTCCGCGAGCCGGCGCTGGGCCCGCCGTCGCTCGGTGACGTCGCTCAGCGTGATGACGCCGCGAGTCACCTCGCCGGCCTCGTCCCGGATCGGCATGCCTTCCGCCTCGATGATCCGGCGCTCGTCGTCGAAGGCGTCGATCTCGAAGATATCGGGCTCGGTCACCTCCTCGCCGCGGAGCACCCGGGCCAGCGTCATCTCTTCGGGGTCGGCTCGCTCGCCCGAGTCGGCCCATCGCAGCGAATACTGCTCGTACTCGTCGATGGAGTCGGCGTCGAACACGTCCCCGCCCCAGATGTCGTGTGCGGTATCGTTCGCCGAGACGATCTCACCGTCGGCCTCCGCGACGACGACGCCGACCGGGAGCACCTCGAACAGCGTCTCGAGTTGCTCCTTGTTCCGCTCGAGTTCGCGTTCGCGCTCTATGCGTTCCGTGACATCGCGGACGACGCCGACGCGACCGACCTCGTCGTCCGTCTCGAAGAGGGTAAACCGGGTCACGACCGGGATCTCTCCGTCGGCGGCTCTGACGTGCTCGTCCAGTTCCGCGATGTCGGTCTCGCCTGCGATCATCTCTCGTTGGAGCCGCTCGGCTCGGTCGACTTTCGATTCCGGAAAGACGGTCGAGGCGTGCTCGCCCACCAGCGCCGCCCGGTCGCGGCCCAGCATGTCGGCGAAGGCCTCGTTCACCGTCCGGAACCGGCTGTCGCCGTCGAGCACGTAGACGCCGTCGTCGATCGTCTCTATGATCCGCTCGTACCGCTGTAGTTCGCGCTCGCGCTCCCTACGCTCGGTAACGTCGCGGTCCGAGACGATGATCGAGACCACCTCGCCGTCGTCGTTCGTGACCGGGCGGAAGTACCCGCTGATGGAATACTGCTGGCCGTCCGGACCGACGAGATCCGTCTCGAAGCCCACGTACTCGCCCCGGGCTGCCCGTTCGATCCACTCCCTGACGTCGTCCCGGACGCCGTCGCTCTCGCCCCACCACGGCGTCTCCCAGAACGGTTCGCCCGTCACCGCCTCGAGGTCAGCGTCGACGTACTCCATCGCCGTCCCGTTGATATCGATGACCGTTCCGTCGGGCTCGAGCAGCCCCACGAGGATGTTCGGGTCCTCGAAGACGGCCTCGTACCGACGTTCCTTGCGCTCGAGTTCCCGCTCGCGGGCTCTGCGCTCGGTGACGTCTCGGGAAATCGCGAGGACGTACTCGTCCTCGAGTTCGACGTACGAGGCGTTGATCTCGACGGGATAGGTCGTCCCGTCCTTTCGCCGGTGACGGCCCTCGAACGTGATCGGTCCCTCGGCTCGCAGGTCGTCGACGAAGGACTGCCAAGCGTCCCGGTCGGGAAGCTCGGTCTGGAGGTCGGGGACCGACAGTTCCAAGAGCTCTTCTCGGGAGTAGCCGCGTCGATGACAGGCCGTTTCGTTGACGTCCAGATAGCGGCCGGTGTCCGGATCGACGACGAGCACGCTGTCGGTCGAGTGATCGAGCAGGAGCCGGAACAGTTCGAGCTCCCGTTCCCGTCGTTTCCGCTCGGTGACGTCCTCGATAATCCCCTCGATCTCGACGAGCTCGCCGTCCTCGAAGACGCCGCGACCGTAGTCTCTGACCCACCGCTGCTCGCCGTCGGCGGTCTCGACGCGGTATGTCTCGGAGAAGGTATCGTCATCGGCCATCTCGCGCTGGATCGACTCCCAGACCGGCTGGCGGTCCGCCTGCACCATGACGTCCACGCCCCACTCGACGTCGCCGCGCTCGAGCGCCGCCGGGTCATAGCCCGTGATTCGCTCGCAGGCCTCGCTGATGAACTCCATCGGCCAGCCGCGTTCGTTCTTGCAGCGATAGACCATCCCGGGAACGTTGTCGATCAGCGTCGAGAGCTGCCGCTCGCGCTCCCGGAGTTCCCGTTCCAGCTTCCGGCGTTCGACGATGGCCTCGGCGCGTTTCCGCTCGCTGATGTCCCGGACGATCCCGACCGTCCCGCGAAACTCTCCGTCGTCGGTCAAGAGACTGAAGCGAAGTTCACACGGGATCGTCTCTCCGCTCGCAGTCCGTGCCGTCAACTCGAACGTCTCCTGCTCTCGATCGTCCGTCGTAAGTCGAGTGGAGATCTCCGCCTCGATCCGTTCGGAGTCGGCCTCGTTGAGGACGATCGAAATGTGTTCGCCGAGGAGGGTGTCGCGTTCGTAGCCGGTAATCTCGAGAACGCAATCGTTGACCGCGACGAACTGACCGTCGGAATCGAGCTGGTAGATACCGTCGTCGACGACGTCGACGAGCGTGCGATAACGCTGGAGCGCCTCGGACTCGGTCGTCTCCCCCCAGAAGTTCGGGTCCGAGGCCGCCGACCGTTCGCTCATATCCCCGCACGTGGGGACCGTGACGTATAAATCCGCTCCCGGGAGTGTCGTACTCCGGCCAGTCGCTCGCCGTCACGCGTTCCAGTCGAACCGCTCCGGATCGCGCGCGGCGAGCGCCGTCCGAACCGCGGCGACGTTCTCGGGAACGTCGTGGACCCGAACGAGATCCGCTCCCCGGTCGGCCGCCAGCGCACTGGCCGCGACGGTCGCCTCGAGTCGCTCGCCGGCCTCGCGGCCGACTCGTTCGAACATGGACTTGTGGGAGTGTCCGAAGAGAACCGGACAGCCGAGCGCGTGGAACTCGTCGAGCCGGTCGAGGAGTTCGAAGTTCTCGGCGGCGGATTTCCCGAAGCCGATGCCCGGATCGACGATGATCTGGCTCCGGTCGAGGCCGGCCTTCTCTGCCAACAGGATGCGTTCGGAGAGCTGATCGATCACGTCCGCGACGACGTCGTCGTACTCGACGTCGTGGTCCGGCACGACCGGCGCGTCGATGCTGTGCATCACGACCAGCCCTGCGTCGTGCTCGGCGGCGACGAATCGCATCTCGGGATCCTCGAGCCCCGAGACATCGTTGATAACGTCTGCCCCGGCCTCGAGCGCGGCGTCGGCGACGGCGGCCCTGCGGGTGTCGACAGAAATCAGGGCGTCGAGGTCGGCGATCCGTTCGATCACGGGCACGACCCGCTCGAGTTCCTCGTCGACCGAGACGGGAGCCGCACCCGGCCGGGTCGACTCCCCACCGATGTCGATCACGTCGGCGTCGTTCTCGATCATCGCCTCGGCGCGGGCCACGGCGTCCTCGAGGGCGTCGTACTCGCCGCCGTCGTGGAAGCTGTCGGGCGTGACGTTCAGGATCCCCATCACGGCCGTCCGATCCGTCCAGGGGTAGTCCGGGCCGCTCGAGTCGGCCGTCGTCCGACCGACTGCGTGCGGACGGCCGGCGGACTGCGCCGGGCTCGTCGCGTCGCCGTCGGTTTCGCCGTCGATATTTGTATCGTCCGCAACGCCGACGCCGGCCTCGGCGTCGAGCGCGAGCGTGTCCCGCAACTCCCGGGCGACGTCGGTCAGTCCGTGGGGCCGCGAGCGGCTCTCGAGGGCATCGACGAGCGACTCGAACTGGGCGAGCGTACCCATCAACACGGCGTCGACGGCCTCGTCGTCTCGCTCGAGGCCGGAGAGGGCACACTCCCCGCCCAGCCGCAGCAGTTCCTCCTTCAGGACGGTCGCCTGTCGGTCCCGGAGCGCCGTCCTGACGACCCGGTGGACGGCGTCGCCGTCCAGTCGCTCGACGTCGCCCGCGGCGACGTTCGCCTCCGCGAGCGCGTCGCGAGCGTCCGAGCGGTCGCGAATCCGCTTGGGAACGTCGGTGCGAGTCCACCTCGAGCGGGCCTCCGCGACCGCGAACAGCGAGCCGGTGACGAGCACGCAGTCGTCGCGCTCGGCGCCGGCGAGGGCGGTCGCGAGCGCGTCCGGGACCGCGGTCTCGGTGCGGACGGTACCGACGCCGGCGTCCGCGAAGACGTCGGCGAGGACCGCCCGATCCTCGGCCCGGTCGAGGGTCGGTTCGGTCGCGACGACGGTGTCCGGCGTCGGCAGCGCGGCGGCCATCTCGCGGTGGTCCTTGTCGTGCATCGCGCCGAAGACGAGGTGGAGGTCGTCGTACTCGTACGTCCCGAGCGTCTCGGCGAGCCCCTCGCAGGCGCCCGGATTGTGCGCGCCGTCGAGGACGGTCAGCGGGTCGGTGTCGAGCACTTCGAACCGGCCCGGCCAGTGTGCGCTCCGCAGTCCGCGCTCGAGGTCCGTCTCCGAGATGTCGCCGATCTGTCTGGCGAGGACGGCGGCGATGCCGGCGTTCGAAGCCTGATGCTCGCCGAGCAGCGGAATCCGCGTCTCGAGGTCCCACTCCGCGGCGTCGACCGAGACGGCGGCCTCGGTGTGGTTCGTCCGGCCGCCGTAGGCGACCCGAACGTCCGGATTCGAAGCGGTCCCGTCGCCGTCGCCACCGTCGTCTGCCCCGCTAGCAGCGGCGTCCGGTGCCGGACCGACCGTGACGACGTCGCCGGCGACGTCGCGGATCGCCTCGAGCGGGCTCCCGGTGACGCCCGTGACCAGCGGCGCGCCGGCCGGGGCGACGTGGGCCTTGTCGCGGGCGATCTCCTCGACGGTATCGCCGAGGATTCCCGTGTGCTCTAAGGTCACGCTCGTCACCGCGCTGGCGATCGGATCGACGACGCTCGTGGCGTCGTACTTGCCGCCGATACCGACCTCGAGGACGGCGATATCGACGTCCTCGCGGCCGAACTGCCAGATCGCCATCGCGGTCATCGTCTCGAAGAAGGTCGGGGACTCGCCGTCCGCGCCGCGTTCGGTGATATACTCGCGAGCGGCGTCGACGTAGTCACAGACCGCGGCCCGCGACATCTTCCGGCCGTCGACGCGGACGCGCTCGCGGAGGTCCTCGAGGTGCGGCGAGGTGTAGAGGCCGACGGAGTAGCCCGCCTCGCGCAGCGTCCGCTCGAGCATTCGGGCCGTGCTCCCCTTCCCGTTGGAGCCGGCGATCTGGACGAAGTCGACGGTTTCGTGCGGGTTCTCGAGGTGGGCCAGCAGCCGGGCCGTCGACTCGGTGCCCGGCTTCGGGCGGAACCGCCGCAGATCGAAGAGGAAGTCCGCCGCCTCGTGATACTCCATACGGAACCAGAGTGCCCGATCGTTTTAGAGTATTCCGTTCCGGTACCGCTCGGGTCGCTCTCCCGGCCGGTACGCGGCGACTCCGTCGGGGCGACGAGGGACGATCGGTCTCCCCAACATATTCGGGGGAAGATCGACCCTGGCGAGGGCCGTCGTTCCGGATACGTCTAGGCGAACCTAAATCGCCTGGCGCATACTACCTATGCCAGCGACCGATTTTGACACCGAACGGACGTACGACGAGGATCGATTCAGCACGCAACCTGTCTTCCAGAGCGACCGGATGAAGGTCGTCCTCGGCTACTTCGAGCCGGGGCAGTTCATCCCGGTCCACGCGCCCGGCAGCGACGTCGCGATCTGCGTTCGCGCCGGAACCGGCGTCGTCCGAGAGGGGGAGACCGAACACGTCGTCGGGCCGGACGACGTGGTCGTCATTGAAGCCGACGTCGACCGGGGGATCCAGGCCGACGACGACGGTCGGCTCGAGGCCCTGCTCACGACGAGTCCGCCGCCGACCGACGCAGAGCACGCGCCCGTTCGAGAGGGACTCCGGCGCGGCGTCTTCGATCCCTGACTCGAGACGCGATACTCGCGGGGGTAGCGACTGGGCTCGAGCGGTGCGACCGGCGAACTTACGTCCCGCGGGGCCTCGTCGGAGGCCGGAAGAACAGGCCGTCGAGCAAGGCGAGAGCGGCGATGACGACGCCGGCGAGAAGCGTCGCCTTACCGGAGAGATCGAAGATGCGACCGGCGATCCCGGCGACCGCGAAGGCCGTCGGGATCAGTCCGAGCAGGAGATCGTATCGATCGATCGTCGAACCGTACTCGGCGAGTCGAGAACCCGTCTCGATTCCGGTGCTATCTCTCAGTCCCATCGATTCTCACCACCCGACAGGAGCTATGACCGCGCCCCACTAAAAATATACGGAAACGAAGCCCGCAAAACGCAGCTACGCCACCATCCGACGATCTTATCGAGTGTCACCGCTCATAACGGCTCGCCGGCGCATCACTCCGCGGCCCGCTCTCTCGCCAGTCCGTCCTCGTCGGGTTCGCGAGTGATCTCGAGGAAGGCGTCCTCTAAGCTGCGGGCGTCGCCGGTCTCGACACGGGACTTGAGCGTCGCGGGATCGCCCTCGGCGACGAGTTCGCCGTCGTGGAGGACGCCGATTTCGTCGGCCAGTTCGTCGACGACGGGAAGGATGTGCGTCGAGAGGAAGATCGTCATTTCCCGGTCGGCGAGTTCGGCGATGGTGTCCCGCATCGTCCGGGCGGCGCGGGGATCGAGCCCGCTCGTCGGTTCGTCGAGGAAGGCCACTGCCGGCTCGTGGAGGACCGCCTGAATGACGCCGACCTTCTGGCGCATCCCTTTCGAGTAGTCCTCGATGCGCTTGTTCGCGTCCGCGAGCAGGTCGAACCGCTCGAGTAGCGACTCGATGCGCTCGCCGGCCGCGTTCTCCGGCATATCTCGGAGACCGGCGGCGTGCTCGAGCTGTTCCCGGCCGGTCAACTCGTCGTAGATCGGCGGCTCCTCGGGAAGATAGCCGATATGAGGGGTGACGGACTCCCGGTCCGCGATAGAGTGGCCGGCGACGCGGGCCGTCCCGGCGGTCGGCTTCGTCAGGGTCGTCAGCATCCGCATCGTGGTCGTCTTCCCCGCGCCGTTGGGGCCGAGGAAGCCGTAGACCGTCCCGCGCTCGACGGCCATCGTCAGCTCCGAGACGGCGACCGTCTCGCCGTAGCGTTTCGTCAGTCCCTCGGTTTCGATAGCGGCGGCGCCGACAGAGCTCATACGGTTCCTTTCGCGGCGATATAATTAAATGTGTGTCACGTCCAGCGGTCGAGCCGACGCGATCCGAATGACAAAAAACCAAACTAATTACTGGCAGCGCGATGCGGTTACACGTATGATGTCGGTTCGTTCCCGGTCCCTGCATTCGAAACGAGGTGATCGCTGATGGCAGCCGTTGCGCTCTCCATCACCAGAACAGAGGTCCGGCGAACGGTTCGTGCGGTCGCCGGCGATCGAACGAAACTGCTCATGATGGCGGTGGTCGCGCTGTTCGCGCTCGGTCCGGTCACGGCCGTCGGACTGCTGATCGTTCCGGAACTCGGCGAGGAGGCCGCCGCCGGATCGCTCTCCGCGGCCGACGCCGCGACGGTGATCGAGTTCGTCACCGGCGGCACGGCGGTCCTGTGGCTGTTTCTGGTCCTCATGGCGATCATGCGAACGGTCACGGCCGTCGCCAAGGTCGATAAACCGGCGTTTCTCCTGCTCTCGACTACGGTTCGGAACTCCGTCATCGGGGTCGTCGCCGCGGAAATCGCGCTCTTCGCGATTTGGCTGGTACCGCCGACGGTCCTCTTCGCGGCCGCGTTCGCCTCCGGTTCGGGAACGGTGCTTCCGGTACTCGTCGCGCCGCTGCTGATCGCCCTGCTCCTGTGTACCGCCGTCCCCGTCGGGTTCACCGTCGGCGTCTGGATCCGACATCTGATCACCGTCTACGAGCCGGTTGCCCGGTATCGAACGCTGCTGTTCGCCGCGTTCTGGGTCGTCTACTTCGGCGCAATTGCGACTGGCGGGCTCAACACGGTCATGGGAACGCTGTTCTCCGCGTTACAGGCCAGCCCGCTCGGATGGCCGGGCCACCTGCTGGTAGCCGGAATCCCAGGTGTCGATCCGTCCGCGACCGGAATCGCGGCCGCGATCGGGGGCTCGCTCCTCGTCGCTGGCCTCGCGATCGCGGTCGCGATTCCCTCCGCAGAGCGCCACTGGTTCGCCGACCCGGCCCGGACTCAGGACGAGGAAGTCGACGAGACGACGTCGTCAGATCGGCTCGCTGGCCTCCTCTCCGGGACGCTCTCGCGGCCGGTCCGAACGGTGACGGTGACAGCGATCCGCCGAACGAAACGCGCCCCCATTCGATTGGTGTACGTCGGCTACCCGCTGCTGGGTGCGCTCGGGTTCGTCCGACAGATCGTCGAACTGGGGACGATACCACCGTTCATGGCCGTCCTCTTCTCCCTGTACATCGTCTGGGCGGCCGGCGCGCTGTTCACGCTGAACCCGCTCGGCGATCTCGGACCGGCGCTGCCCGCCGTCGTCACGTCGACGCTCACCGGGAAACAGGCGATTCGGGGACGAATCATCGCCGGTGCGCTCGTCGCCGTCCCTGCGGCGCTGTGTCTCTCGCTCGCGATGGGGCTCGTCAGCCCGCTCTCGCTCGAGCGGACCGCCGCCCTGGTCGCCGGAACCGTCGTTGGCACGGTCGCCACGCCGGCGCTGGCGACCGGGATCGGTTCGGCGTTTCCCCGCTTCGGTAGCGTCAACGTCACCAACAACCGCGAGGCCGTGATGCCGAGCAAGACCGCGTTCGTCGTCTACACGCTCGCGATCGCGCTCCCAGCGGTCGCCGCCGTCGTGTTGTACCTCGAGGCACCGGAACTGATCGCCGACCTGATCGCGTCGACCGCGACCGTCACGCCGCTTCCCGACCTCTCGATCTCCGCTCAAGCGATCACCGTCGGCGCGTGGATCGTCCTGATCGTCGGCCTGATCGCCCCACCGGTCTCCTATCGCTATGCGGTCGAGCGGTTCGACTGGTACGATTTCGAGTGAGTCGATCGCAGTTCGCTGCTGCAGCGAGGACGTGCCGTGCGAGGCGAGACGTCGAACCGCGTCACCCGCGGGCGTGCTGATCCGGACACGGGAATTTCCGCCCCGAACGGCGCGAGGAACGTGTCAGTATCGATGCAGAGACGCTACACTGTTCGAGGCCGTTTACGGAGCATGGAACTGAATCACGTGCGAAGAGGGACGGGCGAGCCGTTACTCCTCGTCCACGGACTGGGCGGAAGCTGGCGGACGTGGCAGCCAGTGCTCGAGTCGCTGGCCGCCGAGCGCGAGGTGATCGCCGTGGACCTTCCCGGCCACGGTGAAACGCCGCCGCTGCCCGGCGAGTCGTCCGTCGATACGCTCGCCGACGCCGTCGGTTCGTTTCTGACGGCCCGCGACCTCGAGGGCGTCGACGTGGTCGGGAACTCGATGGGCGGACGGCTCGTGCTCGAACTGGCGCGCCGGGGCGAGGTCGGCGCGACCGTCGCCCTCGATCCCGGCGGGTTCTGGGCGGGCTGGGAGCGGTACTTCTTCTACGCGACCCTCGCCCCGTCGATCCGTCTCGTTCGCCTGCTCCAGCCCGTGATGGGGCGGCTCATGGACAGCGCCGCGGGTCGCACACTGTTGCTGGCCCAGCTCTCGGCACGCCCCTGGGAGTTGCCCGCCGACGTCGCACTCGAGGAGATGCGGACCTTCGCGGACTCGCCGTCCTTCGACGAACTCCTTCGTCGATTAGCGTTCGGACCCGGTCAGGAGGGGACGGACTCCACCCCGGGACCGGTCGTGATCGGCTGGGGCCGGAAGGACCGGGTCACCCTCCCGCGGCAGGCGAAACGCGCGCTGAAGCGGTTTCCCGACGCGCAACTGTACTGGTTCGAGGGGAGCGGCCACTATCCCCACTGGGACGCCCCGGAAGAGGCGACGCAGTTGATCCTCGCGTGTACCGGAGAGACGGCGGTAACGGCCCGGGAGTAGGGACCGACGCGTGCGAGCGCTTCCGACTCGTACGCCGTGCCCGCTCGAGTCGAGGGGGCCGTCGACCCGACCCTTTATTCGATCGGCGGCGAAATCCGACGATCGATGCCACGACTGTGGCGGCTGACGCGCAACCGGTACGGCCGCGCCGCCTACGACGCGCTCGCACGGGTAGGGATCACGGCGACGGTGATGGACGAGTACGTCGCGACGCTCACCGAAGATCAGTTCGACGCGCCCGCGTCGAACGGCGAGCGATCGTACGCGATCGACGTCTGCGAACCGGCGCGGGTCGCGTCGCTCGACGCGCCGGTGGACGAACTCGAGCCCGACGAACGGATCGTCGCCGCGCTCGAGGACGGGCGAGCGCGAGGGTATCTCTTTCTCTCGGTGGATACCGCCCACGAGATCGGCCCCCTCGAGCGGACGCTCGCGTTCGACGGCGCTTACGTCAGACGCGTCTTCGTCGATCCGGCGCACCGAAACCGCGGTATCGCGACGGCAATGGTCGCCGAGGCCTGTCGACGGGCGCGCGAACGTGGCGCGCGGCGGGCCACTGCACTCGTCGCCGTCGATAACGCACCGTCGCGCGCGTTGTTCGAACGCCACGGCTTCGAACCGCGCCGCCGTCGGCGCTACGTCAGGGTCGGTCCGTTCTCCCATCGGGCGACTCGAGCGGTCTGATCCCGATCTCGATCGATCCCGCTCGCCGCGTATCCGCCATCGAGACGATCGGATCGCTCTCGAGCGCTACGTATCTCTCCACACCTATATAGAATAATAGTAAGTAAATAGTTGTCAGAGCAGATTTATACCGGTTCCCGTGGTGTCTCCACTCGAGCGGATGGCCAGTGAACTGCGAGAGGCGATACGAGGGGTCTGGAATCGGCTCGATCTCGCCGATCGGCGAGTCGGCAACGCGGCGGATCGAACGAACGTGTTCGGACGGCTCACGGGGGCCGATTACATCAGCCTCGGCGCCCTGTTCGTCGGGTGGGCCAGCGCGCTCCTGTTCGCTCGCGGGGAGCCGAACTGGGCACTGCTGGTCATGTTCGGTGCCTTCCTCCTGGACAAGGCCGACGGCTGGTACGCCCGCCGCACGGGCACGTCGTCGCCGTTCGGTCGGCAGGTGGACTCCTTCATCGACATCTTCGCGTATCTGGTTCCGGCGGTCCTCCTCTATCACTTCGTCCTCGCGCCGAGCGTGTATGCGAGCCTCGTCGTCGGGTTCCTCGTCCTCGCGTTCGGGGGACTCAGGCTGGTCCGGCACAACAACGAAGGGTTCGGCACCGACGGCGGCGAGAGCTTCTATCACGGGACCACCGTCGTCCACACGAACCTCGTCGTGGTCGCGAACTACTTCCTCCTCGTCTTCGTCGGGGGCTGGAACGGCTGGCTGGCGGGGCTCGTCGTCGGTGCCGTCTGCCCGCTGATGGTCTCGGACTACAAGGCCTACAAGACCGATACCTCCCACGCGCTGGCCGGCCTCGCCGCGGTCGCTGCCGCTGGACTGGCGATCGGCCTCGAGTTCGGCCACCTATGACGAGCCACGCGATCGGCGCGGCCGACGGAGCAGCGCGGACGCTGCGTATCGATCCCCACGTCCACACCAGCGCGTCCTACGACGGAACGACGACGCCGGCGGAACTGGTCCGGGCGGCGCGGACCGTCGGCCTCGACGGCGTCGTCGTCACCGATCACGACACGGTCGACGGGGCGACTCGGGTCGCGGACCTGGCGGCCGACGACCTCACCGTCATCGTCGGCTGCGAGGTTTCGACCGCCGACGGCCACCTGCTCGCGATGGGCGTCGACGCCGCGCCCGAACCCGACCGCTCGCTCGAGGAGACGGCGCGGGCGGTCCGCGCCGCGGGCGGCGTCGCGGTCGTCCCCCACCCGTTTCAACGATCGCGACACGGCGCTCGGGGGGCCGCGATCGACGGCGTCGACGGCATCGAAGTCTACAACGCCCACGCGGTCACGAACGTCCGGAACCGCCAGGCCGACCGGTTCGCGACGCGCCACGAGTATCCGCGATTCGGGGGGAGCGACGCCCACCGTCCCGGGAACGTCGGCCGCGCCGCCACGGCGGTTCGACTGCCCGCGGACGCTCCCCCGACGCCGACGGCGATCCTCGAGGCGATGCGCGCCGGCCGGACCGCCGCCGTCGGCGAGCGAACGACGACGTGGCAGTACCTGCGCAAGGTGGTCACGAACGCGAGGCGAAAGACGCCCTCGCTGCGCTGAGTTCGACTCCCCGTTCCCGCTCGAGTTCGATGGCGGGGAGTGGGTCCATGGCCGGGAGTGGGTCGATGGCGAGAAGCGGTTCGTGTCGAGTAGCCGTAGGGAGCGACTGTCTCTCGAGCGTGCGCGTCCCTGGAGGCGAAGCCTCATTGCTTATCAGTACCGAGGGCTATGTAGCGACCAGTATCGCTATGATGGCGCTCACGCACGGGTTCGTGGCCCTCGCCGCCGCGGTCGTCGTCCTCCCGGTCCTCGGCGACCACGTCGGGACGCCGCTCCTGCTGGCGGCGTTCGTCGGCGGACTCGCGCCGGACGCCGACCTGCTGGCGAGCCATCGGAAGTCGCTGCACTATCCGGTCGGCTTTTCGGTCCTCTTTTTCGTTTTGCTCGGCGCGGTCCACCTGACGGCGTCGGCTCCGCTAGTGGTCCTGACGGTGGGGGTCGGGGCCGCCGCCCTCCACGCCGTCTCGGACGTGTTCGGCGGCAGCGCGGAGCGGGAGCCCTGGAATCCGGTGACCGAAAACGGCGTCTACAACCACGTCCTCGGCCGGTGGCACCGGCCGCGGCGGTACGTCCGGTACTCGGGCGCGCCGGAGGACTTTCTGGTCTGTCTCGGGTTCGCGGCCGTCGCGATCTCGTCAGGGAGTACGTCAGCGGCGGCCGACACCGTCCTAATCTCGCTGGTCGCGTTCGCGGGCGTGTACTCGCTGTGTCGAAAGCGGCTCGCGGCGATCGGCGCCGGAATCGGGGGCCTCGTCCCGGCGAGTCTACGCGCGATCCTCCCGGCGGTCCGCGTCAGAGAGACGGAAACCGACGGGACGACGATCGATATCAGGTTCGGCCGCTGAGTGTCCGGCGACGCGATCGAGAACGACACTGCGAGCGGCACGGATCAATCGAACAGTTCACTGTTCAGTCTCTCGTCGCCGTCCCAGTACCAGCGGAGATACGAGTATCCCACACCGAACAAGACGCACACTGTCACGATCATCGCTATCGCTCCCATACGCCAGTTGTTACCTTCGGACAGAAGTGATTTCTGGACGTCACCGGTGAATACCGACTGAATCAGCTACTCCGCTTGGATAGAAACCGCGTGGGCCGGTCTACGACACCTCGAGACCAGTGAAACCGGCGTCGGCGAACCGATCCGGACGACTCGAGCGCGGTCTTACTCCGCCGCGCCCCAGTCGCCGGTGTGCTTCGGACGGTCCGTCACCGACGCGACCTCGAGGTCGCCGTCGAAGCTATCGAGCGCTTCGACGTAGGCCTCGGCGCTGGCCGCCGTCGACAGGTAGGGGATCTCCTCTTCGACGGCCATCTCCAGCGAATCGCGGTCGCGGCTGACGATGAAGTCGACTTTCCCCTCGCGGATCGCCTGCGGGACGTCGTCGAACTCGGTCACGTCGAAGTGATTCTCGAAGCCGTCGACGTCGAGGTCGACCACGGCGGTCCCCTCGCTGACGGCGTTGCCGGCGGCCTGCTGGGCCTTCCAGTAGGCCGTCCCGGGGTCGCTGGCCGTCCCCATGACCTCGCCGGTGGACTTCATCTCCGGGCCGAGACGCGGGTCCGAACCCGGCAGGCGGTCGAAGGGCAGAACGACCTCCTTGACCGAGGTGTGGTTGGGGATCTGCTCGTCGACCTCGAGACTCTCGAGGGTCTCGCCGGCCATGACCTGCGCGGCGAGTTTGGCGATCGGCACGCCGGTCGCCTTCGAGACGAACGGGACGGTACGCGAGGAGCGCGGGTTGGCCTCTAAGACGTACACCTCGCCATCGCGGACGGCGAGTTGGACGTTCAGCAGCCCCTTCGTTTTGAGCGCCTCGGCGATGTCCTCGGTGACCTCGCGGACGCGCTCGAGCGTGTCCTCGTCGAGCGAGCGCGGCGGGATCATACACGCGGAGTCGCCCGAGTGGACGCCCGCCGTTTCGACGTGTTCCATGATGCCGCCGATGATGACGTTGCGGCCGTCGGAGACCGCGTCGACGTCGAGTTCGATCGCGTCCTCGAGGAAATCGTCCACGAGAATCGGTTTGTCCGGCGCGACGCGGACGGCCTCCTCGATGTAGGTCTGCAGTTCCTCGTCGTTGTAGACGACGTCCATCGCGCGGCCGCCCAGCACGTAGGAGGGGCGGACGAGGACGGGGTAGCCGATGTCGTGGGCCAGCTCGAGGGCTTCCTCCTCGGAGAAGGCGGTCCCGCCGTCGGGCTGGGCGATGCCCAGTTCGTCCATCAGGGCGTTGAAGCGGTCGCGGTCCTCCGCGAGGTCCATCGCTTCGACGGAGGTACCCATGACCTCGCAGTCCAGGCCGCGGCGCGCGAGTTCGTCCTCGAGCGGTTCGCCGATGTTGACGGAGGTCTGGCCACCGAACTGGACCATCACGCCGTCAGCACCGGTCGCCTCGGCGACGTCCGCGACCTCCTCGGCCGTGATGGGCTCGAAGAAGAGGCCGTCGGAGGTGTCGTAGTCCGTCGAGACGGTCTCGGGGTTGTTGTTCACGACGTAGGCGTCGATGCCGAGGTCGCGCAGCGCGCGGACCGCGTGGACCGAACAGTAGTCGAACTCGACGCCCTGTCCGATGCGGATCGGGCCGCCGCCGACGACGATCACGCTCTCGATGTCGCGGTCGACCTCGAGCTCACCGGCCGCGGCGTCGCCGAGTAGCGGGCCGGACTCGAACTCCGACTTGCGCGCGGAGTAGTAGTACGGCGTCTCGGCCTCGAACTCGCCCGCGCAGGTGTCGACCTGCTTGTAGGTGCGGCCGGGGACTTCCGTCTCGACGGTCTCGACGTCCGCGCCCGCGGTCGTGGCGATGCTGGCGTTGGTGTGGCCGGCGATCGCGGCCTCGGTGAAGTCGCCTTCCTGAGCGGCGAGCGTCGAGTCTGCGATGCGTTTGAAGCGCTCGGTGTACCACTCGAAGATGCCGGTCAGCTCCTGGACCTCGTCGACGGTGTAGCCGCGCTCGAAGGCCTCGAACATCGCGTAGGGACGATCCGGCGACGGGCGCTCGAGGTAGTGCTCCTCGAGTTCCTCGTCCGAGATTTCGGCCCAGTCGACGTCGGGCTCGTACTCCGAGGAGCGAAGCGCCTTGAGCAGGGACTCCTCGAAGGTGCGGCCGATTGCCATCGCCTCGCCGGTCGACTTCATAGCCGTCGTCAGCTCGAAGTCGACGTCGTCGAACTTGTCTTTGGGCCAGCGGGGTACCTTCGTGACCACGTAGTCGATCGCGGGTTCGAAGGCGGCGGTGGTCTCGCCCGTGATCTCGTTGGTGATCTCGTGGAGTCGCTTGCCGAGCGCGACCTTCGCGGTCACGCGGGCGATCGGGTAGCCGGTCGCCTTGGAGGCCAGCGCGGAGGAGCGGGAGACGCGCGGGTTGACCTCGACGACGCGGTACTCGCCGCCGGGGGTGCCGTCGTCGTGCCACGCGAACTGGATGTTACAGCCGCCCTGAATGCCAAGTTCGCGGATGACGTCGAGCGCGGCGGTGCGCATCTCCTGGTGACCCTCGTCGGGGACGATCTGGGAGGGCGTGACGACCGTCGACTCGCCCGTGTGGATCCCCATCGGGTCGATGTTCTCCATGTTACAGATGATGATACAGGAGTCGTCGGCGTCGCGCATGACTTCGTACTCGTACTCGACCCAGCCGGCGATCGACTCGGTGATGAGTACCTCGCTGTTACGAGAGAGGCGCAGTCCCTTGCGGACGCGGCGCAGCAGTTCGTCGAAGTCGTGGACGACGCCCGAACCGGAGCCGCCCAGCGTGTAGGTCGTGCGGGCGATCACGGGCAGGCCGCCGACTTCGTCGACAGCCGCCTGAACGCGATCGCGCAGGCCCTCCTCGGTCATCTCCGAGACCTCCTCGCCCTCGTCGAGCGAGATGGTGGTGGAGGCGGGAACCGGCTGGCCGATCTTCTCCATGCGCTGACGGAAGAGGTCGCGGTCCTCCGTCGCGTAGATCGTGTCCAGGGGCGTCCCCATGATCTCGACGTCGTACTCCTCGAGAACGCCTTCCTCGGCGAGTTCGGCGGTGACGTTCAGCCCGGTCTGGCCGCCCAGGCCGGCGATAACGCCGTCGGGGTTCTCCTTGCGGATGATCTCGGCGATGGCGTCGGTCGTGATCGGCTCGATGTAGACCTCGTCGGCCATCTCCGGGTCCGTCATGATCGTCGCCGGGTTCGAGTTCACGAGGACGACGCGAGCGCCTTCCTCCTGAAGCGCGCGACAGGCCTGTGCGCCCGAATAGTCGAATTCGGCGGCCTGTCCGATCTGGATCGGGCCGCTCCCGATCAACAGGATCGTGCGCCCGTCGCCCGTCTCGGCGTCTGTGGCGGTGTCCGTACTCATTTGTCTTGTCGAATTGGAGTTCGTACATCGTAATAAGCCCCACGATACAGTACGAATCTCGAAATCGATTTTCGAAATTCGAACTCAACGGCGGAGTCATCTCGATCAGTCCGAATTCGCGCGGGTCGCCGTCGATCCAGCGGCTGGGTGTGAACCTCTCGCGTCCTCACCGAGGACGGTCGGCAGGGGTATAGCAGTCGGTTATGACCGGTATCTCCGGCCACACGCCTTATGATGACTCGTCCCGTCACTTCAGATCATCTAGATGGCCGCGTCCGGTACTATCCGTTTCCAGCGCCCGATCACCGTTCTCTACGCCGACCCGGACCCCGCGGCTCGCCGCCGAACCGTCGAGAAACTCGAGACGGCCGCGGACGGACTCGCGGTCGATCCCGTCGCGACGCCGACCGAACTCCGCGACGCGCTCGCGGACGCGGACGAGCGTACGTGCGTCGTCACCGAATATCGGTTCGCCGAAACGGACGCGCTGTCGATGTACGAACGCGTCCGAGCCGAGGACGCCGCCGCCGTTCCGTTCGTCCTCTACACTGCCGACGACGACGAACGGCTCGCGAGCGACGCCATCACGTCCGGCCTGATGGGATACGTCCCGAAGGACGTCGCGGATTCGATCGAGCGACTGCTCGCCCAACTCCGAACGGTCGTCGACGAGAGACTCCGACCGGGCGATGGCAAGCGGGCCGCCGCCCCGTCCCGATTACACCGGTCGCGAGCGACCGACCGCGACCACTTCGTCGCGCTCTTCGAGCACAGCCCCGACCCGATCATCGTGACGCGCCGCGCCGACCCGAATCAGATCGTCGACGTCAACCCCGCGTTCGAGGACGTCTTCGGCTACGAACGCGATGCCATCTCCGGGGACTCGCTCGACGACGTCCTCGTCCCCGACGACGCCGAACCGGTCCGTATCGCCGGGACGGTCGGGCTCGGTGAAGTGGTCACGGCGGCCGTCGAGCGCCTGACGATCGACGGCTGCAGGGACTTCTCTCTCCGCGGGTTCGCGGCCGAGATCGGGGGCGACGTCTACGAGTACGCGATCTATACCGACATCAGCGAGCAGAAACGCCGGGAACGGGAACTCGAGCGATATCGGACCCTCGTCGATACCGTCGGCGATCCGATGTACGTCCTCGACGAGCGGGGACGGATCGAGATGGCCAACGACGCGATGGCCGACGTGCTCGGGACGACGCGCGCCGCACTCGTCGGCGAGCATCCGAGCGAGTACATGTCCGACGAGGACGTCGAACGGGCGAAAAGGACCCTCAGCGAGATCCTGTCCGACGACGATCGAACGTGGGAGACCTACGAGATGCAGTTCGAACCCCCCGACAGCGACCCGTTTCTCGTCGAGAACAACGTCGCACCGCTGACCGACGAGCACGGGTCGTTTACCGGCAGTGTCGGCGTCATCCGAGATATCAGCGACTACAAGGAGCGAGAACAACGGATTCACCGCCTCCACGAGGGGACCCGACGGCTGATGGCCGCGGAGAGCAGCGAAGAGGTCGCCCGCGTCGCGAGCGAAATCGCCCGCGACGCGCTGTCGCTCACGATCAACTCGATCCATCTGTACGAGGAGCGAGCGGACCGATCCGCCTCGAGTTGCGACGACACGTCACGCGCGCCCGGCGTTCTCGTCCCGGTGGCGATGACCGACGAGACGAAAGCGCTTCTCGGGGCGGTCCCGCCCATCGAGCCGGGCGACAGCATCTCTTGGGACGCCTTCGAGGCCGGCGAGACGATCGTTCACGGCGACGTCCGCTACGCCGATAACGTTCGAAATCCGGAAACGCCGGTCCGGAGCGAAGTCCACATCCCGCTCGGCGAGGCGGGGATCTTCATCGCCAGTTCGACGGCGACGAACGATTTCGATCCGGAGACGATCACGCTCGCGCGCATCCTCGCGGCCAACGTCGAGGCCGCGCTCGAGCGGGCCCGCCGGGAGGACGAACTCGCCGCGCGTACGGCCGAGCTCGAGCGTCAAAACGACCGGTTGGACGCCTTCGCGAGCACCGTTTCCCACGACCTCCGGACCCCGCTGACCCTCGCGGCAGGCCACCTCGAGAACCTCGAACCCCAACTCGACGCCGAGGGCGAGCGATACCGCGAGGAGATCGAGTGGGCGGTCGATCGGATGGACGACCTCATCGAGAACGTCCTCGCGCTCGCCCGGAGCGGCCAGCGGCTGACGGAGACGGAACCGGTCGACCTCGACGGCGTCGTCGATCGAGCCCATCGAGCGGTCGACCCCGAACTGACCGTCGTTCGAGAGCGGGCGTTACCCACCGTCGAGGCCGACGAGGAGCGGCTGCTCGTGCTCTTCGAGAACGTCTTTCGAAACGCGCGCAACCACGTCGGGACCGACGTGAGGATCACGGTCGAGCCGACCGACGACGGGTTCGCCATCGGTGACGACGGCCCCGGAATCCCGTCGCGCGAACGTGAGAAGATCCTCGAGTCCGGATATAGTACTGCCGCGGAGGGCACTGGCTTCGGGCTGGCGATCGTCTCCGAGGTCGTCGAGGCCCACGGCTGGTCGATCACCGTCGGGGAGAGCGAGGCGGGCGGGCTTCGGCTGGCCGTTTCGTTCGGCGCGTAGCGCTATCGAATCCGCCGCACGCTCCGCAGCGATCGACCGTCACGCTCGCATCGCTCGATCCTCTGTCTATTCGCCGCCGACGTTCTGTGATATGATCGCTCTCAGAGCGCCCGGTCGTGTTCGCTCTCGAACTCGCGCTGCCGGCGGTACTGGTCGACGAACTCCGCGACATCGAACTCGAGCATCTGGGACTCGAACTCGGAGACGGCGTCGTCGTTCTCGGCGTGACTGACCGCGTGTTCCATGAGTTCGACGACGAGTTCGACGACGATTTCGTGGAGTCGGCGGGCGTCAAAGTCGGTCATCCACAACAGCGTGTATCCGACGGCACCGTCGTCACTCGCATCGTGGACGACGACCTTCTCGGGGAACTCCTCCAGGACGACGCCCATCAGGTGGGGCGTGCCGAACTCCTCGAACTCGTCGTCAGTTTCGATCGTTTCCTGAAGGACGGCCACGAGCGACTCCGGGAAGAACCGCGAGGGCGGATGGACGTCCGTCACGACGGCGTGGGCGTCGCCGCAGGAACAGGTGTACTCGCGCATCCCCAGATCGATCTCGTGGGGGTCGACGCGCTCCCCGCAGGGGAGCGCGAGCCGATCACCGCTGTCGGAACCCGGGACGCCGGAGTCTGCCATTGACAGCGCTTCGGCTGGAGCGGGCATAAGAGCGACGACTCGCAGGGAAAGACGAGCGATTCGTCCCCGCCGGCAGGCGGTATCGGAGCGGCCGCCACGGGACGGTAGGTGCGATGATTTCGAACGGACAGAGCTGAACCGGTTGATCACTACAGATGTAAATTGGGCAGTGGGATCTGATGGGAACGAGCGAGAGAATGTCTTGCTACCGTGGCAACGGGGAATTGCCACGCCCTCCCCAGCCGATTCACTCACGCCTGCGGCGTTCGCTCATCCCTCGCGCAGTATCGGCGGCCGCCCTCACTTCGTTCGGACGGCCGACAGCGCGCGCCACCGCGGGTTGAATGATTGATTTGGATAATATCGGTTATCTTTGCTGGACGGATGATAAGCGGATAAGACAGGCTTGTAAACCGCTCGCTGAGATTCAGAAACGAAAACGTTCCAAGCAGTATGACACGAACCGTTCGGAGAGAACGCCGACGTCGAGGTTACGGCCAGTCGTCGCGGACCTGTTCCGCCTCGTCGTCTTCGTCGTCGGCATGCGTTGCCGGCACCCAGTCCGCCGCCTCGGCGGCGTCGTGGACGTCGAGGTACTCCCAACCGACCTCGTCGGCCAGTTGCTCGTCCTCGTCGTTCGCGCCGACGTAGACGTAGCGGTCGGTGTCGAACTGGTCTTTGACGCCCTCGAGGCTCTCCGCTTTCCCGCGGGGGCCGGAGAAGAAGTCCTGTCGAATGCGGTTCTTCCGGGTGAAGTTCGTCACGACGTAGGTCGGTTTCTCGGAGACGACGCCGATGTACTCGGTCCACCCTCTGGCGTCTTCGAACACGCGCTCGGGCGAGGCGAGCTCCTTGAGCGCCTCGAGTTCGAACGCCAGTGTCATGTCGCTGTCGCCGTTCATGCGTCATCGAAGGCGCGCACGCGGGAAAACGACTTCGATACCACCCACCGAATCGGTATCGCCCACTGGACGAGGGCCCGACTCGCGACGCCGGCGCGGCTCAGACGCGTTCGACGCGGTAGTAGTCCGTAAAGACGATGATCTCGCCCGGCTCGAGATCGGTCTCCGCAGTCGACACGGGTCGGTCCTCCGAAACGGCCCGATAGACGGCCGCCAGCGTCTTCGTATCGAGTTGGTCGACGTGACGAATCGTCGCGTTCGCCGCAACTGACTCGACGCGCTCGAGTCGGACGTCGACGTGGTCGAGACGGATCGATCGACGGCGGAAGTCACTGGCTGCCATGTTCATTGTTACCAAATACCTTGGATTGACTTAATAGTTCCGGCTCGAGAACGGTCGACGGAGCAGGTAAGAGAGCGATCGCCGTTCGGACGCGGATCGAAACGAGCGACGGCGAAACGGCACGGTCCGTGCCTCGAGAGCGGCCGGAAAATGGACTGCGTCGAACGGATCGGGTCGGATTACTGTTCCTGGGGCGCAGCGAGTTCGTCCAGATCGACGGACTGCTCTAGGAGCACGTCGGCCTGATCGGCGACGACGCGCTGTTCGCGCATGAGCTGTTTGAACTTGCTCTGGGGCGAGAGATCGCCGATGAGGACGCCGCCGACGATCCGGCCGTCCTTGAAGGCGACGCGTCGCCATTCGGTGTCGCTGTAGCGCCGTTCGGCGTGTTCGTCGCCCAGCGTCGGGTGCCCGAAGGAGAGGAACGGGAAGTCGAAGTGGGTGATGGAGTACGAGGAGACCCACTGGAATCCCTCTTCCTCGGCGTCAGCGGCCATGTTGACCGCGGCGACGCGACCCTGTTCCTTGGCCGAGCCCCACGAGCCGTTCTGGCCCTGCTCGCCGAGCAAGACGTCGTGGAATCGGGTGAGGTCGCCGGCGGCGTAGACGTCGTCGACGTTCGTCTGCATGTACTCGTCGACGATGATCCCGTTGTCCCGTTCGATCCCGGACCCGCGGAGGAACTCGGTGTTGAAGTTCAGCCCGATAGCGGCCCCGACGAAGTCACACTCGTAGCGGTCGCCGTTGGGATCGACTGCGGCAGTGACGCGACCGTCGTCGTCGGTTTCGAAGCGATCGACGCCGCTGTCGAAGACCGGTTCGACGCCGACTTCTCGCATGCCTTCGTGCATGATCTCCGCGCCGTCGGCAGAGAGCGCGTAGCGCCACCAGCGGTCGCCGCGCATCAGGTAGTCGGCCTCGATACCCTGTGCGCCACAGACCGCGGCGAAGTCGATACCGAGCAAGCCGGCACCGACGATGACGCCCTTGTCGGCGTTTTCGGCGTGTTCGCGGATGCCGCGGGCGTCCTCGAAGGTCCAGAAGTGATGGATCCCGTCGGCGTCGCTGTTCTCGACGGGCAACTGTGTCGGCGTTCCACCGGTCGCCACGAGCAGTTTGTCGTAGGGAATGTCACCGCTATCGTGGGTGTAAACGACATTCGCGTCGGTGTCGACGCTCGTGACGTGGGTGTTCAACGAGAGCTCGATGTCGCGTTCCGCGTACCAGTCCTCGTCGTGGATCGAAATGGGGGCTTCGGGGAGCTTGCCTTTCGCGTGTTCCTTGATGAGAATCCGGTTATACAGTGGCTCCCCCTCATCGGTGATGACGGTAATCTTCGCGTCCGGGTCTTCCTCCCGGAGGGTCTCGGCGGCCGAACTACCCGAGATCCCGTCACCGATGATCACGTACTGAGTCATATCCGGAACGTTTGTAATGCGGGTTAAAGTGGGTTGCTATCTCGTCTATTTTGCCGGACGTGGACGTATGGCACTACGATCGTAAACTGACGGCCGAATATATTCACCAGAATATATCCAATTCAGCTATTTCGGCACCAATTCTCGAGAGAGCAAGGTTTGCTGCCATCTCTGACGAGCGCTCGCCCCGTCATCTGCGGTCGCCCTACTCGAACGGAGCGGTGACGGAAACCGAGATGGAGCGGTCGGTCGCCGGGGCCTAACAGTGTTGTCCGAACGGCTCTTTAGGGCCCCTTCCTAAGACGAGACCATGAAACTCCGTCAGAACGCGAAACACTTCGCCTATCGGAAGTCCCTCGAGACACCGGGGATTCGATCGGTCGCCAAGTCGGGGCTCGTCAGGCTGCACACCAAGATCTTCACCGGCAAGGCCGACCCGGCCCACGCCGAGGAGCGGAAGGACCACCTCGACGCCCTCTTCGACGCGACGATGGACGCCTACCTGCGCGCGCTCCAGGAGGGCTACTCCGAGGCCGAAGCCCGAGAGATCACGCACATTCAGGCCAACTTCGACTTCTACAACCACGGCTGGACCGAGATGATGGAGTTCCCCGCTGACGAACTCGAGGCCCATTATGATCGCTACGGTGAGTTCTTCGGACGCTGGGACGTGACGATCGACGAGCCGCTGGGTCAGTTCGAACCGCCGGAGGGGCTCCCCGAGGCTCCGTCGACGCCCGAGCGGCTCGAGGACCCCGAACACCCCCACGCCGAAGGCGGATTCGCGGACGACGTCTACGTCGAAACCGACGACGGCGAACTGGTCGTCGGCGGTCGCGACTCGGCGAACGCCGATTCGTGAGGTCGTCGGCGATCGACGGAGTCTGAGGACGGCTGAGGAACGAACCGGCCGACGTTTCGAAGGCCGTCAGCGTCGCGGACGAGCGCGACCGTCGGACGGACGCCAGCCTGACGAGGGTCGGTTCGACTCTTCGCGTCTTGAGGACGGGTACCGCCGGTTCCCAAGCGGCTAAGTGCGCGGAGGGTCCGCGTTCGGGTAACGCAATGGGGCTGAACGCGAACGATCGCTCGATCGCGGGGTTTACCATGGCGGGCCACGCGCTCGTCCACTGGTTCGAAACCTCGATCCCGATCTTTCTGGTCGTCTGGCTGACCGAGTTCGACGTGGGCGTCTCGCTGTTCGGGATCGTGGTCGCGCTCGGCTACGCCCCCTTCGGACTGGGGGCGCTCCCGGGCGGCATTCTCGCTGATCGGTACGGCACCAAGCGGCTCGTGGTGGGCTGTCTCGTCGGCATGTCGCTGTCCTTTCTCGTCCTCTCGCTCGCGACCTCCATCTATACCATCGCCCTCGGCCTGATCCTGTGGGGCGTCGCCGCCAGCGTCTACCACCCCGCCGGTCTCGCGCTCATCAGCACCGGCGTCGAGGAACGCGGCACCGTCTTCGCCTGGCACGGCATCGCCGGCAACGCCGGCATCGCGCTCGGTCCCTTCGTCGCCGCGACGCTCCTGATCTTCCTCGAGTGGTCGCTCGTCGCGGCGCTGCTCGCCGTTCCGGGCGTCCTCGCCGTGCTCTACGGGCTCAGTGCGGAGTTCGATCCGACCGCGGCGGTCGCGGCGGACGCCGACGCCGGTCCCGACGAGGCGCTATCGGCGTCGGGACTGCTCGGGGACTCGCGGACGCTGTTCGCGAGCGCGTTCGCCGTCGTTTTCATCCTCGTCACCTTCGAGGGGCTCTACTACCGGGGCACGCTGACCTACCTCCCCGAGATCCTCCACGGACTGCCGGCGACGGACGGCCTGGCACTGCCGGCCAGCCTCGAGGGGATCGAGCCGGCCGACTACATTTACGTCGGCCTGTTGGTCGTCGGGATGGCGGGTCAGTACGCCGGCGGAAAGCTGACCGGGCGGGTCTCGCCGGCCCGCGGACTCGGGGCGATCTTCGCCGTTCTGGCCGTCCTCGCGCTCGCGTTCGTTCCGGTGACGGCGACGGGAGCGGGACTGGCACCGCTCGTCGCGCTCTGTGCCGCCCTCGGCTTTTTCCTCTTCGCTATCCAGCCGTTCTACCAGAACGCCGTCGCGATCTACACGCCGCCGGACGTCCGCGGTCTCTCCTACGGCTATACCTATCTCGCGGAGTTCGGGATCGGGTCGGTGAGCATCGCGCTCGGCGGGTTCGTCCTCGGCGAACTCTCTCGGACGGCGTTTTTCGCGATGATCGCCGGGTTCGCGGCCGTCGGGGGCCTGCTCGCGGGCGCGTTGCTGGTCGGCGGCGATCGGTTCACCGGGACCGACGACGCGCTCGAGGCGAACGCGGACGACTGAGGCGTCGATCCGCGGACGATCGAGCGCTCGCAGCGGCGACCCGCTCCTCTCCGGCGACGATGCCACCCCGCTGGGACCATCGCTCGCCTACTGGAGTTCCCGTACGGGGTCGGATGTAGCGTGCCGGTCGCGATCGGCGGCTCGTGACCACCGTATCCTGACCGCTGTCCGACGAGAGATGTTCGACAGAAGAGTCCCTCAACTGAACCGAGTCGTCTGCGGGTTGCGTCGGGCGAATTCGATCGGCATCAGTCTGCGAGACGCGCGGCGTTCTCCTACTCGTCGCCGTAATTGCCGAGGGAACACTCCGCTGCCGGACCGCTGTCGCAGTCGTAGCTCACCTGATCGCTGGAGACGAGCTCTTCGATTTCGTAGAAGACGCCCTCTCGTTGCTCCGACTCCGGCAGTCCCTCGACGACGGGGACCGGGCGCTGGGCCTGGTGGTCGCAGGCGCGCATCGTCTCCTGTCCCATTCCGATATCGTACTCGTGGTCCTCGAGTTCGCGGATGACGTGTGGCGGATAGAACGTCCCCGCGCGTTCGGCGGCAGCGGCGTACTGGAGCGTTTGCGCGTACGCGAGATGTGCCGTACCGGACGGAAGACGCCCGTTGTACTCGGTCTGGAACGCCTCCGTGAACGAGTTCGACAGGTCGCTTTCGATCTGTGCGTCCCACGCGACCGTTCCGTAAACTCCGTCGATCGCGCTGCCGGCGGCCTGGGCCATCGGTCGGTTGTAGAGGGGAACGACGAGTTCGGCCTCCTCGTCTATCCCCATCTCGACCGCCTGTGTGAGAGAGTTCGCGCCGTCGAGTCCGTAATGGTTCAGGAAGATGACGTCCGCTCCGGAATCGAGCGCGTCCTCGAGATACGAGGAGTAATCCTTCGTTCCGAGCGGCGTCGGAACGCTATCGATCTGTGACCAGCCCTCGTCCTCGAAGGCCGACTTCATCGAGGCCTGCTGGGTCTGTCCCCAGGAGTAGTCCGCATACAGTTGATAGAAGGAAAGGTCGCTGCCGTAGTCGTCCGTAACGATCGGTGCGAGCGCCTGTCCCGACATGTAGGCGTTGAACACTTCGCGGAAGCCGTAGCGGACGCAGTCCTTGCCGGTCGTATCGTTGGAGTGGGTGAGTGCGCACATATAGAGCACCTTCTCCTCCTGTGCGACCTGCTGCTGTGAGATCGCGGTCGCGCTCGAGGAACCACCGCTGAACATGATGACCTCTTCCTGATTGATCAGACGGCGAGCGGACTTCGCGGCAGCGGACTCGTTCGTCTCCGTATTGCCGATTGCGTAGCCGACCTCCTTGCCGAGCAGTCCGTCGCCCGAGAGGTCGTCGAAGCCGTCGACCCAGCCGCCGCCCTCGTTGAGGTGTTTCACCGCGAGTTTGTAGGCGCGCAGTTCGTCTTCCCCCTCCGAAGAGTATGCTCCCGACCGCGGCACGTTGAATCCGAACTTAACGATATCGCCAGTAACAGGGTACGTACCGAGAGCGGGATATTCGCTTTCGATCTCGCTCGCGGTCTCGGAGTTAAATCGATCGAGACAGCCGGCCAATCCGACACCGCCGATACCAACACCCGCCTTGAGCAGCGTTCGTCGACTCGGCACGGTGTTTTGCGAACTCGGGACGTTTCTCTGAGGCACAGTCGTCGTTGTTTGACAAATTATATAACAGTTTTGGCCATTTCAATAAGTAACTGTGTATCTAATTATTACTGAATGACAAATATCTAAATTTCAAACAATACGGAAGATTGGAAGCAGAGGGCGAGAAGTAATCAATGTATCGGATTTAGCGAGTGTCTTCGTGGCCGGACGTTTTATATAGAAACAATCTATTTACAGACTATGTTTCGGCCGATACGGAAATTAGTCCCGAATTTTATTCGAAAGAGGTATGCGCTAAAATTCGCCATAGCGCTCCTCGCGATCGGATTGATCGTCGGTGGAATCGGTACGTTCGCAACCGGAGAGATCACGGCACAGACCGAAAACAGCGTCAATTCGGAGTATGAATCGCTCGCTTCGTCCGAAGCGAAAACGATCTCGCGGTGGCAGGAGCGCAACGAAATGGCCACGCGCAGTACATCGACGTCCGAGGTGTTACGCAGCGATGATAGTTCGGAAGTGACATTATTCCTACAAAACAAACAATCCGAACTGTTCGGCGACGTCCACGCAACCCACGTGATCGATCACGACACCGAGAACAAACGGGTCGTCGGCAGTACGACGATGAAAAGCGACGTGAGCTTCCAGGACGAGGAACGAAACTGGCTCGACGACGTCGAGACCAATCAGGTGAGTGAGGTGCACGTCTCGGACGTCTACGACGTCGGCGGGACACCAGTCGTCGGGTTCGTGAGCCCGATCGGCGGCGGGGAGAATCGAATGCTCGTTCTCGAGGTCCGCGTCTCGGACATTGCGAGCGACTTCCAAGGCGGTGACCGCATCGACAGCGGATTCACGATGGTCGTCAACACCGAGGGCACGGTCGCCTTCGACGAGCGCAACGAACGAGTGCTCACCGAATACGGCGACGACGCGGCCATGGAACCGGTCCGACTGGGCGAAGAGCTCCGCGGATCGATGGACTCGTTCGAACAGGAGGCGGGCGTCGTCCAGATGTCCGCCACGCCGTCGGTCATCGACGAACCGTACACGGTCGGCTACGCGCCGATCGAAGGCACGAACTGGGTCGTCGTGACCCACGCGCCGACGTCCGACGTCTACGGCTTCGTCCAGACCGTCCGCGACTTCGGGTATATCGCCACGTTCGCCGGGGTCGCCGCAATCGTCCTCATCGGTGCAGTGCTCGGTCGAAACACCGCGAGGGCGATCGATCGACTCACGGGCAAGACGAAACAGATGGAGGAGGGGAACCTCGAGGTCGATCTCAGTTCCTCCCGTATCGACAGCATCGGACAGTTGTACGACGGCTTCGCCTCGATGCGCGATTCGCTGAAGACTCAGATTCACGAGGCGGAATCCGCTCGCATGGAGGCCGAACAGGCCCGGAAGGAGACCGAACGCATCAATCATAATCTGGAGCAGAAGGCCGCCGAATACTGTGCGGTCATGGGTGACGCCGCCGACGGCGACCTCACCGCCCGCGCGGACGTCGAAAGCGAGAACGAGACGATGCGACAGATCGGCGAGGACTTCAACGAGATGCTCAGCGAGATCGAGCAGACCATCGCCGAGCTCAACCGGTTCGCGACCGACGTCGCGACCGCCTCCGAGCAGGTGACCGCCTCGAGCGAGGAGGTCCGATCCGCCTCCCAACAGGTCACCGAGTCGATTCAGGAGATTTCGGACGGTGCGGACCGACAGAACGAGTCGCTCCAGTCGGTCAACCAGGAGATGAGCGGCCTCTCGACGACGACCGAGGAGATCGCCGCCTCCTCGAACGAGGTGGCCGATATCGCCGAACGGACCGTCGACACGGGACACGAAGGGCAGGAAGCCGCCCAAGCGGCGATCACTGCGATGGACGATATCGAAGGCGAGGCCGGCGACGCCGTCGCCGAGATCCGCCGGCTCGAGGAAGAGGTCCAGCAGATCGACGAGCTGATCAACACGATTTCCGAGATCGCCCGCCAGACCAACATGCTGGCACTGAACGCCAACATCGAGGCCTCCCGATCCGCGGGCGGCAGCGACGACGAAGGGTTCTCCGTCGTCGCGAAGGAGGTCAAGGCGCTCTCCGAGGACGTCGCCGAGGCGGCCGACGAGGCCGAAGACCGGCTCGAGGCGATCCGCGAGCGGACCGAAAAGTCGGCCGCCGAGGTCGAAGGCACGAGTTCCGACATCGAACACGCCAGCGAGCAGGTCGAGGACGCGGTCAACGCACTCGAAGAGATCGCCGAACTCGCACAGGAGACCAACGTGGGCGTTCAGGAGATCTCCGCGGCGACCGAAGAGCAGGCGGCCTCCACGCAGGAGGTCGTCGCGATGGTCGACGACGCGGCGACGATCTCCGAGGAGACGACCTCGGAAGCCGAGAACGTCGCCGCCGCGGCCGAAGAGCAGACGACCGCACTGACCGAGGTCACGAAGTCCGCCTCGAGCCTCTCCGAACAGGCGTCACAGCTCTCCGAAGCGCTCGATCGGTTCGACACCGACATCGACCGCGCGGACGTCGACTTCGAATCGACGTTCGACGTGGACGCGGAACTGGACGCGCCCGCAGCGAACGCCGACGTCGACGTCGACGCGGCCGGCGACGAATCGACCGCGCAGGGCCAGGGGATCACCTTCGATGCCGATGTCGGAGACGAGGAGGGCGACTCCGACGAGGCCCTCACGTTCGACGACGCGGACGAGGACGCCGTCGAACTCGAGGACGGCGCGGATACGGACGACGCCACTACCGAGCGGTCGACGGATACCGCGCTCGAGGGCGAGCCGTCCGAGGCCGAGACACCGTCCGACGGCTCGATCGACCGTGCCGACGACGGACCGGCAACCGGCAGCGATGCCGACGGTGACGACGCGACCGAGGAAATCGGTGCGGAAGAGATCCTCGGAATCGACGAGAGCGGAGCCGACGACGCCGACGGGGTCGACGTGACCGAGTCGGCCGAACCGACCGATCCGCTCGCTGACATCGACACCGACGCGGGCGACACGGACGAAGCGGTCGCCACGCCGCTCGAGCCGGTCGACGACGGCGACGGTGCAGAGAGCGCCGAGACCGAGTCGGACGCCGACGACGACCTCGCGACCGACGAGTCGACCGATGACGATCTCGACGTCGGCGACGACGACGGGGACGAATCCGACAGCGACGACGTGTTCACGTTCGGCGCGACGGACGACGAGTAATCCCGCGACCGCGTTCGACCGGCGAATATCGCTGCGCTCGCCTCGAGTCGAAGCGCGGCGCGGTCGGCCGACGTGTCCGCGGCGCGGCCGGCATATCAGCGGTGTCGTTCGCTACCTTTTTGACTGCCGTCTGGAAAGGAATCGGCATGCTCACCGTGCGGGCACCCGCGACGAGTGCGAACCTCGGGAGTGGCTTCGATGTCTTCGGCGTCGCTCTCGGGACGCCCGCCGACGTCGTCCGAGTCGAACGCGCGCCCGAGACGAGGATTACGGTCACCGGTGCCGGCAGCGAGTACATCCCGGAAGACCCGAAGAAGAACACCGTCGGCGCGGTCGCGGAGGCGCTCGACGCTCCGGCGCGCATCCGGATCGACAAGGGCGTTCGGCCGTCCTCGGGGCTGGGATCGTCGGCCGCGAGCGCGGCCGCCGCCGCCGTCGCGCTGAACGAACTCTACGATCGGGGGCGCTCTCGCGAGGAACTCGTCCCCGTGGCCGCCGAGGGCGAGGCGCTCGTCTCCGGGGAAGCACACGCGGACAACGTTGCGCCCTCCCTGCTCGGCGGCTTCACCGTCGTCACCGACGACGACGTCACGCAGGTGGACGCGTCCGTCCCCGTCGTCGCCTGCCTGCCGGAAATTTCCGTGTCCACGCGCGACGCGCGCGGCGTCGTTCCCGACTCGGCCACCATGGACGACGTCGTCGACACCGTCGGCAACGCCGCGACGCTGACCGTCGGCATGACGCGAGACGATCCCGATCTCGTCGGTCGAGGGATGAACGACGCGATCGTCACACCCGAACGGACCAAGCTGATCCACGGCTACGAACGGGTTCGCGAGGCCGCCCTCGAGGCGGGCGCGACCGGCGTCACCGTCAGCGGTGCCGGCCCGGGAATCCTCGCGGTCTGTCACCGCCGCGACCAGCGGGCGATCGCCTCGGCGATGGTCGACGCCTTCGACGCGGCCGGCGTCGAGAGTCGGGCCTACCAGACCGCCGTCGGGCAGGGTGCGACGCTGTACCGAGACGACTCGTAGCCGCGGATGGGAACGAGAACCGACGGCGCCCTCGCACTGATCGCGCTCGCCGCGTTCCTGGGTCTCGTCGTCCTCGCCGATGTGTCGCTCTCACTGCGTTTCCTGCTCGTCGGCGGTATCGCGACGATCACCTTCGAACTGCTCGCCGCTCGAGACCCGTCGCTCGTTCGGTACTACTGGGAACGACGGCCCGTCCAACTCGCGTCGCTCGCGCTGGCGATCGGCGGAGCCGCCGTCGGCGCTCGAACCGCGCCGGTCCCGGTACTGTCGCTGTGCTGTGGTGCGACGATAACCTATCTGGTCTTTCTCGCGCTCCTCCGAACGGGTATTATTCCGCCGCTCGAGACGTGGTGGGAGTCGGACGCGTAACGGTGGCGGCTCACTTCGAGCGCGCGGCCGTCTTCCAGCGGCGCCCGTAGATCCGCGGGAGAGCGTCGACTTTCGCGTGTCGAACGGTGGCCGGGACGGTCGACACTCTCGTGGAAACGCTGTCCGGGAGCGGACCGTACGGCACCGACGAGACGGCAGTCGGATTTTTCGAGACCGGTTTCCGACCGGCGTAGCCGGGACCGCGCCCGGTCGACTCGTACAGTTTCTCGAACGTGGAATGGGCCTCGACGACGCCCTTTCGTGCAGTTCGAGCGGCCTCCTTCGCTTCTTGCTGAAGCGCCGCGTTCGTCGCCTCCGGCGTCACGTCGTCGACGAACCGGCGGATCTCGGCTGCCGCCTCGGAGTCGCCGGACGTTTCGAACGCGTCGGGGCTGACGACGTCCTCGAGTTCCGTCCGGAGCTGTCGCAGCTCTCGCAGGAAATCGGCGATATCGACGGTGTTCCAGAGTTCTCGCAGCTCGATGACGTCCCCGATCGTACTGAGATCCACTGCCAGGTCCGGATCCCGATCGCGCATCGCGTTCGGGAGTTCGTCTAGCCGGACGAGACCCGGTAGCTCCGACACGTCGACGGCGGCCGGCAACCGCTCGAGATCCGTCGTCTCGAGGAGGTCCTCGACTTCCGCGACGACGTCCAGGAGTTCCGTTATCACCGCCCGCCTCTCGTCCGATCCGTCGGCTGCGGCTTCGCGGAGCAACCGCTCGGTTCCATCCGTGATTCGGGCGACGAACTGCTCGGCACTGGTCGGAGACGTGTCCCGGCTCATGGAGCCAGTACGTCGTATACGGAGAAAATGAGCGTGCTTGCCTGTCAGTCGCAGTTCCGGAGCGTCAGCGAACGGAAACGGGTCCTGCGTCAGTCAGACGCCCCGGCCCTGCATCTTCTCTTCCTCGGGGAGGTCGGCGTTCGCGTCGCCTTTCATGCTCTTACCGAGGTTCTTCGAGATCTCCGCGAGCGTCTCGGGGTCGTCCCAGTTGTTCGTCGCCTCGACGATCGCTTCGGCCATCTCGGGCGGGTTCTCCGCGCCGAAGATGCCGCTGCCGACGAAGATGCCGTCGCACTCGTGGTGCATCATGAGCGCGGCGTCGGCGGGCGTCGCGATGCCGCCCGCGGCGAAGTTGACGACGGGAAGTCGTCCCATCTCGGCGGTCTCGTGGACCAGTTCCGCGGGCGCTTCGATCTCGCGGGCGAACGCTTCCCGTTCCTCGTGGCTCATCCCCTCGAGTTTCCGGATCGCGCCCTTGATCGTGCGCTGGTGGTGGACGGCCTGATTCACGTCGCCGGTGCCGGCCTCGCCCTTCGTTCGGATCATCGCCGCACCCTCGTCGATCCGGCGCAGCGCCTCGCCGAGGTCGCGCGCGCCACAGACGAACGGCGCGGTGAAGTCGCGCTTGTCGATGTGGTAGGCGTCGTCCGCGGGCGTGAGCACCTCTGACTCGTCAATCATGTCCACGCCGACGGCCTCGAGGATCTGGGCCTCCTTCGTGTGGCCGATGCGGGATTTGCCCATGACGGGGATCGAGACCGACTCGACGATCTCCGCGACGTCGGCGGGGTCGGCCATCCGGGCCACGCCGCCGCGCTTGCGGATATCCGCGGGGACGGCTTCGAGCGCCATCACGGCGACCGCGCCGGCCTCTTCGGCGATACGGGCCTGTTCGGGATCGACGACGTCCATGATGACGCCGCCCTTCTGCATCCGTGCGAAGCCGCGCTTGACGAGATCGGTCCCGCGCCGCAGTTCCTCGAGATCGGTGTTGTCGGTCATACGCCGCGGTTAGGAGCCCCCGCACTTACGCGTGTTCTTTGGGGCCGATTCGGCCGGGGGAACCGAAATCGTTCGGTGGGTCCCTCTACCGAATCGCGATCGGCCGCTCGATCGGGCCGCCTCAGCCGTCCGGCCGCTCGCCCTCGAACAGGCGCGCTCGAACGTCCGAGCCGTACAGCCGTGCGAGCGGCCGTCGCCACAGTCCGAGTTCGCGGGCCAGTTCCGACGTGACCTCGAGGCAGGTGCCGATCGAGGGCCCGAGTCCGATCGCCACGTCGCCTCGAATCCAGGCCGGCGTCCGCAGGAGATTCCTGTCTTTCCGCGTGTAGCTGGCCATCGTCCAGTCACGCGCTCGCGGCCCGAGACGGGGTCGCGCGACCTCGAGCCGGACGGACTCGTCCCCGTAGCGACCGCCGTCGACGACAGTGCGGATCCCGTCCGGGCCGTCGGACACCGTGATATCGGCCCGTTCCTTGGGATAGCCCCAGATCTCGCGCCCGAGCGCGACCGAGGGCTCGGTCGTCACCGGGAGCCAGTGAACGTAGCCGCCGAGTTCGCTGCCCGCGAGCCCTGCGAGCGGGAGGGTCGTTCGACTCCCGCGGCCGCGGATCGCCGGGATGATGACCGCGAACTCGTCGTACGGCTCGAGTCCCGTCTCATCCTGCTGTCCACCACCGACCCGGTGGTACTGGATCCCGGCGAGCGTCGCGCAGCCGATACCGGGTGCGATCGCGAGCGCGGAGAGCTCGTCCGGCAGGGCTGCCTCGAGCCGGCCGCGACGGGCGGGAACGGTGACGCCACCCATCGCGAACGACAGCTCGAGCGGGAGTTCGATCTCGTGGCCGGTCGAAAGCCGTCGTCGCGTCCGTTCGACCGTCGTCATGTCAGACGGTACGACGGGTCCTGTGATAGTAGTACGCGTCGGGCTCGCCGTCGAGACCGCTACTGTTTTGCGGGTTCCGGCCGTCGCGCCGGACAATGACCGCGTCGACTCGGCTGTCCGATCGCGAGCGGCCCGACGACACGTCGCTCCCGGCGTATCTCGCGCCCGTCCCGACGACGCTCGAGGACCTCGGCCTGCGGTTCGCGTGGCTCGTCGTGGCGATCAACCTCGCGGGAACGGCCTTCGGCTTCTGGTACTACTCCGGCCAGTTCGCGGAGACCACGGCCGCGCTCTGGCCCTGGGTGCCGGACAGTCCGCTCGCGACGCTGTTCGTCGCGCTGGCGATCGGCGCGTGGAAGCTGGGCCGCGAACAGCCGTGGCTCACGGCACTGGCCTTCTTCGGGAACATCGTACTCGGTCTCTGGACGCCGTACACGCTGCTCGCGTTCGCGGACTCCTACGCGTACCTCCACCCGGTGATGTACCAGTTCCTCTTCTGGAGCCACCTCGCGATGGTCGTCCAGGCCTTCGTCCTCCACCGGATCTCCGACTTTCCGGTGTGGGCCGTCGCCGTCGCCGCCGTCTGGTACTGGAGCAACCTCATCGTCGACTACTTCGTCCCCGTCGTCGGCGACCCACACCACACGATCATCCCCGTCGAACGAGGGACGGCCATGTTCCTCGAGGCCGACGCGCTCGGCGTGATCGCCGCCGGCGAAGTGACGTTCGTCCTCCTCGCGCTGTTTCTCGCGCTCGCGACGCGAGTCAAAAAGTGTGAATCGGCCCGGAGCCGGCCGTAGCTGCCGGCCCGAGCAGCGCCGACTCCGTCCTACAGGTCGTCGACGTACGCGAGCTCGAGGTACGGGTCCAGCGAGCGGGCTGCGGTCCGGCGTTCGATCGTCCCGGCGTCCGCGTCGTAGCGCAGGACCTTCGAGTCGATCAGCTTCCGCAGGTGGTTGTGGTGGAACGTGACGGCGATCCGTTCGATTCCGTCGCGGTCGGCATCCTCTCGATCGGCGATCCGATCGACGAGGTCCTCGAGACTGATCGCCCCCACTCTCCGGGAGAGGTAGTACAACGCGTACCGGCGATGTTCGTCGTACAGGAGCTCGAAGATCGTGTTCGAGGGAAGAGACCCGTCGGTCTCCACGGATTTCGCGTCCGAGATATCTGTCATCATGGTGCGCTGTACTCGGCTTACACGGCGGCAACCGACGCATCGGCTCTCATCGACTTCGGCAGAGTACGGGTCACGATTGGACGAGGGCGTTATAACCGTTCAGTTACTCCCCGCCGATTTCTTCAACGACCCGCGACAGTCAGCGATATCGGACCGAAGGAGGGACTGAACGGACACAACAGACCGAGTCGTCTCCGAGAGACGGTGAGAGGATTACTCGAGGATGAGGACCGCCGACTCGGTCTCGATCATCTCGCCGTCACCCGAGTAGGTCCGCTCGAGTTCGACCTCGAAGAGGTCGTCTTCGAGTTCCTCGCCGGCGACTCGGAGGACTCCGGCGTCGTCGTCAATTTCGTACTCGCCACTCTCGATGCCGGCGTCGATCTCGCCGACCTTCGACCCGAACTTCGGACCGAGTGTCGAGTAGTCGAGGTCGATCTCGGCGACCTCGGTCGTGATCTCCGGCTGTTCCTCGAGCACCGTGAGATCCCGAACGTGCATCACGTTCCGGATCGCGTCCTCGAAGCCCTCGATGGAACCGTAGACGGCCACCGACTCGAGGTCGGCGTTCAGCGGCAACTGGTTCTCGCTCTTGTAGCGTCGCAGCGCGGAGATGACCTCCATGGCCGTCTCGCCGGCCTCGAGGTCGGCCTCGTAGCCCTGCGGAGCGGGCCAGTCGCGGACGTGGATGCTGGTTTCGTCGAGGTCGCCCTCACCGTCCGCGTAGACGGCCTGCCAGATCTCCTCCGTCGCGTGGGGCAGGAACGGGGCCCACAGCTCGAGGAAGGTTCGATGGGCGGTCCGCAGCGCGTACTGGGTCGACGGATTGTCTTCGCGCGTCTTGGCGATCTCGAGGTAGTCGTCGCAGAAGGTGTTCCAGAAGAACGTTCGGAGGCGGTCGCGGGCCTTCGCGAACTCGTAGTCCTCGAGGTGGGCGGTGAGATCGTCGACGGCGTCGTCGAGTTCCGCGAGGAGCCAGCGATCGATCGCCTCGAGTTCGGCCGGCTCGTCGGGGTGGGCGGGCGCGAGCGTGTCGACGAGCTTCGAGGCGTTCCAGAGCTTTCGCAGGAGCTTCTCGCCGGCGGTCAGGTCCTTCTCCTGGTACGGGAAGTCGTCGCCGACAGCGGCGCTGGCGGCCCAGAACCGGACGGCGTCGACGGGATACTCGGACAGCACCTCGTCGGGCTCGACGACGTTGCCCCGCGACTTGGACATCTTCTCGCGGTTCTCGTCTAAGACGTGGCCGTTGATCATCGTCGCGTCGAAGGGCACCTCGCCGGTGTGCTCGTAGCACTTGACGATGGTGTGGAACAGCCAGAACGAGATGATGTCGTGGCCCTGCGGGCGGAGATCGAAGGGGTAGAGCTCGGGGTTGTCCATCGTGAACGCCTCGCTCTCGGCGTCCCAGTCCCAGCCGGCGTTGATCAGCGGCGTCAGCGAGGAGGTCGCCCACGTGTCGAAGACGTCCTCCTCGGCCTCGAACTCGTCGTGGCCGCATTCGGGACAGCTGTCGACTGGGGGCTCGTCCGAGAGCGGGTCCACCGGAAGGTCCTCCCGCTCGGCCATGACCGGATGGTCGCAGTCCGCACAGTACCAGACCGGGAACGGAATCCCCGAGTCGCGCTGGCGCGAGATCAGCCAGTCCCACTCGAGGCCCTCGATCCAATGCTCGTAGCGGGTGAACATCTTCTCGGGGTACCAGTCCATCTCCCGGCCGGCCTCGAGGTACTCCTCCTTGTGGTCCAGAATCTCGACGTACCACTGCTTGGAGACGCGGTACTCGACGGCGGTGTCACAGCGTTCGTGGACCTGCACGGCGTGGGTAATCTCCCAGCGGTCGCGGAGGGAGCCCTCGTCTTCTAAGTCCTCGACGATGGCCTCGCGGGCCTCCTCGGTGGACATGCCCTCGTAGTCGCCAGCGAGGTCGGTCATCGTCGCGGACTCGTCGATGGCGACGCGGAGCGGCAGGTCGTGGGCCTGGTACCACTCGATGTCGTTCTGGTCGCCGAAGGTACAGCACATCACGACGCCGCTGCCCTTCTCCATGTCGACGCGCTCGTCCTCGATGATCGGCACCTCGTGGCCGAAGATCGGAATCCGAGCGGTCTCACCGACGAGGTCCTGATTCTCCTCGTCGTCCGGATGGACGAAGACGGAGACGCAGGCCGGGATGAGTTCCGGCCGCGTCGTCGAGATGACGAATTCCTCGCGCGGGGCGTCTTCTCCCACGAGTTCGAACGCGATGTCGTTGAAGTGCGAGCCTCGTTCGTCGTCCTCCATCTCGACCTGCGAGATGGCCGTCTCGCAGTCGGGACACCAGATCGCGGGCGCTTTCTTCCGGTACTCGCGGCCCTTCTCGTAGAGGTCGAGGAAGGAGAGCTGCGAAATGCGCTGGACGCGGGGTTCGATCGTCTTGTAGGTGTTGTTCCAGTCGATCGAGGTCCCGAGGTTCTGCATCTTGCGGGTAAAGTCGGCCTCGTACTCCTCGCAGACCTCGCGGCAGAGTTGTTGGAACTCGCGGCGTTCGTAGTCTTGATGGCGGATGTCCAGTTCCGATTCGGTCAGCCGCTCGCTCGCGATTCCGTTGTCGTCGTAGCCGAACGGAAAGAGCACGTCGCCGTCGTGCATCCGCTGGAATCGCGCGGCGAAGTCCTGCAAGGTGGAGCCGTAGAGGTGGCCCATGTGCAGGCTGCCCGAGACCGTCGGCGGCGGCGTGTCGATCGAGTAGACGGTGTTCGGGTCCCGCTTCTCGTCGCCCTCGTAGGCGTAGACATCCGCGTCGATCCAGCGCCGCTGCCAGCGCGACTCGACCGATTCGGGGTCGTAGCCGCCCTCAAGGCTGGGCTCGTCGTCCGCGTGTTCCGGCGAATCCATGCTCATGCTCTCACCGCCCGTCGCGGGCGTCGTCGATACGTCGTCCGAAAGTGCAGTTGGCTATCGTCCATAGAGCGGTCGTTGCTCGGTGAATGCTGGTCGGCGACAATACATCCGTCGAAACGGGGTGGGGAAGGTGGGGCTACAGCGCCCCTACGAAAACAGCGTCACGCGGGCCATCGAACGGCACGGCCGTCACCGCGACGGACTGGCTCATACGTGCGAAGTCGGGCGGCGACCGTGTTAGATGTTTCGCGTCTCAGCGGGCGCGATCGGATGGCCGACGGGCCGCTCGAGCGGACGGAATCACAGCAGTTCGACCAGCGGCACGACGCCGAACCAGACGATATAGGCCAGCGACGCGGCCATCAGCCCGTCGATCCGGCCCGGCATCGCGGACGCCTCGAGACGGTCGCGGACCAGCCAGGCGATCGCCACCGCGTGGGGGACGCTGAGGGCGACGAGCGGGCCGTAGGCACGGGGGATCACCGCGAGCGCGTACAGGAGAACGCCGGTCGCGGCGGCGAGCAGCGCGGTTGCGGTCGCCACCGTCCCGGCCCCGTCGATACCGAGCCGAACGGCCAGGGTCACCTTGCCGGCGGCGCGGTCAGCCTCGTAGTCCGGGACGCCCGCGAGCGTGATCGACGGCAGGATCGACAGGAGGAAGGGAATCCCCAGCAGCCACGGGACCGGGTCGAGCCACGAGCCGCCGAGAAAGACGAATCCGCAGAGCAGGACGCCGACGCTGTGGGTCACGGCGACGTCGAGTTCGCCGAGCGTGCGATAGGAGAGCTGTAGGGGCGGTACCGTGTACCCGAGCGCCAGCACTGCGAGGACCCCCATCGCGGCGGTCATCGCGAGCAGCGAGCCGGCACCGAACACGAGAACGGCGAGGGCCGCGACTGCAGCGAGTGCGAGGGCATTTCGAACGCCGCCGCGGAGGTCTGAACGCTCGAGTTCGCCCTCGACGAGCACTCGAGAACCCCCCGTAAACGGGCCCGCGAACGTGTTCCGTCGATCCGTCTCGTAATCGAAGTGCTCGTTGCTCAACACCGTCGCCGCCTCGAGGCAGAACAGGAAGCAAAACCCGAGCCAGTAGACCGCCGAGGAGAACGCGTCGCTCGGGCCGGTCGCCGCCAGCGCGCCGACAGTGTAGGCGATCCACGCCATCGGATAGAACTGGAGCCGAAGCGCTTTGAGCCACGTCGTGAGCCGTCGCTTCGTTCGCGTCGCCGGCGGCTCTGGCCCGTCGGCGAGACTGCGGCCCAGCCGCGTCGCTTTCTCGAGCCACGCCTCTCGCTTCTCGGGACTCGAGTCCTCGACCGGACCCAGATTCGTGACGCGCGTGGTCCGGATGCCGGCGTATCCCAGCGTCGCGCGCTTGATCGCGTTGGTGCCGGGCCGTCTGAGGAGACACCGATAGATCAGCGGGGGGACGTCCATGGTCACGATCAGTTCGGCGGTCGTATCGCTCAGCAGCTCCCGATGGCCCGCGCCCTCGCCCTCCTCGTAAAACGAGAACGCGAATCCGGGGGTGAAGGTGCGGTCGAAAAAGCCCTTGAGCAGCGCGGGCATCGTCCCCCACCAGTTCGGATAGACGAACGCGAGGTGGTCGGCCCACTCGATGCGCTGCTGGGCGTCGGCGAGATCGTCCTCGAGCGGTTGCTCTTCGGGGCTCTCGGTCCGGACGTGGGGATCGAACTCGAGGTCGGCGAGGTCGAGTCGGCGGACGTCGACGCCCGCCTCGCAGGCCCCCTCCTGATACGCGTCGGCCAACCCACCGCAGAAGCTGTCGGTTCTGGGATGGCCCAGAACGACCAGCACGTTCATTCCGAATTGGGGTTCCAGACGAACCGTTGTAAGCGTACGTCCGGCACTGCTCGTCGGAGCCGACACGGCGGGCGCGCCGCCGCGTTCGAGAGGGGGAGTCCATCGTCGCCGTCGCGGCGATCGACTAGTCGTCTGTCTCGTCGTCCGAGTGGGCTCGCACCCATAACTCGCCGATCCGCGAGAGTCGCGTCCGGTAGGACTTGCCGTGCTCTTCGCGCTCGATGTACCCCTTCCCGCCGGGACCTAGCCGGTCGACGTTGTAGATGACTTTCGACCGGAAGCTGTCGGTGTACTCCTCGTTCAACTCGCGGGCCAGCGACTCGGCGAGTTCCGAGACGGAGTCGAACTCGCCGTCCTCGCCGAGTTTGTAGAGAATGAGTTCCTCGAAGGGCTTGACGTTCGAGAAGGAGGCGACCGGCAACTCGACGATGTGCTTGCCGTCGATCTCCTTCGCGCCGATGGTCGTCCCGCGCTCGTCGAACTCGTCTAGCAGGTCTCGGGCGCTCTCGAGGCGACTCACGATCCGGTCGTTCTCGATCCCGTCGTCGGCCCGCTGGAGGTCCTCGAGCAGGGCGATCTGTTCGCGCAGTTCCTCGGCGAGTTCGGTCTCCAGGTACTTCTCGGGGGCAGTGTAGTAGGTGTGAATCCCCTCGCGGTCCTCCTGGCGTTCGACCATCAGCGAGTGAGCGGCGTTGGCGAAGGCGAAGCTCACGGTCCGGGGCATCGCGGCGACGTTGACCCAGACCTCGTTGCCGGCGTCGAGCTCCGCCGTGATGAGCTCGTAGGCCTGCTCGAAGGCGTCGTCGTAGTCGTAGACGTCCTCCAAGACGAACCGCTCGGTCTCGGCCCCCAGCAGGTTCTTGAAGTCCGTCTCGAGTTTCTTCGAGAGGTGCCGAGAGTACTCGACGTTGGCCTCGCTGCCGACCGCGCCCTCGAGCAGGATGACGCTGTCGACATCGATCTGATCGCGCACCAGGGGCGCGATCAGCCGGTCGTAGTCGAACCCGACCGGGACGATGTGGGTTTGCATATCCGATACGTGGGCGGGTATTTATAAAAAACACCAGTTTCGGGACTGTTGGCGATCCGCAACCGGAACGTCTCGAACCCAGTCGCGGACGAACACCGCAGCGGAAGTCGAGCGAACGAGCGACGAATCGTCGGAGTCTGCGTTCGACCGGCAGTTCGAATCGTCGGTCGCGCTATTCGATCAGTGGCATGACGATACCGAAGACGAACGGGGAGGCGAACCCGATCGCGAAGCCGATCATCGTCAGCGCGAAAAACAGCGTGTTCTCCCACTGCGGGAGCGATCCGAACACCGCGTGCCCGACCAGTTCGCTGCCAGCCCCGACGACGAAGAGGGCGAGCCCGAGGAAGAACCCCGTTTTCGCCATCTCCGGGTAATCGCGGCCGCTATAGTGAGCCATACCGGGAGGTCGATGTGCGGTCAATTAATCATTTCGACAGAAGCCGATCAGTCGTCGTCCGAACCCTCGAGTTCGAGCCCCCGGAACAGATCGACGATCCCCTCGCGGTCCCGAGCGGGATCGATATCGAGCGCGGCCGCGAGCAGGTCCTCGCCGTCGGGGGCCTCGAGCGGGAGGATCCCGCCGGCCATCACGTACGCGTCGGCGGCGGGCCAGACAGCGACGTGGGCTTCGGCGTCGATCGTCTCGGGTTCGCCGTCGGCCTCGTCACCGCCGTCGGCCGCCGCGTCCGAGTCGACCGGATACGCGGCCTCAAGGACGGTGAGGTGACCGACCGCCCCGTCCGGCCGATCGATGTATTCAGTCGTTCGCTCCGCGCCGACGTCGATCCCGTCGTCCTCGAGCGTGTCGGCGAACTGATCGCGGACTTTCGGGGCGGCCATCTCGAGGGCGTCGCCGGGATCGAGCCCGACGACCGAGAGGGAGGGGCTGATGTCGAGATCGACGGTGAACAGCGACCGCGCCGGGATGTCGCCATCCGTGCGGAGCCGCTCGAGCGCGTCGGCGGTCGGTCGGTGTTCGAAGACGGTCGTCTCGGCGGTGACCGTCGCCAGCGAGAGGCTTCGCTCGTCGGTTCGGCTGCCGAGACGACGCCAGTCGTCGGCGATTGCGGGCGGTAGGTCGATAGCCATTGACAGCGCGTATGCGGCCGGGGCCGTTCAGCGTGGCGGTTCGAACGCCGTCAGTCGGCACCGAGTCGATCGAAGTAGATCGCGCGCCGCTCGGCGGCCGCCGGCGAGGTCACCAGCGAAATGACGACAGTGACGACGAGTCCGAGCCCCATCCCAACGATGCCGGCCGACCAGCCGGCGTAGGAGTTGGGGACGATCGCGAGGAAGAGGCTCGAGATGTAGAAGGCCTGGCTCGTCACCACTCCCGCAGTGATGCCGGCTCGCGTAATCTTGCGCCAGTAGAGCGCGAGCAGGACGGGTAACGCGAGTTGGGCGAAGCCGCTGAAGGCCGCGTCGCCGAGTTCGAACAGCCCCGCCGGCCGGAACAGGCTGACGAGGAACGCCGCGCTCGCAAAGACCACGACGCCGCCGCGGGCGATCAGATCCTCCTGGCGCTCGGAGAGGCGGACGCCGAAGAACGCGGCGATCGGTCTGACGAGGTCCCGCGTGAAGTACGACGAGCCCGACAGCAGCATCGAGTCCGAGGACGACATCATCGCGGCCATCGCGCCGGCGATGACGAGCGCGGCGAACCAGGTCGGCGTGTACTCGGCGAGGACGGCCGGCAGAATGTTGCCGCTGTCGGGCATCGGGACGCCGAGACCGGCGGCCCACGCGCCGAGCATGAACGAGGGGACGAACAGCAGGACACAGAGGACCGGCCAGAGGGCGAAGGAACGTTTGAGCACGGTTTTCGAGCTCGCGGCGAAGAAGCGCTGGTTGACCTGCGGGAACATCGCGACGCCGAAGCCGATCGTGATCGCCGTCGAGAGGATCCACGGGACCGTGTAGATGCCGCCCCCGAGCGAGAGGAAGCCGCCGGTCTCCGGGTTCGACGCGAGCGCCGCCGTCGCAGCGTCGGGCCCGCCGACGGCTGCGAGCACCCAGAGCAGCGCGACCCAGGTCGTGACGAGCATGAACGCGCCCTGCAGCGTGTCGGTCCAGGCGATCCCGCGCATTCCGGCGACGACGACGTAGAGGATCATGAACGCGGTGATTAGTCCGGCTCCGGCGGCGTAGGGAACAGCGCCTTCGGTCAGCGCCTCGAGCGCGGTGCCGGCTCCGACCTGCTGGAGCATGACGTAGGGAAAGAGCCAGAGCAGGCTGACGCCGGCGACGAGCCCGCGGAGCCACCGGGATCCGAAGCGGTCGCCCAGCATCTCGCCGAGGGTCACGTAGCCGTACCGCTGGCCGAGCAGCCACTGCTTGTAGCCGATGACGTACCAGAGGACGGCGAAGATGATGCCGTCCATCAGGCCCATGACGAGGATCCACTCGGGGCCCTGCGCGTACGCGATGTTCGGCCCGGCGAAGAAGGTGAACGCCGACAGCAGCGTCGCGAAGGTCGTAAAGAGGAGGACGACCGTCCCGAGCGTTCGGCTCGCGAGATAGAAGTCCTCGGCCGTGCGGTCGGTCAGCCGGTAGGCGATCAGCCCGACCGCGAGGGCGACCAGGAGGTAGCCGACGATAATCGACAGCTGGAGCGTGACCGCTCTCACGGCGAGTCACCCCCGGTTCCGCCGTCTCGAGTGCGGTCGGCTCGGACCGGTCCTCGGCCGCGCGAGCCGCCGTCGCGCTCGTCGGGTTCGATACCGATCCCCCAGGCGCGCTGCGTGAACAGCCAGAAGACGACCGATGCGGTCCCCATCCAACCGATGTGCCACCACAGCCAGACCGGAAGTCCGGCGACGACAGTCGCCGACCCCCACAGGAACCACGGAATCGCGAGTCCGGCGAGGACGAGTCCGACGACGATCCAGAGCCCCAATTCGTTCCGGCGCATGCATGACACTTCGTCCCGACGTGGGTAATTCTTACTATTCGAATGCCGATATCGAAGAGAATTATTCATCGATCTAACTCGCCGGTCTCGTCTGGCGGTTTTCGATAGCTGAAATCGCTCTTTCACCGAGGAAAAAGAGTATATGTGTTTGACATCGAATAGGAATCGAACCACGATATGGCCCGTCTCTTCCCCTTTCGCTCCGACACGGCCGCCGAAGAGGGCCAGCCCCGCGTTGTCGACCTCGAGGGCGAGGACGCCGACGCGGTGTTCGGCGCGCTCTCCTCGACGACGGCCCGTGAGATCTACTCGCGTCTCGACGACGAACCCGGCACGCCGAGCGACGTCGCCGACGCGGTCGACTCCTCGATCCAGAACGTCCGATATCACTTGGAGAATCTCGAGGACGCCGGCCTCGTCGAGATCGTCGACACCTGGTACTCCTCGCGCGGCAACGAGATGAGCGTCTACGCAACTACCGACGGGCCGCTGATCGTGACGAGCGACGAGTCGCGAGCGAGCCAGTTGAAGGAGGCGCTCTCGCGGTTGATCGGCGGGATCGGCGTATTGGCCGGCGGTAGTTTGCTCGTCCAATACGCGATGACGCGGTGGCTCGCGCCGACCGGAACGGGAGCGACGGCGAACGGCGGCGCAGAGTCGGCGGGATCGGACGGTGGACGCGACGGCGAGTCGTCTCAGGAGACCGACGACGGGGCAGCGGACGGCTCGAGTTCGGAGCCGACCGAACAGCACGAGAGCGACGAGTTCAGTGCTGCGGACACCGAAACGACGGACCGCGGCTCGGCCGACGGCGCCAGCGGCGGCGATGCGGGGACGACGGAGTCGGCCGATGACCCGGGAGCGACGGATCCGACGCTGGACGCCGACAACGAGACGCTCCAGAACGCCACCGACGGCGGCGCGGAGGCGATCGAGACGGTGTTCGGAACCGTCCCGCCGGGACTGCTCTTCTTCCTCGGCGGGTTGGTCGTTCTCCTCGCGATCACGGTCTACTGGTACTGGTATCGGCCGGCGTATTGAGTGACGGGCGGCGCGGGGGACGCGCGGTTCGGATTGCGGTACGGGGGACGACACGCTTCGGACTGCGACGTGGGCGCAGATATCCTTCAGACCATTGTCGCTCCCGTCGACTGCTCGCGCTATAGTTACCGCGTATGCTCAAGGAATTGTCTTATGCTACCATATATCATAGTCGGTTTCGGGGTGGGAGACAGTGGCCAAAACAACGGTAGACCCCGAACAGCTCGTCAACCAGTACGTCGAGATTTGGAACGAACAGGAGTTCTCGAGGCTATCGGACGTCGTCGCCGAATCGTTCACCTTCACGTCACCGACGACGGGGACGATAGAGGGGCGCGAGAACGTCGAGGCGTACGCTCGCGACGTCGTAGAAGGCTTTCCTGACTTCGAGATAACCGTCCACGAGATGCTCGCCGACGAGACGCTCGTCATGTCCGAAGGGACGCTCTCGGGGACTCACGAGGGAGCATTCGACGGCATCGAACCGACCCACGAGACGCTCGAGATTCGTGACATGGCGAGGTTCGTCGTCGAAGACGGCAAGCTTCAGGAAGAGCGGGCGTTCTTCGACCGACACGAGTTCCTCGAGCAGCTCGGACTCCTCGAGGAGTGACCGGCGCTCTCCTCTTTTCGACGCCGTCGCGTTTTCGGTCCCGGTGCGGCCAGTTCGCAGTCGTCGCGACCGCCCGTCGCGTCTCGCGGTCCGCGGAACCGCGGCGACCGGTGGATTCGGAGGTCAACAGCTATTTGCCGCTCACGAACGAAATCCTATATAAATCGGTCTCCGACGCGATTCCCGCGTCATCGCCCCTCGCGGGGACAGATCTCCAATGGAAGACACTTCGAAATACCTCATCCACGCGGACGTCACGGCTGACGGGGTCGTCGAGCGCAGCGACGTCGTCGGCGCGATCTTCGGGCAGACGGAAGGTCTGCTCGGCGACGACCTCGACCTCCGCGACCTCCGGCAGTCCGGCAAAGTCGGCCGCATCGACGTCGAAATCGCGAGCACCGGGGGTCAGTCCCACGGTCAGGTGACGATCGCCACCAGCCTCGATAAAGTCGAAACCGCCACCCTCGCCGCCTCCCTCGAGACGATCACCCGGGTCGGTCCCTGTCGGGCCGACCTCGAGGTGCGCGAAATCGAGGACGTCCGGGCGGCGAAGCGCAAGGAAGTCGTCGATCGTGCGAAGGAACTCCTCCGGACGGGCTTCGACGACACGATCATGTCCTCCGAAGAGATCCTCGCGGAGGTCCGCCAGCACGTCCGCGTCGAGGACATCACCGAGTACGAGGGGCTGCCCGCCGGTCCCCGCGTGACGGACAGCGACGCCATCATCGTCGTCGAGGGCCGCTCCGACGTGCTCACCATGCTCAAGTACGGCATCAAGAACGCGATCGCGGTTGAGGGGACGAACATTCCCGATTCCGTGGCCGAACTCACCCGCCACCGGACCGTCACCGCCTTCCTCGACGGCGACCGCGGCGGCGATCTGATCCTCGAGGAACTCGCGCAGGTCGGCGACATCGATTACGTCGCCTTCGCTCCCGCCGACAACTCCGTCGAGGATCTCGACCACCACGAACTGTTCGCCGCGCTTCGGAACAAGGTCCCCTACGAGACCGTCTCGGAACTGAACGAACCCCGGGAAGCCGTCGCCGCGACGGATGGCAGTTCGTCGCCCGCACCGCGGCCCTCCGAACCCGCGGCCGCGTCGCCGAAGACCATCGACGAAGGGCCGACCGGGCCCGACGGCGATTCGAACGACCAGACCGAGCCGTCCGCCGGCGCGAACGAGTCGGCCGCGGTGGCCGACTCGAGTGACACCGGTTCGACGACCGAGGCGACGGCGGAACCGGCGGCGAGAGCGAAGACCGAACGGGCGGACGCGGAGCCGACGTCGAACGGGTCCCAGTCCCCGGCACAGCGAACCGAGAGGGTCGAGAGCGGATCGGCCACCGAAGAACCCGGCAACGAGAGCGGATCCAATGCCGCGACCGATGCGGCGGACGGTCCTCAAACCGTCTACGGCCACGCGACCGCCGTCATCCGGTCGGAAACCGACCGCGTTCGGTTCCTCGATGCCGACGGTGAGACGATCGACGAAGTCGACGCGTCTGATACGTACAGCGCCCTCGAGGACGTCGAGACGGTGCCGACGACGGTCGTACTCGACGACATTCTCGGCCAGCAGCTACTGGATCTGGCGGCCGATCGCGGCGTCGAGCGGATCATCGCACGCTCGCTCGGACAGTTCACCAAGCGCCCGACCGGGATTCGGATCCACGCGGTCGACGAGATCGCCGAACGGCCGCCGGAGAGAAACTGATTGCCACCCCGGTTCTCCGACCGGTTCCGATCCGTGTCGTTCATATATCGACGGCGCAGACCCACCCGCAATGACACCGCCACCGATGGCCGCGCTCGCACTGCTCGGCGGTACCATCTTCATGATGCTCTGGGCGACGACGAGAGTCAGAACGCCCGGATCGCGGATCGATGACGGATACGAATCGATCGATCCCGACACGCACTGCGAACGGTCCGATTGGTCGACCGACGACGGCCGCTCAGCCCGCTCTTTCTCCGACGCGGACGACTGACCGCCGTCCGCGACCGATCGATCCGAATCGATACATCGCGTCCGGTCGGCCCGTTTCGAGTCGAACGCGTCGACGGCGATCCGCGTGACGGTCGTGTCGTCAGCCGAGCACGGCGAACGACAGCACAAGTAACGCACCCACGAGCGCACCTGACAGCGTCGCCAGGAAGTTCACGCCCTGATTGCCGAGGAGCGTGCCCTCGAGCGTCGCACCGAGCAGGCTGTCGACGGTCATCCCGACGACGCCGGCGGCGACGATGACGGCCGCGCCGACGAGTTCGACCTCGGGGAAGAGCCCGTAGGCGATGCCGGCGACGACGGCCGCACCGACGATTCCGGCGAGTTCCCCTTGCCAGGTGACGCCGCCGTCGGTCCCGGGATCGACCGGCTCGAGGGTCGTGATCAGTCGCGGGCGCTCGAAGACGCTGCCGATCTCGCTCGAGAGGGTGTCGCTCATCGCGGTCGCGATAGAGCCGGCGAAGGCGAAGAGGAACAGGTCGGGTTCGTGGGGCAGGAGAGCCGCATCGCTGGCGGCATAGCCGAGGACGGCGGCGAGCGCGACAGCGGCGTTACCGAGGACGTTGCCGCTGCCGCGTGCGCCGTTGTTATCCTCGGCGACGCCGAGGGCCTCCTTTCGGTCGTAGCGGAACTTCGTCGAGAGCCCGCCGATAGCGAAAAAGGAGATGAGGACGGCGAACCAGCTGTAGCCGCCGAGAACGATGGTCAACAACCCCAACAATACCCCGGTCAGCATTCCCGCAATCGAGGCCGTCTCGAGGGCGTAGGAAGCGTATCCGAACGCGACCGTGACGGCGAGCGCGATGACGATCTCACCGGTGGCGATGCCCGGCTCGAGTTCCGCGAGCAGCCAGAGGAGGAGGCCGACCGCGAGGACGACGATCGGATCGTCCGAGCGCAGCAAGACGTCGCGGAGGAGGGCAGCGAGAAGGGCACCGCTGGCGGCCAGAAAGACGAGTACCGGGACTGCGGACGCAGCGGTGTTGCCAGTGAGGGTATGAGTCACCGTCTGGCCGGCGACGGCGGCCGCGATCGCGACCAGACAGAAGCCGCCGACGCGGACGACCGCGTTCTCCGTGCGCAGTCGGACGAGTTGCTCGCCGAGATTGCCGTAGCCGACGAGCAGTATCGTCCCGACGAAGACGGCGACCGGCATCGATGTCGCGGTCGCGATGAGCCCGAGCGCGACCCCCGCGAGGACGAATGTAATGAGTCCGTAGAGGCGCGAATCCTCGTAATCACCCGGATAGGCGAGCAGATCGAAGAGCGGACCGTCGGGAACGACGTACGCCCCCAGCAGGACGACGCCAGCGACGGCTGCCCCCACTCGCGGACCGAAAAGCGGAACGGCGAGCGAGAGCGTACAGAGGGCCGCGAACACGCCGGCTCGCCGAACGGGTGCTGTCACGATATCGATCCCTTTCTGTGGCGTTCACTTGAAGGTTCGTGAACCCGTCTCGAGACGGGTTTCACTGCCCTCAGACGCTCGGAAAGTGCATTCAGATTCTCAGAACGATCGTCGGACGAGCGCGACCCGTAACCGGTATGCCACCGGCCGTGAAAGTCGCTGGCGTGGGACTGTACGAACGGTATCTGGCGCTTCGCATCCGTCGCCACGAGGCCGAGCCGCCCGATCACGTCGCGCTCGTGATCACCGAACGCGACCTGTTAGAGCGGGGCGCGTACGAAACGCTCACGGACTTCTTCGAGTGGGCCGTCGAGTACGCCTCACAGATAACGGTCTACGTGAGCGTCCTCGATGCGGCGGCGGTGCCCGCCTTACAGCGCGAACTCGAGACGATCGACGCGCCGCGGCCGGTCGCCGTTCGCGGTCCGGAAGACAGAGCGCGGGCCGACGCGCCGATCCGGATCGGGATCGGTCTCGGCGGGAAACACGAGTTCACCAGCGCGGTCCGGACCCTCGCGGAGCGCGTCGAAGCGGGCGATCTCGAGCCCGACGAAATCGACGACGAGCACGTCGAGGACCACCTCGTCTTCCCGTCGGAGCCGGACCTGGTGATCAAGACCGGGGCGGAGCGGCTCTCGGACTTCATGATCTGGCAGTCGGTCTACTCCGAACTGTACTTCACGGACGTGAACTGGCGGGACTTCCGCAAGCGGGACTTCCTGCGGGCGGTCCGCGAGTACTGCAATCGGTCGCGACGCTTCGGTCGTTAGTCGGCCGAGTCACGCGGCGGCGAGGGACTCGAGCCCATCGATTCGGGTCGATCGACGAGCGCCGCGACCGGGTCGTCGACGGCGACGACCGGCCGGTCCAACTGGACCGTCCCGACGTCGCGATCGTACTCGAGGACGTCGTGAGCCTCGAGTTTCGGGAGGACGCCGTGGCTCAGCGCGGCCCGAATGGTGCGCTCGTCGGCGTCGTCTCGACTGGCCACGGCGTCGGTCAGTCCCTCGAGCGAGAGCGGTGATTCACACGTCGAGAGGACGTGGAGCGTGAGACGCGTTCGGGGGTTCGCGAGGAGCGCGTACGCCTCGTCGAGGGGCACGTCCGTGAGGCGAACGAACCGCTCGACGTCGACGGCAGGGGCGCTGTTCGATGCCGACATCGTGTATACCGTTGCTATAATGACAAATAAATGTCTTTGGGTGGGGTTACGTCCGGCGGCCGATCCGTTGTGCGACGAGGAAGAGCGCCATCACGGTCGCGACCGCAGTGAATCCGGGGATATCGTCCTCAGTCGGCGGTTCGTCGGCGGATTCGTCGTCGCTCGCGACCGTATTCTCGGGTTCCGTCGATCCGTCGGTCGCGCTGGTTCCGGCCGCGGACTCGTTCTCGGTCTCCGACCCCGAGTCGACGATGTCCGTAGTCGGCGTCTCGAAATCGGCAGCGTACCGCGTCACCGATCCGTTTTCGTGGATGACTGCGGCCGGTGATCCGTTCGGATAGTGCGTCTCGAGCGCTGCTGGTTCGCGCTCGAGATGGATGTGAACCGATTCGTTCGCGGACGGGGAAACGTTATACAACGGGAGCAACGAAGTGCGTTTCTCACTCGGATCGACGTGTTCGACATCGAGGACGGATCCACCGGTCGGATCCGTTACTCTGATTTCGCCACCGTGAGAGAGTTCGACCGCCACCCTGATCGCCTTCGAGACGTTTCGGCGAGATCCGTTCGCCGTCGCGTTGACGTCCTGTACCTCGAGTCTAGCGTGGGACTCCAGCACGGATCCCCTCATCGTCCGGAGGGACCGGCCGTCGCGACGCAGCTCGAGCGTGTACGCCGTTCCGTGGTCGACGTCGCTGAGATCGAACGAGAAACGGCCTTTTTCGCGATCCCCGTCGACCGGTTCGACGGCCGCAGTCCGTGTCACGCCGTCCTCGAGTTCGAGACGCGCCTCGAGATCGTCGACTGTGCCGATGTTCGCCACAACGTCGTGCCGGATCCGTTCGGTCGGAAGTGGCTCACCGTCGGACAGATACGACACCTCGATTTCGTTCTGGTAAAACCGAACGGCGGGTTCGTCCGAGTCGAGTGTCACCGCTTCAGTGTCCAACCGAAGGGAATAGGAATACAAGTCACCTCGGAAAACCCGTTTCCCTCGCTGATTGACGGAGCGGCTATCGACGAGTACGTAGGTCGCGTTTCCGCTCCGCCGAAGGGTCGTATTCTCTGGCCCGAGAGGGACATCAAACGTCGCCAGTCCCGGTGGCTTCGGCTTCGCCGAGAGAACAACGTCCCGGCCAGTGGTACCCGCCTCGCTCGAGTCGAAGAGGGCCTCCGTCGGAGAGCTGTTTTCCGCCTCGAGTTCGGCGGCTAATCGGTCGGACTCGATTTCGACCACCAGCGTTTCGTTTACCACGAGCCCCGAGGTGTTCTCGATCGTTCCGTTTTCGATCCCCGCTCGTATGTCGGATACGCTCTCGAGGTCGGCGCTGTCGTGTGCACGGTACATCGTCACGTTGCCGTCGGGGGTGTCAGCGGTGGCAGTCGCACTCGCGGGGGACACGGTGGCGACTCCACAGAGTAGCACGACGGCGAACAGGGTCCAGCGGAGGTGGCGGTGCATATACCAGTCACCGCACCTGACAGATTAGAATGCTGTGGTGTTCAGCCCGGAATCAGTCGGCGGCTCGACCGTCCGAGTCGCTCGCCTCGAGCGTCTCCGTGTCGGGCCGTTCGCTCGACGGCAGCGAGTCGCGGAACCGATCGACGATCGAGCGGGCCTCGGCGAGTTCGGGTTCGCTGACGGCTCCGAGCAGTGCCAGTGCGCGGCGCGCGCGAGTCCGTCGCCAGGATTCCGCCCGGTGTTCGTACGTTCGAATCCCGCGCAGGAAGTCGGCCTTCGAGAACTCCGGCCAGTAGGGGGTACAGAAGAAGACCGCGGCCTCGTTGCCGTTCGCGTGCCAGGGCAGGAAGTTCGACGTGCGCTCTTCGCCGCCGGGCCGGATGATGAGGTCGACGTCTCGCACCGGCTGGTCGTACAGCCGACGCTCGATGTCCTCGACGCCGATCTCGTCGGGCTCGAGGTCGCCGGCCGCGACGCCCTCGGCGACGCCGCGGGTCGCGTTGAGCAGCCGCGAGCGGCCGCCGTACGCGAGCGCGATGTTGAGCACGAACCTGTCGTAGCCGCGCGTGCGCCGTTCGGCGTAGTCGACGGCGTCCCGGACCCGATCGGGGAGCATCTCGGTCTCGCCGATCGCGCGGATACAGACCTCGTTCTCGTGGACGCGGTCCGCCTCCGCGAACTCCCGGAGTTTCTCACAGAGGAGGTCGAACAGCGCCTCGTTCTCTTCGGCCGGTCGCTCGAAGTTCTCCGTCGAGAACGTGTACAGCGTCAGTTCCTCGACGCCGATCTCCTGACACCACTCGAGAACGCGTTCGGTCGTTTCGGCACCCGCACGGTGGCCCTCGGGGGCGTCGTCGCCCTGACTGCGGGCGTACCGTCGGTTCCCGTCCTGAATCACCGCGACGTGGGTCGGCGCGCCGGAAACTTCGCTGGAGAGCAGCCGCTCGTATGCCGCGTCGACGCGCTGACGGAGCCACCGCTTCATTACTCGAATAAAAGTCAGCGACGACTATGTGTCTTGTGTGTGAAGTCCTGCCATCGAGAGAAAGCGATACACTCACGGTCCGCGGCACCGATACCGTATAAATTCCCGTCGAACGACGGGTCGTTCGCGCCATCGGAATCGTGACGGCTATCAGTCCGGCCCCGCTCGAACCTGACAATGGCAAACACGAACTCCGACGCGCTCGACGAGGACCTCTACCAGCGGACCAAGGCGCTGCTCGAGCCCGGCGAGGTCGAACTCAACGGAGCGATCGTCCACACCGATTACGACGGACAAGAGGACGTCAAGATGATGCAGGCGACAATCGACGTCGGCGACATCATCGCCGAACACTCGGGGTACGACCCGCAGGACTGTTTCGTCCACTCGGGCAACGACGACCCCGACTTCTCTTCGAACCAGCATCAGGGACTGACCTTAGAGGACGAGGCGTTCGTCTGGGAGTGCCAGCAACTGCTGCGCGAGGGCAGCTTCGATATCGTCATCTACTACGAGGCGAGCGCGGACCACGAGGCGATCCTCGAGGACATCGAGGGCCTCGGCTTCGACGTAACGGGCGTCGAAGGGGAGTGACTGCAGCGGATCCCCGATTCCGGGGTCTCCGACGGACACGCTTCTCGAGGGTGCTATCGAAGTCCGCGTCGTTCGCCGCGCCACGGCACGCGTCGCCGCGCGGAGACGCGTCGATCTGACGGTTCGGAAAGTACACTCCTTCTGACCTCGAGTCGCCGTTCCAATCCGCTTATACACCGTCAGCCGTGAGTAACGCGTATGACAACGGACGTCGACCTCACGGATGGCGAGCGGGCGGTCGTCAACGCCTTTCAGGGCGGGTTCCCCGTCGTGGAACGGCCGTTCGAGGACGCCGCGGCCGCCATGCGCGACCACGGGGTCGACATCGATGCGGCGGGACTGCTCGCGACGATTCGCGACCTCGATGAGCGGGGCGTCCTCTCGCGGTTCGGGGCCCTCGTCAACGCCCAGGAGATCGGCGGCGCGGCGACGCTGGTGGCCATGCACGCCCCCGAAGACCGGTTCGACGAGATCGTCGAGGCGGTCAACGACCACCGCGAGGTGGCCCACAACTACGAGCGCGAGCACCCCCACCTGAACGTCTGGTTCGTCGTGAGCGTCGCCGACGAGGACCGCGTCGAGGAGGTGCTCGCCGAGATCGAGGACGAAACCGGCCAAGAGACGTACAATCTGCCGAAGCGAGAGGAGTTCCGCGTCGAAGCCAAGTTCTACGTCGACGGTCCGCTCGACGGCGACGGGGACGTCGCGGCCGCCGGGATCGACTGCTCGGCTCTCGGTCCCGACATCGCACCCACCGACGAATCCGTGCTCTCGCCGGCCGAACGGGACCTCGTCCTCGAGATTCAGGACGGGTTCCCGCTGACCGAGACGCCGTACGGGGACATCGCCGACGCGATCGGGCAGGAAACGGAATGGGTGCTCGAGACAGTCAAACGGTTCGAACGGGAGAGAAAGATTCGGCGGATCGGCGTCGTGCCGAACCACTACGCGCTGGGCTACACGGAAAACGGGATGACGGTCTGGAACGTGCCGGACGAGGTCGTCTCCGAGGTCGGCCCCGAAGTCGCCTCGCTGCCGTTCGTCACCCACTGTTACCGACGCCCGCGCCACGAGGGCGTCTGGCCGTACAACTTCTTCGCGATGACGCACGGCCGCAGCGAGGCCGAGAGTCAGCAGCGCATCGAACGGGTGCGCGAGGTCATGAGCGAGCGCTGGGACGTGTCTGACGAGGACTGGGACTCCCTGTTTTCGACGCAAATATTGAAGAAGACCGGTATACGGATGGCAGAGCGCGCCGATGCAAACACCAGAGAGCAGTAATACCCCACGTCTGATCCATCTCACCTTCAATGATTCCGCTTTTGCACGATTTCACGAACGAGACGGTGCTCGTCGTCGGCGGCGGTCCAGTCGGTGCCCGAAAGGCCCGGCGGTTCGCCCGCGAGGCGCGGGTCCTCGTCGTCAGCCCGGCCTTCGCCGATCGGGACTTCGGCGACGCCGAACTGATCCGGGCCGCGCCCGCTCCCGACGAGATTCCGGACTGGCTCGAGCGATCCGCGCCCGCGCTGGTCGTCGCGGCGACGGACGACGAGGCGATCAACGAGGCCGTCGCCGACGCGGCCCGCGAGCGAGGGATCCTCGTCAATCGGGCCGACCGATCGGGAGAGCGCGAGGCCGGCAGCGTCGTCGTTCCCGCGACCGTGCGCGAGGAGCCGGTGTCAGTCGCAGTCGCGACCGGCGGGACCGCGCCCGCGCTGAGCAAGTACCTCCGAGGGGAACTCGAGGAGACGCTCGACGGGGCCGGTGAGATGGCGCGGGTCTGTGCGGGGTTGCGCGAGGAGCTCAAGACGCGCGACGTGTCACCGGACCGACGTCGTGAGATCGTCACGGACGTCGTCAATTCTCCGGACCTTTGGACAGCTTTACGTACGGGTACTTCCAACTGTCGGCAAGTGATCGAGGACGTGCTCGGCGAGGAACTGTCAACTGGGGGTGAACGGCCGTGATGTCGACCGGCGTCGTGACCGCCGCGCGGGTGACCCACGAGAGCGGAAGCGTCGACCAGCTGGCCGCTGCCAGCCCCGAGAGCCAAGAGAGCGCCGTAGCGGAGCTCTTGACCGTTCCCGGTATTGAGGAAGCGTACGTCCTCTCGACGTGTAATCGGGTCGAAGCCTACGTCGTCGGCACCGACCACGCCGTCGGCCGGGCCGCGCTCGAGGAGTTCTTCGCCGGGATCGACGACGAGGCCGTCGTCACGACCGACCACGATGAGAGTCTGCGACACCTGCTACGGGTCGCCGCCGGCCTCGAGTCAGTCATTCTCGGCGAGGATCAGATCATCGGACAGGTCCGGACCGCATACGAGGACGCTCGCGACGCCGGCGGGATCGACTCGATGCTCGAGGCCGCCGTCACGAAGGCCATCCACGTCGGCGAGCGTGCACGCACCGAGACGGCGATCAACGAGGGGGTCGTCTCGCTCGGGTCGGCCGCGACGCGGCGGGCCGCCGACGAACTCCCGCTCGAGGGCGCGACCGCGCTGGTTGTCGGGGCCGGCGAGATGGGACGACTCGCCGCTCGCAGCCTCGCAGACAGCGGCGTCGACGAACTCGTCGTCGTCAACCGGACCGTCGCCCACGCCGACCACCTCGTCGCCGATCTGGAAGCCGAGACCGACGCGAGGGCCGCGCCACTGGAAGCGCTCGATACCGTCGCGGCCCGTGCCGACGTCGTGGTCACGGCGACCGGCAGCGAGGAACCGGTGCTCGGCCCGCGCCAGCTCGAGACCGACACCGACGGCGACGCGGCCGAGACCGAAACCGGGACCGAGCAGGTGATCGTCGATCTCGGTCAGCCACGGGACGTCGCCCCGGCGGCCGACGGACTGCCGACAGTGCAGGTGTTCGATCTGGACGACCTTGAGTCGGTCACCGAGGAGACCCGCGAGCAGCGGGCCGACGCGGCTCGGGAAGTCGAGGCGATGATCGACCGCGAGTACGACCTGCTCACGGAGCAGTACAAGCGGGCCCGCGCCGACGAGGCGATCGCGGCGATGTACGAGTCCGCCGAGCGGATCAAGGACCGAGAGGTCGAGACCGCGCTCTCACACCTCGAGGGCGAGGTCACCGAAGGACAACGCGAGGTCGTCGAGGCGATGGCCGACTCGCTGGTCAACCAGTTGCTCGCGCCGCCGACCAAGAGCCTCCGCGAGGCGGCAGCAGAAGACGACTGGAGCACGATCCATACCGCACTGCAGCTGTTCAATCCGGAGTTCGATGCGGACGACGGACCGCTCGCACCGCCGTCAGTCGCCACCGCGAACGCCGATTCGGGAATCGGCGCGACGGACGACGACTGAGCGAGTGCCAGGCGAATTCGATTTTCGTTTCGGTTCGGACCCACTCGAGCGCCGACGGCTCAGTACCGAGCACTGGCGGTTTATTACGTCACAGAATTGCTCCGATAGCACCCGAAACCCCCATCCCACTCACCTCACTCGGTACCGCGTTACCGGTTCGGCGCGCCGTACTCCACGTGGACCGTCGGGACGCTCGGAGAGTCGGGCGCTTCGTCGCCGTTCCAGTCGACGAGACGGACGTTCGCCATCTGCCCCGAGAACCGGAACCGCTGGACGCCGACGTCGATCGCGCCCTCGGCGACGCCGCCCGCGACGACCGTTCCCTCGGCGACCGGATCGTCCGCGAGCATCTCGAGGTCGCCGTCGACGGCGATCTCGTAGTTCGACGGGACGCCGCGCCCGACGATCGTGACGAGGTTCGGGAGTTGACTGGCGTTCGCGGCCGCATCGGTTCGATTTCGTGCTGACTTATCGCGTGTCATGCTTCGATAAGCCCAGCATCCCGGCATAAGCTTTCTTGTCGAAAAAATGGTAAGATGAGATGAATACGGCGGGCTGACAGTCTCTCGACGCAACCAGTGGGCGTCTGGCTAACGTTTACGTCGTGCGGGATGGTCGACAATTATGTGCTCGAACTCTATCAGGCGGAGGGCTGTCCGCACAGCACGGCGGTTCGCGAGAAACTGACGGAACTCGGCGTCTCGTACGTGATTCACAATCCGCGGCGGCCGGGTCACGAGGGCGGCGACGTGCTCAACGAGTGGGCCCAGCGGGCGATGACGGATCTCGGTGGCGAGGATTCGATTCCGTTTCTCGTCGACACTGACCGACGAGAACAGCAATACGAGAGCGACGACATCGTCGACTACCTCGAGGAACACTACGGATAGCGAGGGCCGCTTCCGCGAGTCGGTGGCGACCGAGTGAAGCCGCCGCGGCCGCTCACTCGTTCGAGGGAACCAGATCGCGAACGAGAACCGTCCCGGAGACGTCGGGGACGGTCGGTCGGACGATCGATTCGCTCGAGTCGATCGTGTGTCCCGTTTCGACGTGGTGTTCGATCGCCGCCCGCGAGCGGCTCCGTTGGGACGGTTCATCGGCGGCGGTTTCGCTCCAGTCGCAGTCGAGACAGTACTTCATCGTGACTTCGTCTCCTGCTGTGATCCTGAATCCTTTTCGGTCTCGGGATCGCCCTCGAGCGCGACTCGGCCGTCGCTCTCGACGCGGATCTCGTGTCCGCGATACGTGAACGAGACGGTACCGTTCGGTCGCTGACTGGCTCCCGTCGGTTCGAAGAGGTCGTCCAGTGCGGTCGGATCGAGGACGTCGTGGAGCGGCGGCGACACCTCGAGCGGATCGATTCCCTCTCGTGCTGCGACCGCTTCGATGACACGGATCGAAACCGGAGCCTGGGCATCGGGGGAGGGTCGGTTCGATGACTGGGTATCCATTATCCGAGTAAGGCCGTCGCGATGTATAAGTATCGTGGTAAGTATCGTTGTGCACTGCCAGCAGCAAATATTCGTTCTGTCCGCTATCCACGAAACAAAGCTGCAATCCGTTGCAAGCGATGAATAAAAGATAGAGGGAGATCTCACTCCGATCCGGAGTCGTCCACGACTTCGGAGCCGAAGTGATCGAACGGGCGGCTGTACTCCGTGCGAAGCATCTCGGAGTGTTCGATCTCGAGGCCGAGGGCGTCGAGTTCTTCGGCGACGGTCTCGATGTCCTGGGATTCCATCCCGACGACCTCGACGTGCAGGTTCCGGGCCCCCGTCAGCAGTTCGCGAGTGCGGACCACGTTCGAGACCTCGACGACCTGCTCACAGAGGGACTTGCGGTCGGCGATCGGCGCCGTACAGATGAACAGGATGTGGTGTGGCGCGCCCGCCGCTTCGTAGTCGATCACCGGATCGAACTTCTCGAGGATTCCCTCCTCTTCCAGTCGTTGAATGCGGTTACTGACTGTGCTCGAGGAAACGTCGAGTCGCTCGGCGATCTCGTCGTGGGTGAACCCCGCCTGGGTCTCCGCCTGCAGGAGATACAAAATCGCGTGATCCGTGCTGTCAATGTCCATACTGTCCCTTTTCCCTCCATCAGAAAGGGAGCTTCCCTTGAATTGTCGGTCCGCGACGGGTCAGGACAGTTCGTCGAACGAGCGGACGCGATAGTCGCCGAGCACGCACTGGCCCCGGCGCTCGTGACCGACCCGTTCGACGTGAATCGCGTCGAGCCCGGCGTTCCAGGCCGCACCGATGTCGCAGGCACCGTCGCCCGCGAGAACGCCCCTATGGCCGTTGTGGCCGACCCCGAGGTCGGCCATGACGGACTGGACCGGCCCAGGGTCGGGCTTCCACCCCGTCTCCTCGGTACAGCACAGCCGCGCATCGAACCAGTCGCGGATCCCCACCTCGTCGAGGACGGGCTCGGCGAGGAACTCCTGACAGTGGGTTACCAGCCCGACCGGGACGTCGAGGTCGGCGACGAACGCGGCGTCCTCGTGGAGATAGGTCTGCTCGGCCCGGACCAGGGGGTCTTCCTCCTCGTGGAAGGCCGTCCAGAACGACGTCGGATCGACCCCCCACTCCTCGAGCTGGCGGTCCCGGGAGCCGGTGAGGCCGTTCCAGAGGATGTCGGCCTCCCGATCGGTGAACTCGCGGCCGAGCCGGTCGCCGACCCGGTCGAACACCTCACGAGTGTAGGACCACTCGACGTCGACGAGCGTCCCGTCGAGGTCGAGCAGCCAGAAATCGTACTCGCGCTCGAGAGTCATGCGGAGCCGAACGTAAGGGGCTCTCGAGTAAATGTCTATCGCCGATCGCCGGGCGGCAAGCGCGCCCGGTCTCAAATTCCGGATCGGCCATCGCTCCCGGAAGGAGCAAACGACCGCCGCAAAATTTAGAGGTAATCTAGTAAGATCTCACGGAGATATTCCGGAATATCATCCCAAATACATATTTTAGTGGTGCTCCCTCCTACTGTCATGGTCGAGACGGATCCCGACTCCAACGGCGGTCACCACAGCAACGGACCCGAACGCGAACCGATCGTCGCTTCGAGCGTCGCCGACGGCGGGGTGCCCGATCTCGACGAACTGTTGCGGGTACTGAGTAATCGGCGTCGGCGATGTGTGCTCTACTGTCTGCTCGCGGACGACCTCCGAGACGTCGACGCGCTCGCGAAACACGTCGCCGCCCGATTGGAACGGACGGGCCCGGAGAGCGTCGAGGACGCCCGCTACGAGGAGATCAAAGTCACGCTCGTCCATGCCGATATCCCGATGCTGGCGGAGACCGGCGTTGTCTCGTACGATCGGCGAACGGGCGACCTCCGTCTCGACTATCCGCCGACACCGATCGAAACGCTCCTCGAATCGTGTGCCGCGGTCGACGAGTACGCTGACGCGGACGAAGTGAGAGGCGACGGCTCGGACAGGGCGTCATCGCGCGATCGGTAGGGTCAGTTCGCCTTCGGGTCCGTCACTCCGCCGTCGGTCGGACCCGATCGGCGTAGTCGTCGACGATCGGCTCTCCGTCGGGGCGGAACGTCTCGGTCCACACCGCGTCCGGATCGATCGCTCCCTCGAGCAGCGCCGTCTCGGAGAGCGTCTCGCCGAGGCGCTGCCAGCGGGCCGGATCCTGTGCGCCCCACCCGTGATCCCGGACGTACGGCGTGAACTGCAGCCGGTGGGCGGCGGTTTCGAACTTGAGGCGCTCGATCTCACGGTTGCGCTCGAGCGTGGCGTTGCGCTCGACGAGCGCGTCGACGGCCCGCTCCGGGTCGCGGGTCGCGGCAGCCCAGCCGCGGGCGGTCGCACGGAGGAACGACCGAATCGTCTCGGGCCGTTCGTCCGCGAACTCGGGCCCGGTGACGAGCGTCATTCCGTAGATGTCGAGATAGTCGCCGATCGGGAGCTCGTCGGGCGTTCGATCGTGTTCTCGGCCGATCTCGATCCCGTTGGTGACCACGCCGACCGCCGCGTCGACCGTCCCGTCGATCACCTTGTGCTGGACGCGGTGGTGCGTGTGCGGATCGACCTCGAGGAGGTCGACCTCGTCGCGGATGCCCGCGTTCTCGAGCAGCTGGGCGGTCAGGATTCGCGTCTTCGTCGCGGAGGGCGCGACGGTTCGACCCGCGAGCTGCTCGGGTTCGGAGAGGGGGTCGCCGAAGACGTCCCGCAGCGTGTAGACGGCCGCCGGCGTCTTCTGGGTCACCGCCGCGACCGCGAGCGGCTCGAACCCCTCGCTCTGGACCGCCAGCACGGCGCTCGCACCGGCGAGTGCGATATCGGCGTCGCCGCGGGCGGCGCGTTCGGCCGCGTACGGCGAGCCGTGGCCCTCGACGAACTCGATCTCGAGGCCCTCCGCCGCGTAGAACCCCTCCTCGCGGGCGAGGAAGTACGGCGACTGGAAGCCGTTCGGCTCCCAGTTGAGCTGGAAGGAGAGCGATTCGGTCGCGGTCATGCTTCCACCTCGAGGTCCGTCCGAAACAGCCCATCGGGGAGTTCGTCGATGCCGAGGGCGTCCGCACCGGCGACGGATCTGAGGTGGTCGAACAGCCGTTCCATCCCCTCGACGGTGGTCTCGTCCCAGTCGGGGACGACCATCTCGCGCCACTGATCCCGCACGGCGCGGACGACCGCGGGATCGTCCTCGTACATGAGCCGCTCGCCGATCTCCGTCCAGAGTTCGTCGTCGCGTCGGAGCCGCGCGACTGCGTCCCGAAAGGCACCCCGGAACCCGCGGACTGCATCAGGGTGGTCGTGCAGGTACGCCTCACTCGTCAGGAACGTCGAGATGGGGATCGGCCGATCGTCGTCGGTGTCGGCGAGACGGTCCACTAGCCGTGACATCGGCAACACCTCACGGTACGGCCCGGTCTCGACGATCTCCGGGATTATCTGCCAGAACTGGAGGATCGCGTCGACCTCGCCGTCCTCGAGCAGCCGGGTGAGTTCGACCTTCGACCCGGCCTCGACCGGCGCAGCCGTCTCGTCCGGATCGAAACCGTGGAACTCCCGGCAGGCCGCCCGGACGAGGATCCAGTTCTTGTCGAGCCGTCTGACGACGCCGATCCGGTGACCCGAGAGGTCCTCGAGCCCCTCGATCGCCGAATCGGTCGGCGTGACCAGTCCACCGACGGTCTGGCCGTACGGGTGGAAGGCGACGATCGGCGCGCCCGCAGCGCGCTCTCGGGCCGTCGAGATGTAGTCGATGTCGATCAGATCGGCGTCGCCCTCCTGTAGTTTCGCCTCGACCGTCTCGCGGCCCTCGTCCAGTTCGTCGGAGACGAGTCGCAGGTCGAGGTGGAAGTCGTGGTCGTGGTCGTAGCCGAAGCGCTTGATCGTATAGAGCATGTACCGCGGGCTACCGTTGTGCTCAAACCGCGCTCGTAAAACGGGACGGTCGCCGGAATCGCCCTGAAACTCGTCGATCGCGGCCTGCTGGGAACTGATGTCGATGTCGGTCATAGTTTGGTCGTGGTATTTCTGGTGGTCGGTGGAAGCGGTTACAGCGGCGCGACGATGTCGTCGATCGCCGCGCTCTCGTCGATCAATCCGCGATCCTGCATCCAGGCGAGGTGCTCGTCGAGTTCCTCCCGGTCGACGGGCTCCGGAACGTCGTACTGCGGCACGGTGATCTCCTCGCGGACGGCGTCCACGTCGACGTCGTCGAACAGGTCGGGCGCGACCGCGGCGTCAGCCTCGAGCATCTCCAGATACGTCCCGCGGAAGGCGTCGGGATCCGCGTTGATGTCCTCGACGGCGCGACCGTAGGCCTGCAGGAACGCCTCGAGCAGGTCGCGATCGATCGCGTCGTCGCCGACGATTCCCATGTGGTTGTCGTACTCCAGCAGCCGCCGGAAGCCGAGGTGATCGGCGAGCGTGCTGTGAGGATCGATGAGCGTCACGGCGTCGACCCGACCCTCGTGGAGCGCCCGCAGCCGGTCGGTGGGCATCCCGCAGCCGACGAGGTCGACCTCGTCGGCGGCGACGTGTTCCTCGAGTGCCTTGCGCGCGGTATACTCCTGTCCCGTTCGCCGGTTGACGCCGACCGGAACGTCCGCGAGGTCGGCCGGCGTCTCGATTTCCGATTCGGGACGCGTGAACACCGTGTACGGGAGGTTCGCGAAGGTGCCGTTCGCGACGATTCGGCCGTCGCCCATGGTCCACGTCCGGCGGATGCTCTCCCACTTGCAGATGGGATAGAGGTCCACGTCGTACTCGCCGGTCAGCGTCTCCGCCGCGGGGATATACTTGACCTCGACGTCGCGCCTGTCTCGCTCCACCAGGTCGACCGCGAGCCCTTCCTCGCGGAAGTAGCCCCGCTCGCTCGCCACCTTCTGTGGCAGCATGAACGAGAACGGGAGGTGGAACAGCCGGATCGGTCGGTCTGCTAGCATGGGACACTCCACACCGAAGAGGGTTTTAAAACGTTTTCATGATACGTTTATCAGTGCGGCCGTGGGGAGTGTTGCCTGTTCCCATGGAACGACTATCGACGACCCGCGCGGCGTTCGAGGAAGTCGCAGACGGGGTGCACCTCGCGGACCTGCAAACGGGGGAGCGGGCCGGTATGGTCTACTGGCGGATCGAATCGGGGGCGACACTCCCGTCCCACACACACGCGAACGAACAGATCGGGTTCGTCCTCGAGGGGGAACTCACCGCGATCGTCGAGGGCGAGGAGTACGCGCTCGCGGCCGGTGACGCGTACATGTTCCGGAGCGACGAGCGTCACGGCGCGGAAAACCGGAGCGGCGAGGACGCGGTCGGGATCGGAGTGCTCGCACCGCCCCGCGAGGAGCCCGACTGGCGACGGACGCCCTCCGCGGTCGAACGTGGCTGAGCCGGGACCGGCGTTCGGTCACGATTCCGGACCGCGACTCACGGCTCAAGTTCGGCGAGCCGATCCGGCGGCACGGTGCCGTCCGGGTTCCAGCCCCGACGGCGGTAATACGTATCGAGCGCCGACTCGAGGCCCTCGAGATCGTACGGTAGATCGTCGTCGTCACCGCGGTCGAAGCCGCGCCGAGCGTTGAAGTCGCGCTCGAGGGTTACGATCCGCTCGCCGAGTCGCTGGAGGGCCTCGTCCGTCGTCGCGAGCAGCGCGGGGAGTTGCCCGCTCTCGACCGTCGTCCGGGAAAACTTACAGAGGATCGCGCTGTCGAGGACCGCCTTCTTATTCTCGGTCCGAACGAGGCGGTCAACCTTGCCCTCGAGTCCGGCCGGCTCGAGGGCTCTCTCCTGCTCGACCATCGGATACTCGTAGACGTACATGCTGCCGTAGAGGTGGTCCGCGCCGCGATTAGAGGTGGCGTACGCCAGTCCCTGCCCGTTGAGTCGCCGCCCGTCGTGGGCCGGGAACGCCACGCCCTTCATCGACCAGTCGGGGACGCCGAGGTCGTCGTGACACCGGGCGACCCCCTCGGCGAGCAGGTCGCCGACGCCCTCTCGAGAGGCGATCTTCTCGACGAGGTCGTGGACGAGATCGGCGTCGCCGAAGGCGTCCTCGCTCGCGAGGTAGGCCGCGACGGCCGCCCCGCACTCGATCGTATCGAGGCCGAGCGCGTCACACCGCTCGTTCGCACCCATCACGTCGACGATATCGTCGACGCCGACGTTCGATCCGAACGCCATCACCGTCTCGAACTCCGGCCCTTCGGTCTCGAGGCCGGACTCGTCGTCCTTGGTGGGCAGTTTGCAGGCGAACGCACAGCTCGAGCAGGTACCCCGCTCGTACTTCTTCTCGGCGACGCGCTCGCCGCTGATACCGTCGATCCCCTCGAACGAGCGCTCGCTGAAGTACCTGGTCGGCAGCGCTTCGATCTCGTTGGCGAACCCGGTCAACCCCGCGGTCCCCTGCCGTTTCATCACGTGGTCGCTCTCGGCGGCCGCGGCGTGAATCTCCCCGGCGACGTCCGGCACGTCGATCGAGGGAGCGGCGTCGCCCTCGAACGTGAGGTACTTGATATTCTTCGATCCCATCACCGCGCCCAGTCCGCCGCGGCCGAAGACCCGACCGCCCGAGGTCACGATCGCGGCGAACCGCACTTCGTTCTCACCGGCCGGACCGACGCAGGCGACGTGCGAGGCCGCCTCGTCGTCGTCGAAGCCGCGCCGATCCGCGACGCGCGCCGTCACCTCGGGGACGGTCGCGCCGGCCAGTTCCGGTACCTCCTCGAACGAGACGCCCTCGTCGGTCACGTGAACCGCGAGTAGCCGGTCGCTCTCGCCGGTCACCTTGAGCGCGCCGTAGCCGGTGTTCGCGAACGGCCGGGAGAGGAATCCGCCAGCGTTCGACGAGACGAGCCCGTCTGACAGCGGCGAGACGGCCGTACAGTTCAGCCGGCCGGTGAAGCTCGTCCGCGTCGTCTGCAGCGGACCGGCGCTGAAGAAGAGCGCGTTCTCCGGGCCCAGCGGATCGACGTCGAACGGCAGCCGATCGTGTGCGAGTTTCGTTCCGACGCCTCGGCCGCCGACGTACCTCGAGAGGACGCCGTCGATCCGGTCCGTCTCGGCGGACCGCGCACCGACGTCGATCGAGAGCAGCGGCCCTCGTCCGGTCAGCATTCAGTCGTCCCACCACGGCGACCGTCATAAATCCGGGACCCGCCGCCGGATCGCGTGTCGTCGTCGGTCCGCGCCCTCGGACTCGGCTCGACGGCGCTGCCACGGACAGGCTCTTGAAGCCGTCCGTGGTACCACTGCGCATGGATTCCGTCGATCACATCAACGTCGACGTCGACGCGCTCGAGCCCTGCTACGAGTTCTATCGCGACGTCCTCGATCTCGAACTCGTCAGACCGCCGGCGGATTTTCAGGGCGAACACGCGATGTTCCGGGCCGGCGAAACGGTCGTGACGCTGGCCGAAACGGGCCGCGCCGAGAACTGGGACGAGCGGGGGCTCGATCATCCCCTCGACAAGGCCCACCTCGCGTTCGAGACCGATCGCGAGACCTACGCGGCGCTGATGGACGACCTCGATGACCAGTTCCCGAACCAGGGTCCGTACGACTGGGACGAGTTCGAGGGGTTCTACTTCCTCGACCCCGACGGGAATCTCCTCGAGGTCGTCACCTACGAGTCCCCGCCGGGCGAGCGAACGCGACCGTTGCTCACGCACGACGACGTCGAGTGAGCGCCGAGCAGCGGCGTCCGATCGATCTGAGACGTGCACACGGGCTCGTCGAGCGCTCGCGGTTCGACCGCAGTGAGCCGCTCGTCGACGGGGGACGTCCGCTATAGTAACAACTGAAACGATTTACACGCCGATCGCACGACAGCTGTGCGATCGGGTGTGCATTGACTTTCAGTGGCTACTAGAGTCGCCCTCGTCCGTGTCGATCACCCGAACGCTCGAGCCGAGATACTTCGAGAGGGCGTCCGAGACGTCGTCGGCCTTGAACGCCTCCAGATCGGCCGCGATCGCCGACTGCAGCGCGTCGAAGTACTCCTCGTCGGTCTGCAGTTCGCGGAAGTCGACGCTCTCGACGGTCCGCTCGGGGACGCCGAGCCACTCCGCAGCGAGTCGGCGGCCGTACTCCCGATCGGCGACCTCGCCGCGCCACAGCGTGTTTCGGAAAAACAGCCACCCCTCCGTGCCAGGCTCCGGTGCCGCTCGAGAGAGCGTGACCGTCGTCTCCGCGGAGTTGGGCTCGAGGGAGACGAACTCCCGTGCGGGCTCTATGCGAAACCGGACGCGGAAGACGTAACTGGCATCCATCGTGAAGTCGGGTGTCGTCTCGGGGTCGGATTCAGGTTCGGATCCGAGGTCGGGCGTGGGGGCCAGATTCGGTCTCGAGTCCGAGATCAGGCGTCGCGCTCGGACTCGATCAGTTCAGCCATCTCGATGTCGTCTTCGGTGATGCCGCCCTCCTCGTGGGAGGTCAGCCGGATCTCGACGCCGGAGTAGCGGATGATGATCTCGGGGTGGTGGAACTGCGCTTCGGCGATCTCGCCGACCATCTGGGCGAAGTTGACGCCCCGAAGGTAGTCGTCGAACTCGTAGACGCGAACGATCTCGTCGTCCTCCCGCTCCCACTCGGCGGGGAGTCCCTCCTCGATCTCCTCGTCGGAAAGTAAGTCAGCCATATGGGGCCGAACGCAAGCCAATCAAATAACGATTGTGCAGCGTTCCCATCCCGTCGCGGGCGATCACCGGCCGATCGGTCCGCGATCGGCGCTCACTCCAGCCGCGACTCCTCCCCCGCGGGCTGGAGTTCGGCGTCGACCAGCGTCTCGTAGGCCCGCCGGAACCGTTCGGAGAGCGCCTGATGGGAAATGCCCAGCTCCTCGGCCAGTTCCTCCATCGACACCCCGCGGGGGATCTCGAAGTAGCCGTACTCGAGCGCGGCCTCGAGCGCTTCCCGCTGTTCGGGCGTCAGTCGCGTCTCGTGGCCCTCGACGTCGGTCACGTCGGTCACGCGTCGCAGATCGGCGTTGACGCCGCGGTCGACCAGCCGATCGTAGGCGTCACAGAGCGTGTCGCGATCGCGGTAGCGCACGGTCACCTGCCACCAGCCGTCGCTCGCCCGCGCCTCGAGCAGGGAGCCGCCGTCCGCGAGCAGGTCGTCCCAGAGGTGGGTCGTCCCGGCGCCCGCGGCGAAGGTCACGTCGTACAGCAGTCGCGACCCCGTTTCGACGAGGAGTTCGGCCTCCTCGACCGAGGGATCGGCCTCGAAGGCCGCAGCGACCGTCTCGGAATCCACGCCGGACACCCATAGCGACGGCCGCGTCTTCGAGACCGAGGACTCGAGTTCGAACGTGGCCTCGGGCGCGCGCTCGAAGGTGGTCGCCAGGGCCGTCTCCGCCGCCGGAAGCCGGAGGTCGGCTATCGTCGACATTGGGCTTCGTACATCGAGGCGGCGTAAAAACCGCAGTTACGACGAGAGTGACTGTCGGACTCGGTGATACCGCTCGGGGCGCACGGATCGGATTCAGTCGGCACTCCGAGGGACCCGTCGTCACCAGCGCTGCTCCGTCGGGGCCGTCGAACCGAACCGTGACCGCTGCTCCCGAACGCCGGAACTGGCCGGCCACACCGTCAAGGTCGGCGACCGCCGAGCACGGCGTATGAACTCGCGTATCGACGCCGAGACCGACTTCGAGGAACTGACCGCCCGCATCCGCACGCAGTCACAGCAAGCGCCGGGATCGGACACCGAGCGCGTGACGATCCGCTCGCTCGAGGCGGTGCGCTCCGATTCGCTCGAAAGCTTACTCGAGGCCGCGGAGAGCGAACACCTCGAGCCGGGGGAGCTCGTCTTCGTCCTCTCGCGGGCCAACGCCGAACGCCTCTGCGAGCGGGAGTTCGACATCGACGACGTCGACGAACTCGAGTCAGTGCTCGGCCGGCGGATTCGGGTCGAAGACGAGATGCCCGACGACACGGTCCTCCTCTTACACCCCGACGCCGTTGAGGGTGAGGAACTGATCGAGCCCGAGGCGATCGCCTGCGGAATCGTCGGCACCGACGGGACCGACGACTGACGGGGACCCGTCCACTGCCGCCCGGAGGACTATCCTCGGCTCGCGTGTGTCCCCGGTATGCGCTATCGAAGAGCGACGCCGACGGACAGGAGACAGGTCGATCCGCGAGTGCAGCATCAGGGAAGGTTTATAGTGTTAGTGGGGCAACTATTTCGCATGGCTTACGCTCGAAAAGGGGACCGGTACGTCTCCCAGTCGACGTGGTTCGCACTGAGTCAATCGACGCTCCAGTTAGTGACGACCGTCACGCTCCTCTCACTTACCGCATCGCTGCTGGCGGTTTCGATGGGAGCGCCCGATGACGTCGCAGTGATCGCGCTCGCGGCCGTTGGCGCGATCGGCCTCGGACTCGCCCTCGTTCGACTCTTCGGCTTCCTCGAGGCGAACGGGATCCCGCTGCTCGAATCGGAGTCCGCCTCGACGGCATAACCCCTGTTCTACAGACTTCGTCCGCCGTTCGATCCCCGAAGAGGACGGCCGGCGGACCGAAGTGACTCGCGTCTCGAATCTCTTGCAGTGAAAGAACGGCGACACGATCCGTCTCGAGACCCCGTCAGCGCTGGAGCCCGAACGAGACGTGGATCGTCGTCGTGTACGATTCGATCTGTCCGCCCTCGACGTCGGCCGTCTGTGACTCGATTTCGATGCCGGTGATCCCCTCGAGCGTCTCGTCTGCGTCGTCGAGCGCGGTCTGTGCGGCGTCTTCCCACGATTCGGTCGACGTGCCGACCAGCTTGATGACTTTGGCAGTTTCACTCATGATCCGCGGAAACGGACACCGGCAGCGAATATAGTCCTTGGCCGGGGGTATGCCGGCCCAGGTCGACCCGACTCGAGCGCAGTTACCCGGGATCCGAGGACGGCCGATACCGGCGACTCACCGCTTTCCACCGGCCGATCCGAAACAGCCAGTAGTTGATCCCGCCCGGCACCGCCGTCTCGAGGAAGAGCGCCAGATAGAGCCCGCCGACGCCGAGCGGCGTGACCAGCCCGAGCGCGGCCGCCGGAAGGGCGAAGGCGTAGCGGCCGATCAGGGAGGCGACGAACGGCCAGCGGGTGTCGCCGGCCCCCAGCAGCGCCCCCGCGGCGGCCCCGTCGATGCCGTACCCGATCGAACTGACCGCGCCGACGGCGACGAAGACGGCGGCCTGCGCCGCCGCCGCGGGATCGGTGACGAACAGCCCCGCGATCGGTCGCGCGAGGAGTACGACCAGAACGGTCAGCGCGGTGTAGAGCACCGCCGAGAGTCGAATGATTCCCGCGCCGTAGGCTCCCGCCTCCGTCTCCTCGCCGGCACCGAGGTGCTGTCCGACGAGCGAACTCGCGGCCAGCGATAGCCCCCAGTTGACGCTGTTTATCAGGGCCCGAACCCGTCGGCCGACCTCGAGCGCCGTGACGACGACGGGGCCGAACGAGGCGGCGATCCAGAGCAGCGGGAAGACGATCGCGCCCTGTGCGAGCCGCCGGCCGATCTCCGGCAGCGAGATCTCGACCAGCTGGCGGATCAGCGTCGGCTCGAACCAGGGGCCGCCTCGAGCGATGGGGACGGGACTGGGCTCCATCCCGAGTCGGCCGTACGATCGGCCGAGCATCCCCCACGCGAGGACCACCGTCACGAACCCGCTCGCGAGGGTCGTCCCGATCGCGGCACCGGCAGCGCCCAGTCCGAACCAGAAGATGAGCAGGCCGCTGAGGACGATATTGAGGACCGCGCCGCCGGCGCGGGCGACCATCTCGGTGAACGTGTCGCCGACGCCCGTATACGTTCGACTGGCGATGAGATTGAGTAGCTCGAAGACCACCGCAGGTGCGACGTAGACGAGATAGATGCTCCCGTGACGAAGCGCGTCCGGCCCCGCACCGAGCAGCCCGATCAGCGGGTCGGGGGCAACGAGAAAGACGCCCGCGATCGGAAGCGAGAACCCGATCGCGAGCAGGACGCTCTGGTTGACGGCCAGCGACGCGCGAGCGGTCGCCTCGCCGCCATAATTCTGTGAGACGAGCGTGACGGTACCGCCCGCGAGGCCGAGTCCCAGCAGCGTGACGATCTGCCAGTAGCCGAGCGCGAACGCGAGCCCCGCGGTCCCCGCCGTCCCGACCGCGATCCCGACCATCGCGAGGTCGGCCGTCTGCTTGGACATGATCGCGAAGCCGGTGACGATTCGGGGCCACGCCAGTTCCATGGTCGGGCGGAACCGTTCGGCGTCGATGATCCCGCAGCGCTCAAGCGTGCGCGCGGCGGCCCGCACGACGGCCGCTCCCCGTTCGGTCATCCGGTCCGTTCTTCCGGTACCGACGCCTTCCGTCTGTCGTTCGGCGGACCGCCGACGGCCGCGTAAATGTAGAAAACTATACTTATTTATCCCCGTCGCGAATCGGACGAACCATGCGATTGCCAGCCCTCCGCGTCCGCCGGATCGCCCTCGGGGTACCCTCGTTCCTCGCGGCCGGTCCGTCGACGGCGCTCGCTCAACGCGGCACCGACGAAGTCAGAACCGGCGTCGAGACGGTAAGCCAATACCCCTGGTACGTCGACGCGGTCATCCCCGCCCTGATCACGCTCGTCATCGGCGGGCTCCTGATCGTCGTCAGCCCGGACGGGACGCGACGGCGCACCGATCGCGCGCTCGAGTCGCCCGGTCCGGCGCTCGTCTACGGCGTCCTGAGTCTGGTCGTCGTCATCGGCGCGTCGTTCCTGTTGGCGATGACGGGAATCGGGCTCGTCATCGCGCTTCCGTTGCTCGCCGGCTACGTCATCGTTCTGCTCGTCGCCAGTGAATTCGGCTATCTCGCGGTTGGTCGGCTCGCGGCCGGCGGCTGGCTCCCCGCGCTGGCCGTCGCGACCGTCGTCTCCGCAGTGACCGGAGTCGTCCCCGTCATCGGATCGATAGCCGGGTTCGTGATCGGCATGATCGGCGTCGGAACGGTCGTCGGGGAGTTCGTGTCGTGACCGAGTCAGGCCCGTGAGAGCACGGCTTTGAGGTGCTCGAGCGAGACGAGCGACGTCGGCCGATCCATGTGGACGCCGATCTCGCCCGACAGCGCCCCCAGCCCGAGCCGCTGGACCGGCTCGGGCAGCGAGTACGCCCGCCGGATCCAGCGACCGAGCGCCTGTTCGCGCTCGAGGTCGTCACGCCAGGCGCGCTCGTAGGCCGCGAGCGTAGTCGGTCGATCGGGGTTGATCTCGCGAGCGGCGTGATCGGCGCTGGTCATGCTGTAGAGGATGCCGCCGCCGGTGAAGGGCTTGGTCTGGGCCGCCGCGTCGCCGATGAGAAAGGCTCGACGGCTCGTCACGCGGTCCGGCGGTCCGACCGGGATCGCCCCGGAACAGCGGTGAGAGACGTCGATCTCGTAGCCGTCGATCAGTTCCTCGAAGTGCTTGGTCACCTGAACGCCCGGGGGAGCCGCGAGGCCGTACTCGACGCCGGCCTCGCCGCGGGGAATCCGCCACGCGAAGAAGGTCGGCGGCGTGAGGTGGACGTCGACGAAGTCTTGGTGGTCGTCCTCCTCGGAGAAGGCGAGCACCCCGTGGAGCAGTTCCTCGGGCTGAGGGAGGTCGAGTTCGTCTCGCACTCTCGAGCGCGGGCCATCGCAGCCGGCGAGCATCTTCGCCTTGAACTCGACGGTTCCGTCGGGCCCGCTGGCGACGACATCGACGCGGTCGTGATGTTCGGTGACCGACGTGACCGTGTGTTCCTCGCGGACGTCCGCGCCCGCCTCACGGGCGAGGTCGGCGAGGTGGCGGTCCAGTCCCACGCGGTCGATGACGTTCGACGCGACGTCGTCCTTGTAGAACGGGTAGGCGTCGCTCCCGGGGCCGCCGACGTGGAACCGCGCGCCGTAGATCTCGTTCTGGAACAACTCCTCGCGAGCGCCCTCGCCCGTGAAATTCCAGATGTCCGTACTCACGTGGCCTGAACAGGCCAGCGGCTCGCCGACCTGCCCTTTCTCGAGGGCGAGTACGTCGTAGCCCTCCTCGGCCGCCTGGCGGGCGAAGCGCGCGCCCGGTGGGCCGACACCGACGACGACGAAATCGTACATGCTCGGGACGTTCACGGCGGACGGTAAATAGGTTCTCGAGATACTCGCGGAGTCAGTACTAAATGGATTCCGCTGGTCGTGGCCCGTATGAGTGGTTTGATAACATCTGACGAAACTACCTTGATCGACCTCAGCATCGGCCTCGAGGACGGCGTGGCGAGCGAGCCGACGCCGCCGAGTATCGACGCGTTCGACCACGAGGCGGGCGCGAAGCGCCTCGCCGAGACCCTGCAGGAACAGGGGTACGACGTCGAGCCAGACGACTTCCCCGACGGAATGGGACTCGCCTGGGAGGACGTCGAGGCCATTCCCCACGCCGGAACCCACCTCGACGCGCCGTGGCACTACGGCCCGGAGGTCGACGGGGAACCGGCGAAGACGATCGAAGAGATTCCCCTCGAGTGGTGTCGCGGGTCGGCGGTCGTCCTCGATTTCCGGACCATGGAGCCCGGCGAAGAGATCGGGGTCGCCGATCTCGAGGACGCCCTCGCGGAGCTGGATCACGACCTCTCGACGGGCGAGATCGTCCTGCTCCAGACCGGTGCCGACGAGCTGTGGGGCCAACCCGAATACCTCACGCAGTTTCCCGGGATGAGCGCAGAAGGAACAAAATTCCTCGTCGAGCAGGGGGTGAGGGTGATCGGGACGGACGCCTACGGCTTCGACAAACCGTTCGCCGCGATGGGCGAGCGCTACGTCGAGTCCGGCGACGAGGACGAGTTGTGGCCGGCCCACGTCGCCGGCCGGGCGGTCGAGTACTGCCAGATCGAGAAGATGGCCAATCTCGACGCGCTGCCGCGCAAGACCGACATCCCCCTCGTCGCGTTCCCGATCAAGATCGAGGACGGGAGCGCGGGCTGGGTGCGGCCGGTCGCGATGCTCGAGGGCGGGGCGGCCGACGGAGACGGAGCGACCGACGGAGCCGACGCCGAAACCGGGGGTGAGGCGGCGTGAAGCTCGCGACGTTCGAGGTCGACACCCCCGTCGGCCCCGTCGAGCGAATCGGAGCCGTCGACGAGTCGACCGACTCCGACGACACCGCGGCCGGCGAAGCCGCGCTCGTGGACCTCACCGCCGCCTACGGCGCGGTCCTCGAGGCCGACGGCGAACCCGCGCCCGCGGATCTGGCCCGCGCACACGTCCCGCCGGAGATGATCGCCTTCTTAGAGCGCGGCGACCGGGCGATCGCGGACGCCAGAGAGGCCCTCGAGTACGCGGCCGAAACGAACGCCGAGCGCGGCCCCGGCGGCGCGACGCTCCGGTACGAGCCCGGCGAATACCGACTGCTCGCGCCGCTGCCGCGACCGAACTCGCTGCGGGACTGCATGGCCATCGAGGAGCACGTGCAGAACAGTATGGACGGCGAAATCGCCGACGTCTGGTACGACCTGCCGGTCTACTACAAGGGCAACGCCGACAGCGTGGTCGCGCCTGGCGAGACGATCCGGTGGCCCGACTACTCCGATATCATGGACTACGAACTCGAGATCGCGGCCGTGATCGGGAAGCGCGGGCGGGACATCTCCGCAGACGAAGCCGAGGAGTACATCGCCGGCTATACGGTTTTCAACGACTTCAGCGCCCGCGACATCCAGGGCGAAGAGATGGAGGGCCGGCTCGGGCCGGCGAAGGGGAAGGACTTCGCGAACGGGCTGGGTCCCTATGTCGTCCCCCGCGAGGACATCGACGTCCTCTCGGCACCCATGACCGCCCGCGTCGACGGCGAGATCTGGTCCGAGGGCACGGTCGACGAGATGTACCATTCCTTCGCGGATATCATCGCCCACGTCTCCCAGTCCGAGACGCTCCACCCCGGCGACGTCATCGGCAGCGGCACCGTCGGCGAGGGCTGCGGGTTGGAGTTAGGGCAGTGGCTCGAGGACGGCAATACCGTCGAACTCGAGGTCGAGGGGATCGGCACGCTCGAGCACACGGTCGTCGAATAACTCGATCGGTCGCCGGGAGGACGATCGGCGAACCGCGGCGTATCGCCGTTACGACTCGCCGTCCGAGTCCTCGAGTAGCGTCCAGAACCGCTCCGTGTCGCCCTCGAAGCGCTCGAGCAGGTCGCGCATCTCGGCCCGGTGGTCGTCGGTGACTTTGACGTGGACCATCCCCTCGTCGGGTTGGCCGTAGACGACGCTCGCGCCCTCGGGCGCGGCGACGATCGCCGGCAGCGCGACGAGGTCCTCCTCGCCGTCGACCAGAATCGTCGTGGGTTCGTCCGTCGAGAGCGCGCGTCGGAGTGCCCGAACGACCGGCGCGGAGAGTTCGGCGGGCGGGTTCCGCACTTCGATGCTCGCGCCGGACGTGACCGCGTCGCGGATCTCCTCGTCGACCGCGCTGCGCTTGGTCCGCCCGTCGACGAGCGCGACGTCCGGTCGGCGGCCCGCCTGCAGGAGGTGATAGGTGACGACGTCGCCGACGGCGATGATGGGGCCGTCGACGGTCTCGAGGAGCCGTTCGGCGTCGGTCTCGATCGGTCCCATCGGCTCCTTGAGTTCGTGGCGGAGCTCGTCGGGCAAAACCAGTAGCTGATCGTCGGCGGCGAGCGTCGGCTCGTCGTCGTCGTCGCGGGTCACGCGAGTCAGCGAACCTTCAGGGCGTACGCGCCCGGTTCGGTGATCTGCATCTCCGTCGCGATCTGACTCTCTTCGGGGTGGGCGATGATAACGTAGCCCGCCCAGTCCTCGGTCAGTGACGAGGAGTTGCAGGCGTCACAGGTCTCGTTGTCCGGTTCGTTGACCCGGTGACACTCGCGACAGACGAGGCGGTCCGATGCCATGGTTATTCACCTGCGGTCGCTTCGCGTTTCTCTCGCTCTTCCTCGAGCCAGCCGTGTTTGCCGAGGCCGGGCTGTTTGGCGGTGAGCCCGATCTTCGAGTCGCGGGGGTTGCGCTCGTCGATGCTCTTGGTGACGATGCGGGCCCGGACGGCGTCCTCGACGCCGAGCGAGCGCGCGGACTCGTTCGAGGCCAGCCGCTGATTCTCGCCGTCGAAGGCGAGATACTCGTCGCTGATCTGCGAGACGTGCAACAGTCCGTCGACGGGGCCGATCCCGACGAAGGCACCGAATTCGACGACTTCGACGACGGTGCCGTCGACGACCTCCTGCATCTCCGGATCGAAGGTGACGGCGTCGAACTCGGCCTCGTAGTAGACCCCCGGCCGGTTCGGCAACACCGTTCCTTCGCCGATATCGTGGACGTCGGTGACGGAGACGACGCTCCCGACCTCTTCGTCCATCCGTCCCTCGAGTTTGTCCTGGAGCAGTCGCTTGACTCGATCCGGCGAAACGTCGCCGAGCTCTTCCGGCGGTACTTCTACTGTGTCCTTCAGTCTAACCCGTTTGTACATCTATGGTTGAGTGATCGCTAACTTGTTTCTCCCGCGTAATGCAATTACCGGTCTGCTCGCCTCGAGCACTCGGTCGCGCAGCGGGCGGTCGTTCGTGACGACGTAGTCGACCGCGCCCTCGCGGGCGAGTTCGACCAGGGCGTCGTCGGCGTACGATGCCTCCGTATCGACGACGAGACAGCGTTCGGTCGCCAGATCGTGGCCGACGGTCGCGGCCGTTCCCTCCTGACCGCCCTTCTCCGAGAGCCGCCGGAGTTCCTCGAGGACGGCCTGCGGAATCGTTGGTTCGAACGAGTCCAGCAGTCTCTCGAGTTCCTCGAACAGCCGCACGTCGAGTTCGACCGGCATCATGAGCGCGCTCGTGTCGAGGGCGACCCGCGTCCGCGTGCTCATCGCCTCAGTCCGTAAGCGTTCCCAGGCCGATCAGCCGCCAGCGCGCGCCGATGCGGCGGTTGATCGCGATTTTCGTTCCCGGATCGGCGGCGACGGGGCGCTTGAGTTTGACCTCGCACTCGCCCTCGCGAGCGCTGGTGACCGAGCCGACGGTCGTCGCCGTCCCGACGGTCATCATCAGCGGTTCGCCCGTGCTGATCTCGTCGACCGTTTCGCCGCTCTCCGCGCCGACGACCCGCTCGAGCAGGTCGACGTCCATGGTGAACTCGTTCCACGTCGGCGGGAGCGTCCCCGGCGGACCGGCCATCCGGCCGGCCAGCGCGTCGCCCTTGGTGAGCGAGGGGTCGAGTCCGGTACCGACGCCGAGCAGGCCGCCCGGCGTGACGGTGTCGGCGGTCTCGCCGCCGGCCTGTAGCGAGCGAATGGTCGTCTCGATCGGGACGTACTCGGACTGGCCGCCCTCCTCGACCTCGCGGCCGGGCCGGATCTCGATATCGTCGCCGACCTCGAGCTCGCCTTGCACGAGACTCCCGCCGAGGACGCCGCCGGCGAGGTCCTTCGCGGTCGTCCCGGGTTTGTTGATGTCGAAGCTGCGGGCGACGTGCATCCGGGGATCGGCGTCGGGATCCCGGTCCGGTGTGGGGATCTCCTCCTCGATCGCCTGGATGAGCAGGTCGAGATTGACCTCCTGCCCCGCGGAGACGGGGACGATGGGGGCGTCCTCGGCGACCGTGCCCTCGACGAACTCCTTGATCTGGTCGTAGTTGTTCCGGGCGGTCTCGCTGTCGACGAGGTCCACCTTGTTCTGTGCGATGACGATGTTATCGATACCGATGATATCGAGCGCCATCAGGTGCTCTTCGGTCTGGGGCTGTGGCACGGGCTCGTTGGCGCTGACCACCAACACGGCACCGTCCATCAGCGACGCGCCCGATAGCATCGTCGCCATCAGGGTCTCGTGCCCCGGAGCGTCGACGAACGAAACGGTCCGGAGCGGCTCGCTCGGCGAGCCGTCCGCACACTCCTCCTCGACGGTGTAGCATTCGGGTTCGTCCAGTCCCTCGCAGTGCCGGAACGTGGCGTCGGCGTAGCCGAGCCTGATCGAAATCCCGCGTTTCATCTCTTCGCTGTGCTGGTCCGTCCACGAGCCGCTGAGAGCTTGCACCAGCGTCGTCTTGCCGTGGTCGACGTGACCGACGAGCCCGATGTTCACCTCCGGTTGTCGATTTCCTACCATAAGACGATGAGTAATCTTGGGTAGTGATTCCGCTGTGCGACTGATAAAGGTTGCGAGCTATCCCTTGTCTCGGACGGCATCGATGTACGACGAATTGACATTCGAACCGGCCGATTCCGCGTCACTCCGTCGACGGCTCGGCCTCGGAATCACAGTCGGTCTCGACCGGTTCGCGACCCCGTCGGTCCGCTCGAGACCACCGAATCCGACGACTTATTTCCGTTCCCGCCCTCCCCGTGACCGTGTCGGAGTTCGCGTTCGAACTCGAGTTGTGCGCCCGTCTCGAAGAGCGACGCGACGGAATCGTCGCGCGCCAGCTCGGCGGCAGCGTCGCCGAGCCCGGCGGACGGATCCTCGACGTGCTCTGCGTCGAACCCGGCCCCGAATTCGCGGATCGCGTCGCGATCGCGAGCGAGTCGATTCCGGACGCCGCCATCGAGTCTGCCGTCGGAACCGGGCAGGCCCGCTACTGGAAGGACGCCTTCGACTGTCACCCCGAGCGCGCCCGCAGCGCCACGGAGCGGGCCAAAGAGATCGGCTTCTTCGAGCGCGATCGGAGCGCCAGCGCGACCGCGAGCCGCGAGTACGTCCGACAGGTCGCGCGCTATCCCGACTGGTACGACCGCATCGTCGGAATCGAGAACAAGCCCGACCTCGGTCGGCCGGGGGATCTCGAGGCCCAACTGCGGACGGACGTGAGCCTCGCGCTGGTCGACGAAGTCGTGCTCGCGACCGAGAGTTACGTCACCGGCGCGCACTTACACCGGATCCCCGACGAAGTCGGCGTCTGGCGGGTTCACCGCGACGGGTCGGACGCGGGCCGCTCGCTCGAGATCGAGGTAATCCGCGAGCCGATGACGCTCCCCGTCGACGAGCCCGGAATCGAGCCCCTCGAGTCCCACCCCGGTCGGACCGAGATCGAAGTCGTCTCCCCCGCGGCGAAGGCGCGAACGCGTCGTCGGATCGCCGAACGGGCCTACGGCAAGGGCTGGCGAACGTACGACGTTCCCGACTGTGCGGCCTGTCGCCCGGACGACGGGAGCGGTGCGACGCTTCCCTACTGCGAGTGGAAGGGCCGCGCGGTCGACGCCGGGTCGGAGTGCGGGTCGTCGTGTCCGGGCTACGAGGACGCGCCAACGACTGCCGTCGATCTCGAGGCCGAACGCGACCGTCGAACGCCGTGGGAGGCCGAACCGAGCGGAAAGCGACGACGGCAGTCGGGGCTCGATCGGTTCGGCTGACGATCGCCACCGGACTCGAGAGAGAGAAAGTGAGCGAGTCCGCCGCTCACAGCACGTACTGTTCGCCGTCGATCGCCAGCGGCTCCTCGAACGCCTCGTCCGCGGGGTAGAAGTGCGCGAGGTGGACCAGCCGCGTCCGATCGGCGTTTAGTTCCTCGGCCAGCGCGAGCGCCCCCTCTCGCGTCATGTGCTTCGTCCCGAAGGTCCACGGGACGCCGTCGGGCTCCTCGTGGCGGCCGCCGATCGGGTGATAGTCGGCGAGGCTCGCCGGGACGATCGCGTCGGCCAGCAGGAGGTCTGCGTCGGCGAGTACGGCGCGGGACTCGTCGGGGATATCGTAGCTCGTATCGCCCGTGATCGACAGCTTCGCGCCCGTCTCGGGATCCTCGACGGCGAGTCCGTAACAGACCAGCGGCGGGTGCTCGACCGGCACCAGCGTCACGTCGAGCCCGCAGATCCGGACCGTCTCGAGCGGCGTCGTCGGCACCACGGTGACGGGATCGAGGTAGTGATAGTCGTCTCGAATCGTCTCGGCGACGCTCTCGCCCGTCTCAGGGTCAGTCTCGTCGGCCGCATATACCTCGAGGTCGTCCAGCACGCGGAAGACGTTGCCCAGCCCGTCGAGGTGGTCGAAGTGGATGTGCGTGATGACGGCGGCGTCTGGCAGCGGGACCTCGTCGCGGAGGAACTGATAGCGGAAGTCGGGGCTGAAGTCGATCAACAGTGACTCGCCGGTCCGTTCGTTTTCGATGTGGACTGAGAACCGCGTGCGCTCGACCCCGCGCTCGCGCGCTGCGGTACAGGTGTCACAGTCGCAGCCGACGGTCGGCGTCCCCGTCGTGTCGCCGGTTCCGAGCAGGGTCACCCGCATCGTCACGTCGCCCCTCCGAGAGCAGTCGCGGCGCGGAGAGCGAGCGATCGTCGAGACCGCTCGAGTCGCCGTCGCCTACACATACGAGTGCCCTTCTTCGAGCGCCGTTCGGACGAACGGATGGTCCGATTGCGCGTCGAACCGCTCGGCCGGCAAGACGTGAACCGAGAAGACGACGCCGTGCTCGAGCCCGACGGTCTCGGCGAGGACGTCGAGCTGCCGTTCGATCTCCTCGTCCGCCTCCTCGAGGACCAGCAGTACCTCCACGGACGTGTGGACGCCGCGGTCGTCGCCCCGGACTGCATCGCCGAAGACGACGAGTTCGCGGATCGAGTCGCCGTGGTCGGCCTGTGCCCGGGCCGCGAACGCGTCCGCGGCGGGTTCCTGTGACGCGTCATCGCTCATAGGGGGTGATTGACAGCCGTCGCATAAAGGGTATTCCCCGCGGGACGGAGCGGTCCCTACACCGTCTCGGGATCGCCCGCGCCGCCGTCGTCGTACTCGTGTTCGCGAAGCAGGTCCGGATCGACGTCGCGCAGGACCGCTTCGTGGGTCGCCTCGAGCACGACCGGCGGTGCGCAATCGGCCTCCTCGGCCTCGAGCCATCTGGCGAGACAGAGACACCACCGATCGCCGGGCTCGAGCCCCGGGAACTCGAACTCCGGCTTCGGCGTCGTGAGATCGTTGCCTCGCGCGCGGCTGAAGCGGAGAAACTCCTCGGACATCACGGCACAGAGTTCGTGTCGGCCCCGATCGGACTCGACCCGGCGACAGCACCCGTCCCGCAGGAATCCCGTCATCGGGTCGGTACAGCAGGGCTCGAGTTCAGTGCCGTACACGTTCCGGTCGTCAGGCATGTGCCTCGCAACGGCCGGCGGGTGGAAAAGCGTGGCGTCAGTTCACCGGCGGGCGAGGAGATTACTACCGACATTCACCGACCGCGTATCGCCCTGTATCCCGCGTACAGCGCCGTCGCGGCGAGGCCGCCGGCGACCGCCGTCGGGACTCGGCCCTGCCGAAACCGCGTGTAGAGGCTCGACTCGGCGACGTGGCCCTCGTAGCTGCCGCGCTCCTCGAGATCCCGAGTCGGCTCGTCGAGGCCGTTTCGGTCGCTCGGTGGCCGGTCTTTCCGCTGTTGGTCGTAAAACACCGTCTCCATCAGCGTGTCCATCGCGCTCGAGAGGGTCCGACCGAGGACGACCATGTTCTCGCCGCCGGCACCGACGGTAATCTCGCGCTGGGGGTCTTCCGCAACGTCGAGAATCGTCCGCGCGACTGTCTCCGGCGCGTAGACGGGTGCCGGAAGCGACGCTTCCGCGTCCATGTGATTCTTCGCGTGCTCCGCGAACGGCGTGTCGGTCGCGCTCGGTTTGACGAGCGTCACGGAGACGGGCGCACCCTCCCGTTCCAGTTCCATCCGCAGGGTGTCGGTAAAGCCCTTGACGGCGTGTTTGGACGCCGAATAGCTGCCCTGCAGGATGATGGCACGGTCGGAGACGATGCTCCCGATATTGACGATCGCGCCGCCCTCGTCCCGCTCTTTCAGGCGTTCGGCGGCCTCGAGCGAGCCGTACAGCAGTCCCCAGACGTTGATCTCGAACTGCTCGCGCATGTCTTCGACGGGGACGTCCGTCAGCGTCCCATAGATCGAGACGGCCGCGCCGTTGACCCACGTGTCGAAGCCGCCGTAGCTCTCCGCGGTCGTCTCGGCGATCTCGCGGACGTCGTCCCGATCGCTCACGTCGGCGACGACGTACTCGGCCTCGCCGCCGTCGGCCCTGATCTCCTCGGTCGCCTCCCGCAACGCGTCCTCGCTGCGGGCGGCGAGGACGACCCGCGCTCCGCGGTCGGCGGCCATCCGCGCAGTCGTCAGACCGATCCCCGACGACGCGCCGGTGATCACGATCACCTGTTCCTCGAGGGATTTCAGATTCGGAGTCGTACTCATAAGCAGCCAGTCTACCGCCTCGAGACGGTGCTACCTGACGCCTGTATTGGCATGGCGACCGGCCGGCCGACGAACGGGACGCTCAGACTCGGCAGAGAGGAGGCTCGAGTCGACCGCTCAGGACCGCGTTCGACTGCGATAGCTCGGAATTGGCCGTTCAGTTTCGCGTGCAGAAGTACCTTTTTTCTCGTCGGGTTCGCTCGCGTGACTCGCTCACCGCTCCTCGAAAAATCTATGCTAAAAAGGCCGCTCGCTCCCTTCGGTCACTCGCGGGTGCGCTCTTTCTGACTCGACCGCAACGGTAACTCCTTCGCCTGTACTTCACGTAAGTAATCCATTGAAATCACCACTCGAGACCCTAATCCCTCTAAAACTGCCAACAAAACAATACGGAGACTGGTTTCGAATCGACCGTCAGTGGTCGTGATCGTGATCGTGGTCGTGGTCGTGTGAGTGCCCGCCGTCGCTGGCCTTGCCGAGGTCCCCGCCGGCGACGAGCGCGTCGTGGTCGCCCTCCATCATGTCCATGTTCTTGAGCGTGTCGCGCTCCTCGAACTCCTCGACGGCGTTGAGCAGGTCCTCCTGGGTCAGCGTCGTGCGGTCCTCGGTCAGCGCCTCGAGGACGGCCTCCCGGAGCACCATCCGGAGGTCGCTGCCGGTCAGGCCCTGTGTGACCTCGGCGATGAGGTGGGGGTCGAACTCCTCGATGTCCATGGTCCGAGTGATGACGTCGAGGATGTCGGCCCGCATGCCGGAGTCGGGCTTGGGGAAGTTGATGATCTCGTCGAAGCGCCGCCACGCGGCGTCGTCGAGCTGATCGGGGTGGTTGGTCGCGCCGATGAGCAGGACGTCGTCCTCGATGAGCGAGACGTTGTCGATGCTCTTCAGCAGGGTGTTGACCGCCCGCTTGAGCGCGGCGTGTTCGTCGCTGCGCCGCGTTTTGGCGACGAAGTCGAACTCGTCGATGAAGAGGATACACGGCGAGAGTCGTTTGGCGACTTCGAACGTCTTGTCGACGTTCTTCGCCGTCTCGCCGAGATACTGGCTCGTGATCATCGAGAGCTTGACCTCGACGAAGGGGAGATCCATGTCCCGGGCCAGCGCCTGTGCGGTCGAGGTCTTGCCGGTCCCGGGCGGGCCGACGAACAGCAGCTTGCCGATCTCGCGCAGCCCGATGTCCGCGAGGTAGTCGCGGTGTTCGATCGCCTTCGCGATTTTGTCGATCTCGGCCTCTTGGCTCTCGGTGAGGACGAGATCGTCGAGCGTAATGTCGACCTCCTCGGGGGCGCGAACCTCCACGAGGTCGAGCATCTCCTCGTCGTCCTCCTCGTCGAAGTACTCGTTGAGGAGGCCGTCGATCCAGACTCGATCGGCCTGAATCGGCCGGTTCCGTTCGCGGGCCTCCTCGTGAGTCACATCGAACTCGTAGTCGTCGTGGTTCGCGAAGTGTTTCGCCAGCGTCGGGTTCTCGAGCAGTCGGTCCTCGTCGACGCGCTCGGCGAACCACTCCTCGGCCATCCCCTGTTGAGCGAGGGTGATCGTGCCGGAGAACTCGTCGCGCTCGGTGAACATCAGGTCGGAGACCGCCTCCCACGGGCGATCGACGCCGGTCGCCTCGCGAGCGGTGGTCGTCGTGACCGACAGCGGGCGACTGATTCCGGCGGGTTTCCGATCGCTCCCGCTACTGTCCCCGTCGCCGCTCCCGTCCTCGTCGTCGACGCCGCCAGTCCAGTAGACCCGGCGGAACGACGGCGGGAGATCGTTCTCGTCTAACGTCCGGTCATCCGAATACACGCTCGTCGTGAGCAAGAACTCCACGACATCGAGCGCCGCATCACTCATTCGGTGCACGTAGTCACTACACGTTCTTAACAGCGTCGTCCCGCGCAACGTATGCGAGTACGTTGCACCCGCAGACGGTCGCGGCCGCGGTTCACCCCCAGAAATCGGCACAACCGTTTTCGTGTATGGGCTCACAGTCACCCGTATGAACGTGTTGCTGGGTCTCGGCGGCAGCGACGAGTCGGTGAAGACGCTCCGGCAGACCATCGAGCGGACGCGCGAGGTCGGTGACGAGCTGACGGTCGTCGTCGTCGATAAACCCGAATCGAAACGCTCACAGGACGAGATGTATCAGCAGGCGCTCGACCAACTCGAGGAAGCCGGCATCACCGACGTCGAGATCGAGAAACTCGACGGGGATCCCGGAAGCGCCCTCGTCAACTACGCCGAGCAGGGGGAGTACGACCAGCTGGTCATCGGCGGCGGGACCCTGAGCCCGATGGGGAAGATTCAGCTCGGCCCGATCACCGAGTTCGTCCTGTTGAACGCGCCGACGACGGTCAAACTGGTGCGATAACGATGGTCGGCACCCGTCAGTATCCCGACGAACCGTCCGGACCCTTCCCCTCGCCCCCGACGACAGTCGAGGACCGAGAGGGTCGGTCGATCGAAGTCCGAGCACCCGAGACGTTCACCGACGAGACGCTCGACGACGTCGTCGAGATGTACACCGAGTTCGACCCGACTGATCGAGCGCAGGGGATTCCGCCGACCGGCGAGGAGCGGATCCGCACTTGGCTCGAGACGATCGGGGACGACAGCGTCAACGTCGTCGCCCGCCACGACGGGGACGTGGTCGCCCACGCGATGCTCGTTCCCGACACCGACGATCCGTCCGCGATCGAACACAAGTCCGACATCGAGTGGGAGCTAGCGATCTTCGTCCTGCAGGCGTACCAACGGGCCGGGATCGGAACGATCCTGCTGAAGAACCTCCTGGGCCACGCGAGCGAGGTCGGCATCGAGCGAGTGTGGCTGACCGTCGAGCGCTGGAACAACCCGGCGATCGCCCTCTACGAACGGGTCGGATTCGAGTCGACCGGCACCGAGAGCTTCGAACAGGAGATGGCGATTCGCCTCGAGAGCGAGACGGACGCAGAGAGCAGCGACGAGGGCTGACCCCGTTCCGAAGTGCGATCTTCGACGGGGAAATGACACTCGAGACCCGCTTCCGGGGGTCGATCCCAGTCGCAGCGTAGCGAGACGGGGAGCGTCCAGTAAGCTTGTACGGGTGCGAGTATCAAACGGTGGCATGAGTAACGCACAGTCGCTCCGGGACGTCCTGACACCGGCCGACGAACTCACGATCGTTTGCCACAACAATCCGGATCCGGACTGTCTCGCGAGCGCGCTCGCGCTCGGTCGGATCGCCGCGGCCGTCGGGATCGACGATCGGCGCATCCTCTATAGCGGGGACATTTCCCATCAGCAGAACCGGGCGTTCATCAACCTCCTCGACATCGACCTCACCGAGTTCGATCCGGCACGCGTTCGAAACCGGTCCGAGGGCTCGTTGCTCGCGTTCGTCGACCACGCGATCCCCGGCGCGAACAATCAGGTCCCCGAGGGGACCCCGATCGACGTCGTCATCGACCACCACCCAGCGGAGGCCATCGACGCTCGGTTCGTCGATCACCGGGAGGCGATCGGTGCCACGGCGACGATTCTCACCGAGTACGTCGCGGAGTTCGACATCGAACTCGATGCCACGCTGGCGACCGCACTCCTGTTCGCGATTCGTCGCGAAACGCTCGGATTTCTCCGGGGCGCGACGCGCGAGGAATACGCTGCGGCGGGGTCGCTCCACGACGCTGCGGATCTGAATCTCCTGCGACAGCTCTCGAGCCCCTCGGTGACCGGCGCGACCGTCGACGCCATCGCGCAGGCCATCGGGAACCGAACCGTCCGGGGATCGGTCCTCATCACGCACGTCGGTCGGACGAACGAACGCGATGCCCTTCCGCAAGCGGCGGACTATCTCGCCACGTTAGAGGGCGTCGAGACGGCTATCGTGTACGGGATCGTCGACGAGAGTATCCATCTAAGCGCGCGGTCGACGGATACGCGGGTTCATATCGGAAACGTCCTCAGCGAGGCGTTCGCGGACGTGGGGAGCGCCGGCGGGCACCGGGAGATGGCGGGCGGCGAAATCCAACTCGGAATCTTTGCCGATTCTATCGGTGACGACACGCAACTGGTCATGATCGTCGAACAGATTATCACCGCTCGACTCGTCGCGGGCCTCAACCTTCAGGACGACCGGAACGGTCAAGATAGTCCCTCAGAGGACGGCTGACAGCTATCACTCCGCCGATCGGCAGTGGACGCTCACTCGTCCGCCAGCCGTGCGAACGGTGCGTGATCCGTTTCACTCGCGCTCGAGTGGGAGTCCGAAGCCGAACCGGTATTCGTCCCGCTCCCTGCCGTCGGGAGATATCGTCTCGGCCGGCGGTCACGGTGGGCGATTCGTCACCGACACCGTCTCGAGATCCGCGAGACGGACCGCGATCAAACCGACAGGACGGGCTGGCTCGCGTAGGAGAGGACGTACTCGGCGGCCTTCTCGAGGACTTCGGCCTCGGTTTCGGTGACCGGTTCGCGGGGGAGGACGATGAAATCGGCGTCGATCTCGTCGGCGGTGTCGAGGACGACGTTGCCCGGATGGCGCGTCTTCCGCGTCTGCGAGAAGCCGTCGTCGACGGACGTGACGAGCGGCACGTCGGCGTCGGCGGCGATATCGCTGACGTCGTCGAAGAATCCCTGCGTGTTCTCCGCGACGTCGGTTTCGTCGACCGTCCCGGCGTCTAGTCCCCGAACGACGCCGCGTCCGAGGACGAACAGCGCGTGGACGGTGGCGTCGTAGCGGTCGGCGACGGCGACGGCGTACTCGACGGCGGTGGCTGACTCGTCGCTCCCGTCGACCGGTGCGAGAACGGTGTCGACGGTAAACGGCTCGCTGGCGTCCATACGCGGCAGTGGGTGGCCCGTCACAAAAAAGCCACCCCACCGGTTCCGGGACGGGCCGACTGCCGCGGCCCCATCGAACGGAGACGTTTAAGCAACCCCGAGCGTAATCTCCAGCCATGTTCGACACGGTCGTGGTCGCCACCGACGGCTCCGACAGCGTGAAACGGGCCGTCGACGTCGCGCTCGATCTCGCCGACCGCTTCGACGCCGAGGTCCACGCGCTCTCGGTGATCGACGCCAGCGAGGTCGACGCCTCGCCCGAACAGCTCCGGGACGAACTCCGCACTGCCCTCGAGACGACCGCCGACGCCGCGCTCACTACCGTCGAGGAGCGGGCGGACGGTGACGTAACGACCGCACTCCGCGAGGGGCGGCCCGCCGCCGAGATCTGCGAATACGCTCGCGACGTCGACGCCGACGTGGTCGCGACCGGAACCCGCGGCCGCCACGGCGAGAACCGCCTCCTGCTCGGCAGCGTCGCCGAGCGCATCGTCCGGACGTCGCCCGTCCCCGTGTTGACGGTCCGGCAGCTCGAACCGGCGGGCGATGACGACGGGGACGCCACCGCCGTCTGACCCAACAAGTCCCAATCGAGCGGCCACGTTCCGCCGGTCCCAGAGACAGCAGCGGACACGCGCTCGGGAAGCGTTTTTGTCGATAGCCGTTCCACGACAGGCAGTGCCATGGTCTCAATAGGTCCGGGAGTGCGAGCGAACGAGCGGCCGTCAGCGTCGATCGGCGGAGCCGAACGGACGAGACGGAGGAGCGCATGACTGCTGCCGTCGTCGCCGGCCTCGCGACGCTCCCGAACGGGACCTACGAGGTGCCGGAACGCGACCTCGCCGGCCGAGTCCTGCTCGAGGCCGTCGAAGACGCCGGCGTCGCCCTCGCGGACGTCGACGGGCTCTACCTGCCGAAGCCGCGGCCGTGGACGCCCCAGGGGTTCTTCTCGACGCTGCTCGGCAATCAGTTCGGCCTCGAGATCGACGAGGGAACCGAGATCTACACCGGCGGCACGTCGAGCGGCCGCGCCTTCCACGCCGCGGTGCGCGACGTGCGCGCTGGGACCGTCGAGTGTGCGGTCGTCCTCGCGGTCGAGCGCAACTCCGTTATCGAGACCGACGACTACCTCGAGTACGTCCTCTCGATCTTCGATCGGGAGTTCCAGTCGCCCGCGGGGCCGACGATCCCCGGGCTCTACGCGATGAGCATGCAGCGATACCGACACGAGCACGACGTCGAACGCGAGGACATCGCGAGCGTCGTCGTCAAAAATCGCCGGAACGCAGCCGAGAACCCCGAGGCGCTCTTCGACGAGCCGGTGACGGTCGAGGCGGTGCTCGACTCTCGGCCCGTCGCCGATCCGCTGCGGCTCTACGAGTGTCCGGCCCCCTGCGACGGCGCGGCGGCGCTCGTGGTGACGACGGCCGACGCCGCGAGCGAAACCGAGAGCGAGACCGAGGCGGTTCGCGTTCGCGGCGTCGGGTCTCACGAACCGCCGAGTCACCTGCTGGGCGGTCGCGACGAATCGCTGGCCGCGTTTCCGGCGGTGTCGGCCGCCGCCGAGCGCGCGCTCGCGGACGCCGACCGCGACGTCGACGACCTCGACGCGCTCGAGCCGTACGCGCCGTTCCCGCACACGGAGGCGATACTGACGGAGGCGCTCGGCCTCTTCGACCGCGGCGACGGGGCGGCGGCCTGCGCCCGCGGCGAGACGGCACCCGACGGATCGATCCCGGTGAGCCCCTCCGGCGGCTGTCTCGGCCGCGGCCATCCCGCGATGGTGACGCCGCTGTTGAACCATGCCGCGGCCGTCCGGCAGAGACGCGGTGAGTCGCCCGTCGTCGACGATGTACGGACGGTTCTCACGACCAGCGAGCACGGCCACATCGACGGCGTCACCGCGACCGTTTTCGGAGGTGAGAACTGATGGACGCCGCGAGCGATCCGTTCTGGGACGCGCTCGAGGACGGCCGATTCTCGCTCCCGTCGTGTCGCGACTGCGGCGAGCCGTTCTTCCCGCCGGCACCGGTCTGTCCGCGGTGTCACGCGCGGGACGTCGAGTGGATCGAGAGCGACGCCGAGGGGACGCTCTACGCGGTCACTCGCCAGCATCGCACCGCGCCGGGGATCCCCTCCCCCCTCGTCCTCGGCGTCGTCGAACTGGACGAGGGGCCGCGGCTGTTGGCGCGTGTGCAGGCCGAATACGGCGACCTCGAGATCGGGACCCGGCTCCGGCTGGAGCCCTGCGAGTACGAGGGACCCGTCGACCGCGGACGGCTGTCCGACCGGCCGTTCTTCGAAGCCCGCCCCGTCGAGTGACGGCGGCGTAGCCGGCACCGGCACGGGAGCGACGGATCGACCGGCGGCGGTCAGCCGACGGATAGGTCGGCGCGACCCGGCCCGACGAGTCTCGAGACCGGCGATTACTTCCCGACCGGTCACCCAGTACGCACTATGTACGACGAACTCATCCAGAGCGGCGATCTGTCGCTCTCGCGGAAGTCCGTCCTCCCGGGAACCGGTTTCTTCTTGCCCGACACCCTCGAGGAGGACTTAGAGGAGCAACAGACCGAGGCCGCACTCGAAGGGGCCGAGGTCGCGGTCATCGCAGACCCGGACGCCGACGGGCTGGCCTGCGTCGCCCTCCTTCGAGAGGCCTACGGCGACGTGCAAAACGTCCCGGAACCCGACGATACCGAGAGCGAAGACGCCGACGAGGACCGGCCGGAACCGGTCGCCGACGCGACGGACGACGCCGACGAGCAGAACACCGTTGTCGCGGCCGGCGACGCCGACGAGCCCCTCGAGGAACCCGAGCCGACGCCGCACAACGTCGCGCTCATCCCCGCGAGCCCCCACAACGTCGAGGACGCGCTGGCTCGCGTCGCCGAGTTCGGCGACGAGGGAATCGACATCTTCGTCTGCGACCTCGCGCCGGACCGGTACGAGTACGTCGAGGACGAGCTCGACGCGGCGCTCGAGACCGCCGACCGCGTCGCGTGGTACGACCACCACCAGTGGGGCGACGACGTCGCGCAAGCAGTCCGGGACGCGGGCGCTGACCTCGTAATCGGCGACTCGGAGGAGGAGTGCAGCGCCGACGTGGTCTATCGCTCGCTCGAGTACGACTTCGACCCCAAGTTCGAGGAACTCGCAGCGGTCACCCGGGATCACGACCTCTGGCTGCGCGAGGACCCGCGCAGCGACGACCTGGCGGACTACGCCTACTGGACCGACCCCGCCGAGTACGTCGAGGTCGTCCGCGAGTACGGCGTCGACCTGCCAGAGTGGGTCACGGACTACATCGCCGAGCGCCGCGTCGAGAAGGAGGCGCTCATCGATCAGGCGGTCGGCCGCGCGGAACTCCGGGAGATCGGCGGCTACACGGTCGGGATCACCTACGGCCGCTGTTCGCAAAACGAAGTCGCCGAAGCGATGCGCGAGCAGGGTGCCGACGCCTCGGTGATCGTCAAACCCGCCGGCTCGGCCTCCATTCGGGGCACCGACGAGTTCGAGCTCTGCCACGAGGTCGCGGGGAAGGTCAACGGCGGCGGCCACCCCAAGGCCGCGGGCTGCAAACCCGATATCTACGACGACATGCTCGACTACGCGAACCACTGGACCACTCGCGGTGCCGTGACGAAACGCGTCATTCTCGACGCGTTCCGAGACGTCGTCGACGAAGCGGAGGAGGACGCCGAGAACGACGCGGACGCAGACGACGACTGATCTGCTCGAGAATCGATATCGAATCGACCATTGAACCGACCGCTCTCGTTATGCTGTCCTGTTCATCCAACGAACATTTCGGAGTCGTTTTTCGCGTGAGATGAAAACGGGATCCTATGTCTCAGGACCGCCGCTTTGCCGGAATCGCCGCCGCGATCGGCGTCGTCGCGCTCGTCCACGCGGCGTTCACGTGGCCGATAGACGCGACGCTCGCGTTCTTCGGTGGCGGGGCGCTCATCGCGTTCGTCGCCGAAGCGGTCGTCATCGAACTCGGCTGGCTGGAACACCATATCGGTCCGAAAGTCATCGGCGTCCCGCTGTACGTCCTGTTCGGCTGGACCGGGACGATCTACGTCGCATTTCGCGTCGCACTCCTCGCGACCGACGGCTGGACGGCGGTCGTCGCAGCCGGCGTCCTCGCGACCACCTACGACGCACTCACCGATCATCGAGGCGTCGCGGACGGCCACTGGACGTACACGGACGACCTTCCCGGCCCCCGACATCGCGGCGTTCCGTGGTGGAACCTCGTCGGTTGGTTCGTCATCAGTTGCCTCACGGCGGCGCTCGCTGCCGTCTCGCTCTGACTCGTCGCTTCCTCCGAGGAGCCACTAAAGCGCTCATCGATCACCCACGCGACGCGAAGTACCGCATTACGAGTTGCAAGACGTGGACGAAGACGCCGGCGACGGCGATGTAGACGCCGATCGTCTGGAGCGCGACCGACTCGCTGCGCCGGTCGCGAACCTTCCAGATCTCCCAACCCAGCCGGAGCAGGAACCCCAGAAAGATGAGGACGAATCCGAGGAGCAACACCGGCGCGTAGAACGTCCCGATTAGAATCGCGACGAGACCCCCGATGAACGCGTAGTTGGCGTAGGAGCCCCAGTGCTCGAACGTCTTCGAGCGGGCGTAGACGTACGCCGAAATGACGGCGGTCAGCACGGCGACGACGATCGCCGTCACGACGAGGATCGTCAACTGGGATTCGCGGGGCGCAAACCGAAGCACGCCGGCTCCGAAGATTCCGAAGGCCAGTTGCAAAATCACCATCCCGACGAACGCGATGCCCATGTCGCCGCCCTCGACGCCTCGTTCGGCGACCAGTTGCCCGCCCATGATCGCCGCACCGTAAGCGATCGCGCCGACGATCGGGAACGAGAACAGGTAGTCGTTGACGGTCGCGAGCGGCGTCACCACGAGGACGTACATCAACAGCACGTTGATGGCCATCAGGGCGCTCGCGCCGCCGATTACGCGCGCTTCGCGACTCGAGAGACCGAACCCGCGGCCGGTCTCGTACGGGGTTTCGGTCGAACTCATTCCGCGTTGGTACGCCGGTCGCGAGCAAAAGCGGACGGCTGACACGTGACGGTGTCGGGCGACGGGACAGTCACCGACTGCGGACCGTCGGACCGTCGATGGGCGACCGACGAGTTACTGTCCGGCCTCGTCGGTCACGTTCCATCGATCCGAGAACGCCGTCCCGCACGTACACTGGGCGTAGGAGTGGACGACGGCGCCCTCGGCGTAGATGCCGCCGACCTCCTCGTTCTGTGCTTCGGCGAACGCGAAGACGAACTGGATCGCGTGGTCCTCGTCCTCTGTCGCATCCGGGCAGTGACCGCCGGTCAGGTCGTCCTCGATCTCCCCTTCGTTGCTCATCGCGGACTTGGCGAACTCCATCGCGCCGGTGCCCGTCGCCGCCTGAAAGGCGCCCCGACCGCGCTCGCCGTCGACCACGATCAGGGTGCCGTCGTCGACGCGGTCGCCGAACTCCTCGAGTCGGTCGTCCGAAACGTAGGAATCGGCCAGAAACAGCGCGACGTCCTCTAAGCGCTCGCCCGCCAGAAACTCCTCGCGTGGGTTACTCATGGCGTCGGATTCGCGCTCGAGGTGGAAAAAGGGCGGTATTCGCGTCGCACGTGGGGTTCGGCCGCATCCGCGAACTCGATCGCGGCGTCCGCGGCGACTGACCGACTTACTCCGTCATCGGACGCGAGAGGGACTCGTCGCCGAACGGCCTCTCGCCGGAAAAGCTCCGTCCCACTCTCGTTTACGGGCGGTTCAGCTATTGAAGTTTGGAGAGTCACTCATGAGTTATTAATTTATGCGCACGGGCGACCGTTCGTTTCCCTGCCGTTTAATACGGCTCAGCGTCAGGAACTCAGTAGTCACGTCCCGTCCTCCCTGTCCGTTGGCGGGACGCAGTCGGCGGTCGAAGACGGGCGATCTCACGACCCCATTTAGTGATCATCAATGTCTGAAGAGCCTCCCGAGCCTCCCGACGCCGAATCCGTGCTCGACGAACTCTCGGCGGCGACTGCGAACAGTCGATCGGAGCCGTCCGATCACTCCCTCGACTCGAGCGAGGACGCAGCGAGAGAGATCGAACGCAAACTCGACGAACTCATGGAGCAGGTACACGGAGCGTTCCCGGTCGACGACGTCCAGTTCGACGAGGCCATGGTCAGGGAGAACCTGGAAGAACTCCTCTTGATGCTCATCGCGCTCCACGGGGAAACTCACGGCAAGGAACTCATTTCGGACCTGAACCACCTCTTTGGAGCCCGGCTCAGTCCGGGTACCGTCTACCCGAACCTGCACAACTTAGAGGAAGCGGACGTCCTCTCGATGCACGCCCAGGTGCGAACCAAGGAGTACGCCATCGCCGACGAAGAGTACGTGCGTGCGACCGTCGAGCAGACGATGGTCCAACACCTCGCCTTCGGGCTCTTACTGTACGCCTTTCTCCCGCGTCTCTGAACCGGTCGCGACTGTCTTCGGAGTCACTCGAGAGGACGGATTCGACATCGACCCGGACGAAGTACGATAGCGACGCACTCGAGAGAGTGAGTGAGAAAGAGAGGGAGAGAGCAGACGCTTCGCGAAGCGTCGATCGGCTTCGACCCGTCGGCTGCGATTTCGGAACCGGGCTACTCGTCCTCGAGGTTCTCCGCGATCTCGCTCAGGCTCTCGTTTGGCGGTTCGCGGGCGTCGTAGTAGGTCGTCTCGCCGGGTGCGCGAAGCCCGTAGAGGAACTCGGGTTCGACGACGTCGATCAGCACCGAGCCGCCCGCCGGGACGTCCTGCTCCGCGGTCCACTCGGTGAGGCGATCGGTCCCGTCGCTGGGGTTTCGAGCCAGATTCGGCGTGTCGTACACGCCCGGAATCGACAGGTCATCGCCGGTCAACGCCCGTTCGACTTGCGCAAACCGTTCCTCGCCGTCGAGGACGATCCGGACAACCTCGTCGGTCGGGAACGCCTCGCGGTCGTCCGCTGGTACCTCGAGTTTGACGCCCGTCGCCGTCTCCGTACACGCCGATCGGACCGTCTGCACCGAGGGATGGTCGCTCGCAACTCTGTCTGTCATTGGAAAACGAATGAAAGGAGGCGGCGGGTTACTCGTCGTCGCCGTCGTCGCCGAGCAGTTCGTCGACGTCGGTGCTGCCGCGGTCGACGATCGAGGCGTTGATCTGTGCGACGGCGTCGGACACTTCGCGGCCGCGGACGGTGATCCGGCGGCGCTCGCCGTCACGGGACGGCTTGTAGCCCGTCTGTTCTTCCTTCATCAGGACTTCCTTCAGGTTCGGCCCCGCGACCTCGTCGGTGAGCGGACGGCCGGCCTCGTCGGAGCCGCCGGTGATCTCGAGCGTGTAGCCGTCGAGTCCGACCGCGCTCCCGTCGACTTCCTCGCCGATGGACTTGCCGATAAAGCGATTCGCGTCCTGTTCCTCCGCCTCGAGCTGGTGGGCTAACCCGGATTCCGGGTCGCCGACAACGACAGTGAAACTTGCCATGCCCGACGGAAGACGGCCGTCGCTCAAAAGATCATCGATCGGGACCGAACTTTTGCGCTGCGGGCGCGGCATAGCCGCGCCCTCGGCAAAATCTCGAGAGAGCGAAGCTCTCTCGGACCTCGCGGGAGCGAAGCTCCCGCTTAGCTTCGATGAAAAGCACTCCTCCTTCCATTCCGCTCACTTCGTTCGCTCCATATCAGTCGTCGGCCCGCTCGCTCACTTCGTTCGCTCGCGGTGATAAACGGTCGAATGCCTGCCCTCCCCCGAGTCCGACGGCTCTCGCGTTGCTCGAGCCGACCTCCCGGCCGATGAAACCAGATTCGTTCTGCGTCTGTTCCGCTCGAACAGTCAAGTAGATCGAACGCCTACGTCGACCCGTGTTCATCGATCCCGAGCGACTCGAGAGTCGCCTGCGAGCGGAGTTCGGTGGGACGAGTGGTCAGTCGCGGGTCGTCGTTCGGCAGGCCGTCGATCTCGCGGACTCGGGTCGGTACGAGGACGACGCAGGGGTGACGCTGACGAACGATCTCGTCGTCGCGGAGCTGTCGGACGCCCCTGACGGGGCCCCGGCGGAGCGGTGGAACTGGTGGATCGGCTCGCTCGAGATCGCATACGGCGGATACGAGCGGTTCGGGATCCAGCAGTATCGGAAATAGTGATCGGACCGAAGGGTAACACCGATTGTCTTCCGCGACGTACGGCGGTGTAATGAGAGACCTGTCGCGACCGGTCTGGCCGGCGTATCCGCTGTCGGCGCTCGCCGCCGGCCTCGGTCACTGTTATCTCGGACAGTGGAAACGCGGCGGTATCTGGTTCGTCTGCTACGGCCTCGCGCTCGCGTTCCTGAGCGCGCGGTCGCTGTCGGGCGCGCTCGATCCGGGCGCGCCCTTCGTCGTGACGGCCCTGCAGTTCGACGCGGTGAGCTACACCGACGTGGCCGTCCCGCTCGCGATCCTCTTGATCTGCCTGCTCGACGTCTATCTCATCGGGTTGGCCGAGCGGACCGCCGCCCTGAGTGCGGGACCGGACGATCGGCGCTCGAACAGTTCCTGATCACCGAGCCGGTGACTCGAGAGCACCGATCCGAGCCGGACGGGACCGTCCCGTCGGCGCGTCGTTTTTGTGCGTGTCGATCGAATGACGGGTATGGGACGACTCGGTTCCGCCCTGCTAAAGGGAGTCGGCGTACTCGTACTCGCACTCATCGTCCTGAGCGTCATCGCGACGGTCGTCGGTATCGCCCTCTCGGTCGTCGCAGCCGTCGTCTCGATGGTCGTCTCGATCGCCGTCCTGGGCGCGTTCGTCCTGACCGTCATCGGATTGATGTCCGTCCTCAGCGACGGCTCGGAGACCGATTCGCGGGCGGTCGCGCCGCGGCGGGCCGACGATCCGCCCGATCCCGAGGACCGCCTCCGCTCGCAGTACGTCGCCGGCGAACTCGACGACGCGGAGTTCGAACGCGAACTCGAGCGGGTGCTCGACCCGGACGAGCGACGAGGCCGAACGGGGACCGATCGATCGGTCGATCAGAACGCCTCGAGCGACCGAGAGCGACGCCGTGAGTGGGAGCGACGGTAGTCATCCTCGAGATGCGCTACCGGACCCACGACGAGAGTCATCGAACCAACGGACGCAAGCCGGCCGAACTCGAAGGGACTCGTAATGGACGTTCAGTTGCTGGGCGGCGGGCGCGAGATCGGTCGGAGCGCGATCTATATCGACGAGACGCTCTTGCTCGATTTCGGGATGGATTCGGGGAATCCGCCGGCGTTTCCGATCGACGACGTCGATCCCGAGGCCGTCGTCGTCAGCCACGGACACCTCGATCACGTCGGATCGGTCCCGTCCCTGCTGTCGGGCGACGCGCGACCGTCGATCCACTGGACCCCGCCGACGTACGACCTCACCATGGTGCTGGCACGCGACACGCTGAAGCTCCACGGCGGCAGCTACGACTGCCCGTTCACCGAGGCGGAACTCGCTCGCGTCGCGGAAGTCTCCGAGACCCACGGCTACGAAGAGTCGTTCGAGGCCGCGGGGTACGAGATCACGTTCTTCGATGCCGGCCACGTTCCGGGCAGCGCCCACGTCCTCGTCGATGACGGGGAGACCAGACTGCTCTACACTGGCGACTTCCACACCGAGGAGCAACGGCTGCTCGACGGTACCACCGCCCGGCCCGACGCCGACGTGGTCTGCTGTGAGAGCACCTACTCGGACGTGACGCGACCCCCGCGCGAGGAGATCGTCGACGAGTTCGTCGAGAGCCTCCGGACCACGATCTGGGAGGGCGGTACCGTCGTCGTCCCCGCCTTCGGCATCGGCCGCACGCAGGAGGTGCTCTGCATCTGTGCGGAACACGACCTCGAGTGCTACGTCGACGGCATGGGCAAACGCGTCACCGAACTCTTCTTGCGCGACCGGAACAGGGAGTTCCTCCGCGATCCGGACCTGCTGCGCCGAGCGAAGGGAAACGCCCGATTCGTCGACGGCCGGAACGGCCAGCGCGAACGCATCGCGGCACAAAATACCGTCATCGTCACCACGAGCGGGATGCTCCACGGCGGCCCCGCGATGACCTACGTCCCCGCGATCCGGTCCCATCCGACGAACAAGATCGCCATGACCGGCTATCAGGTCGAGGGGACGCCCGGCCGAGACCTGCTCGAGACCGGCAGCGCCGAGATCGACGGCCGAATGATGCCGGTCAGCGCGCAGGTCGAACAGTACGATTTCTCCGCGCACGCGGACCGAGACGGGCTGCTCGCGTTCCTCGAGTCCTACGAGGACGCGCGGGTGCTCGTCAACCACGGCGACCGCTGTGCGGCGTTCGCCGCCGAGCTGCGGGCGGACGGCTACGACGCGACCGCGCCCGAACTGGGTGCCAGCGTCGACTGCTGACCGTCGCACGCCGGAGACGGTGACGCCGGCCGTCGAATCTCGACTCGGTCCTGCACGTTCAACGCGTACGGTTTTCCCTCGCGTCGGCGTCGTCACGTGCGTGACCGACAGCGATTCGAACGCCGGTCCCGACACGGAGACCGATCCGGACGACCTCGCGTTGAGCGACGCCGAACAGGCCGCGCTCCACGAACTCCAGTTAGGCATCGAGCACGTCCACCGCGCCTACGGCACTCTCCTCGAGTTTCACCACGAACTCGGCCACGCGATGGATCGGATGGGCGACGCCGAAGACGAGCTCCGCGAGGCCGGTCACGAGGAGTGGGCGAACGAACTCAGAGACGAGCATCTCCCCGCGGGCGCGATCAGCGATCAGTGGACGTTCGAACTCGTCGAGGAGTTCTCCGAGGCGTTCCTCGAGGACGTCGACGCCTTCGAAGACGATGTCAGGGACGAGCTGGCCGACGGCATCGACCACGTGACCGAACGCCGCCAGAAACAGCAGCTACGGGACCGTTCCCAGCGAGAGGAGTAGGCGATCGCTCCGAGGTGAGCGGCTACAGGTGGTCGATGATCTCGTCGGCGAACGTCGACAGCGCCGCCTCCCGGTCGTCGTTCTGCAGCCCGATAATCGCGTGATCGAGCCCGTACGCCTCGAGTCGAGCGAAGTACTCCTGGAACCACTCGATCCCGGCGTGGAATCCGAGGTGGAGCGGCTCCGGGTCGGCCGTCGGATCGTCGGCCAGCTCGACGCGGACGGCGATGGCGAACGGCTTCTCGCCCGCGGCCTCGCGCCAGTCCGCGAGGTAGTCTTCCAGCGTGCGTTCCGGGAGGTGGTAGAACAGCCAGCCGTCACCGTGCTCGGCGATCCAATCGCGGGACTGCCGGGCGTGGCCGGTCGGCAACAGCGGGAGTGTTTCCGTGGTCGGCTTCGGGACCACGTCGAGGTCGCCCTCGAGGGATCCCCACTGCCCCTCGAGTTCGGGGAAGTCCTCGCGCCAGACCGTCCGGAGGGCCTCGACGGACTCGCGGAACAGCCGACCACGCTCCTCGCGGTCGACGTCGAAGGCGGGGTACTCCGGGTCGCGGTCGCCGGAGGCGACGCCGAGGACGAGTCGCCCGTCGGAGAGTCGGTCGACCGTCGCCGCGGATTTCGCGACGTGGAGCGGGTGGCGCAGCGTGAGGACGACGCTCGAGGTGCCGAGAGCGATCTCGTCGGTGTGGGCCGCGACGTGCGAGAGCCACGGCCAGGTGTCGAACGTCTGGCCCGAATCGCCGAACTTCGGCCAGTAGGTCGGGACGTCGCGGGCCCAGAGCCCGTCGAACCCGACCGATTCGGCATGTTTCGCGAGGTGCAGTTCGTCAGCGACGTCCGGCGTCGAACGGTTCGCTCCCGTGAGCGGAAAGCCGGCACCGAAGGTCAGGCCCTCGCGATCGAACAGGCGACGGTACCCAGCGTTTTCGTGTCCACCGGCAGGCATTCGACTGTGCTATCGGGCGGAGCCGTATGACGATGGCGTCTCGAGCGAACGTCGTCACTCCTCGGCGGCGCGAGAAAGAAGAGAAGAGAGAGAAAGTCGTCGAGTCCTCAGTCGTCGGCGGGCGTCGCACCGCTGCCGCCTTCGGCCTGCTCTTTCGTCCAGGCGAGCTTGCCACCGGCCGCGAGGATTGCGCGCTCGCGCTCGGAGGCGTCCAGCGTCGCCGTGTACTCGTCCTCGCCGTTGATGCGGACGGTGAACTCCTCCTGTCCGCTCGTGACGGCGTCGTAGACGTTGTCGACGATCTCGACGTCGTCGCCCTGATCGATGTTCTCGTAGGTCTCCTCGTCGATCGTCAGCGGGACGATCCCGAAGTTGAAGAGGTTCGCACGGTGGATGCGTGCGAAGCTCTGTGCGAGGACGCCCTCGATACCGAGGTACATCGGACAGAGAGCGGCGTGTTCTCGCGAGGAACCCTGGCCGTAGTTCTCGCCGGCGACGAGGAAGCCGCCGTCGGCGTCAAGCGCGCGCTGGGCGAAGGTGTCGTCGACGCGCGAGAGCGTGAACTCGCTCAGCTTGGGGACGTTCGACCGGTACATCAGGATGTCCTGGGTTGCAGGGATGATGTGGTCGGTCGTGATGTTGTCCTCCATCTTCAGGAGCGCTTCGCCCTGAATGTCCGAGTCGAGCTGGTCCTTCAGCGGGACGTCGCCGATGTTCGGGCCCTTGATGAGCTCGTCGTCGACGGCCTCGTCGGGGGCGATGAGGTCCGTCTTGGAGCCGTCGTACTCGTCGGGGAGCTCGATGCCGGGCGCTTCGAGGTCGCCGAGTTCCTCGGCGAGGTTGCGCGGGTCGACGATTTCGCCCTTGAGCGATGCGGCGGCAGCGACCTCCGGCGAACAGAGGTAGACGTTGTCGTCTTCGATCCCCGAGCGACCCTCGAAGTTGCGGTTGAAGGTTCGCAGGGAGACGGAGTCCGAGGACGGAACGTGACCGATGCCGATACAGGCACCGCACGTCGCCTCGGAAAAGTTGACGCCGGCGGCCATCATCTCCGCGACCCAGCCCTCGCGGGCGAGCATCTCGGAGGCCTGCTTGGAGCCGGGCGCGACGATCGTCTCGGTCTCCATCGAGGTCTCGCGTCCCTCGAGCATCTTGGCGACGGGGAGGATGTCCTCGTAGCCGCCGTTCGTACAGGAGCCGACGATGACCTGCTCGACGGATTCGCCTTCGACTTCGCTGACGGGAACGACCTTGTCCGGCATCGAGGGCTGTGCGATCAGCGGCTCGAGGTCGGAGAGGTCGACGACGATCTCGTCGTCGTACTCGGCGTCGTCGTCGGGCTGGAGCTCGACGTACTCGTCGCCGCGGTTGACGCGCTGGAGGTAGTCCTCGGTCTGCTCGTCGGTCGGGAAGATCGACGTGGTCGCACCGAGCTCGGTGCCCATGTTGGTGATGGTCATCCGCTCGGGTGCGGTCAGGGTCTCGACGCCCGGACCGGTGTATTCGAGGATCTTGCCGACGCCGCCTTTGACGCTCAGTCGGCGGAGCATCTCCAAGATGACGTCCTTCGCGGTGGCCCACTCGGGGAGCTCGCCCTCGAGGCGGACGTTGACGACTTCGGGCATCTCGATGTAGTACGGTGCGCCACCCATGGCGACGGTGACGTCGATCCCGCCGGCGCCGATGGCGAGTTCGCCGAGGCCGCCGGGGGTCGGCGTGTGGCTGTCCGAACCCAGCAGCGTCTTGCCGGGGGCCGCGAAGTTCTCGCGGTGGACGTTGTGACAGATACCGTTACCGGGTCGGGAGAAGTGAGCGCCGTATGTGCCGGCCGCAGAACGCAGGAAGCGGTGGTCGTCGGTATTCTTAAAGTCGAACTGATATGTCTGGTGGTCGCAGTACTGCGCCGCGATTTCGGTCTGGACCTCGTCCAGCCCCATCGCCTCGAACTGGAGCCAAACCATGGTCCCGGTCGTGTCCTGAGTAAGCACCTGATCGATCTCGATCCCGATCTCCTCGCCGGTCTCGAGTTCGCCCTCGACGAGGTGGTCGTCGAGAATCTTTTCGGTGAGAGTCTGTCCCATAGCACCTCGAACTCGGCTTTCCGTCCTGATAAATCCAGCGTGTTTCTGTCAGGGACGACCGCTACAATCCCCGCAAAACGGGTCGGGTTCGAGTAAGTATTGCCGTACAGGTGACCGTTCGTTTGAGGGGTAATTCCCCTCTTCGCGCGGGACTGAGTAAACGCGTCTGCCCCCCGATCGGGCGTCGAGTGCTGAACCCTAGCGTACCAGACGATACCGAATCAACGGGCCGTCGCGAACGGATACGCTTTTGTCGTCGCCGCGGCGTTGCGGGAACAGACATGTTCCGTTCCGGTGCCTTCGTCGCCGACTACGTCTCACCGACGACCGATACGCAGATCCAGCCAAACGGAGTGGATCTCACCGCCGACGTCGTCTTCGAGCAGCTGGAACCGGGCCGCATCGGCCGGGACAGCAAACAGATCGGCGACCGCGTCGCCCGTCCGCTTGAGGAGCTCGAGCAGAAAGAGCCCGACACCTACTACCTACCGAAAGGTGCCTACGTCGTCCGCTACGGCGAACGGATCGAGATCCCGGAGGGTCACGTTGGCTTCGTATATCCGCGCTCGTCGCTCATGCGCAACTCCTGTATGCTCAATACGGCGGTGTGGGACGCGGGCTACGAGGGGCGGGGCGAGGGGCTGTTACAGGTCCACCACGACATCGAACTCGCGCGCGGTGCCCGGATCGCCCAACTGGTCCTCGCCGAGGCCGACCACGAGGACGTCTACGACGGGAGCTATCAGGGCGAAAACGTCGAGTGAGAACCGCGTCGAGTTCGTCACCCGGGGACCGGTACCGGTTCGCGTACCGTTTTGCCGTTCGCTCGTCTACCCTCGAGTGACACATCGATGATGGCGACCACCCACGTGTTCACCGGACTCGCGGTCGTCGCGCCGGTCGCGTACGCCGCTCCCGAGTTCGCGGCCGCGCTCGCGGTCGGTGCGATCCTCGGCGGGCTCGCCCCCGATTTCGATCTCGTCGTCACCCATCGACGGACGCTGCACTTTCCCGTCGCCGGGCTCGCGATCGCCGTTCCCGCGGTCGTCGTTGCGGCCGTCTCCCCCTCGACGCTCACGCTCGCACTGGCCGCGCTCGCCGTCACGGCCTGGCTTCACGCCGCGAGCGATGCGATCGGCGGCGGTCCCGAGATGGACCCGTGGAACGAGCGCACCGAGCGTGCGGTCTACGATCACGTCCGCGGGCGGTGGATCCGTCCTCGGCGATGGATCCGCTACGACGGCGCGCCCGAGGACGCCGCTCTCGGAATCGCACTCGCGATTCCGGCACTGCTCGTCTTCGACGGCCGGCTCACCGCCGTCATCGTCGGTGGAATCGCCGTCTCCCTGGTCTATACGATCTGCCGGCGTCGGCTGGTCGCGTGGACGCCCGACTGGCTCGAGTGACCGAACGGAGAGAAAGAGAGCGACGCTCGAGCGAACGGGGGACGCGATCCCGATATCGCACGCGACAGCGTATCGTCTCTGGCAGCGTGCCGTACGTGACAGAACGATTGACTCTCTCGCAGTCGAAAGTCGGAACGCTGATACGCCCCCTGTCCGAGCGACCCCGTATGGTCGACGAGCTCGCCGCCAGAACGGCGCACCTGGTCTTCGCCGCCCTCTGGGCCGGCAGTGTCTGTTTCGTTGCCGCCGTCATCGTCCCGCTCGCACGCGACGGCGCGTTCAATACGACCCAACCGCTCGAGGTCATCTCGGGGAAACTGACATCCGTCTCGCGGGTGAGTTCGCTCGTTCTCCTCCTCTCGGGCGGCCATCTGGCAGGGAACATCTACACGACCGAGACGCTCTTCGGAGAGATCGGCGGCCGACTGGTACTCCTGATGGTCGCGCTCTGGCTGGTCCTGACCGCGCTCGTCGAAATCGGTGCGAAGCGGTTCGAGACCGGACTCACCGGAAAGAAGATCCGCGAACCGGCCCGCGATGCGCTGCCGGTGTTTCGGGCGGCGGCCGTCGCCGCGATCGCCTTACTGATCGTCGCGGGGCTGCTCTCGGCCAACGTCGGTCGTCTGGTTTAGCGACGACGGCGATATCGGACGACGGTTTCAGCACTTCGTTTTCGCCTCTCGACACCTTGGCAACGAACATTCTTGCGAAAGATACTTAGTCGGTTACTGTAACGTACTCGCTAATGATCAGGGGGAAAGACATGGCCCTGTCGCTCCTCGCAGTGGGGACGGCTGCCGTGGCCGGCTACGTCCTGCGCTCGGAGCGGTCGGCGGCCCACACATCACGATCGAAGGCAGACCTCGGCGCACGCGTCGTCGGTCCCGAAGACATCCCCGACGAGGCGACCGTCGTCGACGCGTCAGCGCAACGACTCGGCGAGATTCCCGGCGCGCGGCGAGCGCTCGACCGGGCGGTCCGCAACGGCGCGCGCGAGGAATGGGAACACATCACCCTCGAACGCGACGGTGCCTGGTCCGTCGTCGACCGAATTCGGCAGACGCTTCCCTATTACGACGCCGACGACGACAGCGAGTACAACGGCGTCTACGTCCAGTACAACGATCGAATCGTCGTGCTCGACGCGATCGGCTGGGCCCGTCTCGAGGAACCGGTCGCGTAGACCCCTCTCGATGGCCGCTCGCTCCGTTCTCTTACGCCACAACATTAATCACCGTCGGCTACCTCCGTTGGCCCGACTGTGACTCGATCCGGGCACCGCGTCGTCTTCGCCGGGGACGACCCGACGTCGCTCGACGGCCTCGAGACCGCGTTCGACGTGGTCGCTCCGGGAGACCGAGCGGCGGTCATCGACTGCCTCGAATCGACTGCCATCGATTGCGTCGTCGTTGCCGGGACCGGAACCGATCGCGTCGAGACCGTCGCCGCGGCGGCCGACGCTGCCCCATCGGTGCCGATCGTGTACGCGACGGCGACGCCCGACGGTACCGCCGCGGCCGCGGCGACGCGTGCGGGGGCGACGGAGTACGTCGTTCGAACGGCCGAAGAGACGCTCATCGAGCGCGTCGCGGCCGTCTCGAGCGCTCTCGGCTCCGCGAGCGCAGGAGGGAGCTGCGGCGGACGCGACCCGGATCACGAGTGCCCGACCGGAACCGATTCGAGTCCAGACGGGTCGCGCGGTCGGGTGAGCCGGACCGAGCGCGACGCGATCCTCGACCGGATCCACGCGACCGTGTCGGACGACGGTCCGCTAGACGCGCGCCTCGAGGAACTCCTGTCGATCGGTCGCACCGCGCTCGGTGTCGAATACGGAACGCTCTCGCGGATCGACGGCGGCCGCTATACGTTCGAATACGTCTCGGGCGTCGACGATCACATCACGAGCGGGGAGACGTTGCCCCTGTCCGAGGCCTACTGCCAGCGAATCGTCGACTCCGGAGAGCCGCTCGGATTTACCGCCGTCACGGACCAGCGGCCGGAGTTGACCGATCGCGGTGCCTTTCGGGAGTACGGCATCACCTGTTTCCTGGGCGTCCCGGTCACCGTCGACGGCGACCTGTGGGGGACGCTCTGCTTTTTCGCCCGCTCGGATCGGTCCGCCGCGTTCTCCGAGTGGGAGCGGACGATCGTCGAGTTGCTGGCGAACTGGATCGGCCACGAACTCGAGGGGCGATCGCGAGCGCGCGAACTCGAGCGCGTGCGGACCGCTCGCGAGCGAGCCCTCGAGCGACACGACGACGCGGTCCTCACCGTCGACGAGGACTGGCGACTGACGTCGGTACGCGGCCGGACCGAGGAGTTGCTGTCGCGCGACGAGACGGCCGTCGGAGCCTCACTGTGGGCGGTGCTCCCCGACGCGATCGGCTCGAGGCTCGAGGCGGAGTATCGACGCGCGATGGCAGAGGGGACGCCGATCACCCTCGAGGAATACGTTCCCTCGCTGGAGCGGTGGCTCCGGCTCCGGCTCTCTCCCGCCGAGACCGAGCTGTCGGTGACCATTACCGACGTGACCGAGCGTCGCGAGCGAGAGGTCGAACTGCAACGCTACGAGACGATCGTTGAGACGGTCGACGACGGCGTCCTCGTGATCGATTCCGATCAGCGGTTCGTCCACGTCAACGACGCCTTCGCCGACCTCGTCGGTGCCAGTCGCGAGCGACTCATCGGCACGCACGCGTCGACTCTCATCGACAAGGCGGGTCGAGATGCCTGGATCACCGCCGCCATGTCCCTGGCCATGGGCGATTCGACCCGCGAGACGTTCGACGCCGAACTCCAGCGCGTCGACGGCGGAACCGTCCCGATCGAGGCGAACGTGACGCTGCTGGAGTCGACCGATCCGGACGACGTCGCGTTCGTGTCCGTGGTTCGCGACGTGACCGCCCAGCGACGCCGCGCGGACGTCGTCACCGAGTTGCTCGAGACGACGCGCGCCCTGTTCTCCTGTGAATCGCGGGCGGACGTCGCCGAGGTCGTCGTCGACGCCGCCGAGCGCGTCCTCGGGTTCGAAATCGGTGCCGTCCGGCTCTACGATCCGGAGACGGCGGAACTGGTCTTGACAGCCGCCTCCGACGCCGTCGACGAACTGTTCGACGAGCGAAAGCGCGTCGGAATCCACGAGAGCGAGATGGGTAAGGCGTTCCGCACCGCCGACCCGATCGTCTTCGAGGACGTCCAGCGCAGTTCGCCGTTCGATTACGAGTCGATCCGCGGCGCGATGTGTATCCCGATCGGCGACCACGGCCTCCTCAACGTTAGCTCCCCGGTCAGCGGTGCCTTCGACGACCACCACGTCCAGCTCGCACAGCTGCTGACCGCCAGCGCGGCCGCTGCGCTCGAGCGGGCCGACCGCGGCGAGGAGCTGCTGCGCCACGAACGGGTCCTCGAGACCGTCGAGGGGATGGTGTACGCGGTCGACGGCGACGCCCGCCTGACGCTGGTGACCGAACCCCTCGCCGAGCGGCTGGGATACGACCGCGAGGAACTCATCGGCGAGCCCGTGTCGCACATCTTCGCCGACGAGTCCTACGACCGCGCGGTCGAACACGTCGAGGGGCTGCTCGCGGACCCCCAGCGCGACGGCGACGCGTTCGAGGCCACCTACACCACCGCCGACGGCGAACGGTTCCCGGTCGAGATCGAGTGTTCACTGTTACCTCGTGACGAGGACGAAATCGCCGCCGAGACGTTCCGCGGGACCGTCAGCGTCGTCAGAGACATCACTCAGCGCAAGGAACGCGAGCAGTACCTGCAGGTTCTCAACCGCGTCCTCCGGCACAACCTGCGGAACGATCTCACCGTCGTCATCGGGTATGCCGAACTTCTCCGCGAACGGCTCGACGATCCGGAGCTCGCGGCCGCCGCGGACACGCTCCTGGAGACCGCGACCGATCTCGCCGACACCAGCGAGAAGACCCGCGCTATCCAGCACGCGCTCGACCGAGACGGCGACCTCCAACCGGTCGACGCCGCCGCGGTCGCCGCGGAGACCGTCGCAGAGACCGAGACCGGGGACGCGGCCGTCTCCGTCTCGACGGCGGGCAACTGCTGGGCCTGGGCCGATTCCGGACTGGGACTCGTCGTCGAGAATCTCCTCGAGAACGCGATTCGACACGGGGGCGCGACACCGACCGTCGAGGTGTCGGTCGCGCGCGACGGCGAGCGAATCGAACTCGCGGTCGACGACGACGGACCCGGCATCCCGCCCGCGGAAACCGCCGTCGTCACCGGCGAGACCGACATCACACAGCTCACCCACAGCAGCGGTCTCGGACTCTGGCTGGTCCGCTGGATGGTCGACAGCTACGGCGGCTCCGTCTCGTTCGCGACGTCGGCCCTCGGCGGGAGCCGGATCGAGATCGCCCTCGAGGCCGCACAGTCGCCGTCGGCCGACGCAGAGTGATGGGGCGCGATCGGGCGTCCGGCGACAGACGCGCCGCCTGTCGACGAGGGTGACGGCCGCGGCCGGCTCCGCCGCGGAACCGCAATCACTACCACACCGGCCGGCCGACCCCTATTCATGCAACTGGGCCTGATCGGACTCGGACGGATGGGACAGATCGTCGTCGATCGCACGCTCGCAGCCGGCCACGACGTGGTCGCCTTCGACCTGGACGAGGAGGCCGTCGCGACGGCGGCCGACGCCGGTGCCGACCCCGCCGCGTCGATCGACGACCTCGTCGACCGGCTGGGCGCGGACAAGCGCATCTGGCTGATGGTTCCCGCCGGCGAGGCGGTCGACGTCACCCTCGAGGAACTCGAGAGCCACCTCGAGGGCGACGATATCGTCGTCGACGGCGGCAACTCCTACTTCGAGGACTCCGTCCGACGCGCCGAGTCCTGCCCCGCGGCGTATCTCGACTGCGGGACCTCCGGCGGCCCTGCGGGTGCCGAGCTCGGCTTCTCGCTGATGGTCGGCGGTCCCGAGTGGGCCTACGAGGCGTTCGAGCCGATCTTCGACGCCGTCGCGACCGGTCCCGACGGCCACGAGCGGATGGGGCCCGCCGGCTCGGGCCACTACGTCAAGATGATCCACAACGGCGTCGAGTACGCCCTGATGCAGTCCTACGGCGAAGGGTTCGAGCTGCTCCACGAGGGCCGGTACGACCTCGACCTCGAGAACGTGGCCTCGGTCTGGAACAACGGCGCGGTGATCCGCTCGTGGCTGCTCGAGCTGTGCGAGGAGGCCTTCCGCGAGGAGGGGTCCGACCTCGGGACCGTCGCCGACCGCATCGAGGGGGGCTCGACCGGCACGTGGACCGTCCAGGAGGCCCTCGAGCAGGAGGTCCCGCTGCCGCTGATCTACACGGCGCTCTCCGAGCGGTTCGGCTCGCGGGCCGACGACGGCCGGTTCTCGCGGCGACTCGCGAACCGGCTCCGGTACGGCTTCGGGCGGCACGAGGTCCCGCGCCGCGAGTAGTCGTTCGACCGGAATCGACACGGCGCACGTTCGGCTGCGAGCTATTCCGGAACACGTATATGTGACTTCGGAATATTCGGTGGCAGTCGCTTCCACTCGACCGCCCAGTTCGACGTGTCGGATCGTTCTTTTCTCCGGGAACAGGTGTCTGAAATATTGGGGCATACTCTTTACTCTCGGCCCCACAGCAGGAGTCATGAATTCGTTCGAGTCGACGTCAGTGTCCGTCGCGGCCGACGACCAGCTCAGCATGGCTATTATCGATCTCGTCGCGCAGACCACCGACACCGATCCGGTCGAGTTGGAGCCGCTGTACCACGCGATCGATCCGGACCTCCTCGACTCCCTGCCGGGCGAGACCGGCTTCACCAGTCTCGAGTTTTCCTATCACGGCTACACCGTCGTCGTTCGGGAGGGACGCGACGCGATCGAGGTTTCGATCGCGGACGAGAGCGTGACGATCGACGACTCCACCGAGACCGACCTCGCGGGCACCGGGTCCTCGACGTAAGTCGCCGAGAGAACTCGCCGGCCCGACGAGAGGAAACGGACGGCGGAGGTAACAGGAGAGTCCACCGTCTCAGACGAACTGAGAGAGTCCCGAAGAGACACGTCGCCGTCCCAACTGCTGCAAAGAGCTTTACACCGGATTCTCGATGATCGACCTATGCGCGAAGCCATCGTTACCCTCAGTGACGCCGAACTCGAGGCGATGGGCTTCAGTGGGCTCGTCTCGCTCCTCCGGGAGGCGGGGATTCGCGACGTGGAGATGCTCGAGGACCGCGGTTACACCTGCGTTCCACAGGTCGAAGTCGAAGCCCGGCTCGACGCGGACGCGCTCGCGGACCTGGACTGCGTCGACGACTGGGAGCTCGTCGCCGAGACGGAAGACGCGTACCGGTATCTCCTCGAACTCACCGCGACGGAGCTGCCCGAGGAAACGGTCGACGATCACGCGGCGTTACTCGGTGCCTGTGAGACGACGGTGACCGATCACGGCGCTCTCGTCTCGCTCGTCGGGTCACAGGACGCGATCCGCGAGATGCTCCGTCACTACGAGGCCGCCGGTGTCACCCCGGATCTCTGCAAACTCGGCGAGTACGACGGCGAGGCGTCCGCGCTGGACGCGCTGACCGACCGCCAGCGCGAGGTCATCGAGACGGCCTACGAGATGGGGTTCTACGAGATCCCGCGCCAGGCGTCGACCGACGACGTCGCCGGCACGCTCGACGTCGACGCCGCGACGGTCTCCGAACACCTCCAGCGAGCGGAGCGGAACCTGCTGATGCGACAGCTACCGATGTAGCGACGGGCGGGCGGTCTTTGACCGGCAGATCGCGTTCGGTCACGTTCTCGGAGCGAAGCGGAACCGACGCCGCTCGACGGCTCCCAGTACGGGTTCATAAACCCGCCTAGCACGTCCGGATGAATCGATAGGCCGGTCTCGCCCGATACCAGTACCCGTATGGCAGAACCGATGCCGACCGATCGCGAGCGAGGTACCGACGCACCGATCGACTCCCACCGGCTCCCCGCGAACGCTGACCGTTCCCTGCGCTGGGGGGCGTACCTGTTCGTCCTGTCCGGAATCGGACTCATCGCGAACGGGCTCGCGATGCTCTACCGAGCGGTCTTCGCGCCCGGATTCGAGTCGGGGGTCGGGACGCTGGGCGGACTCACGAGGGGGGAGCTCGCGGCGATCAATCACGAGGTCGCCCACTACATCGACCACCTCCACGTCAACGTCGCCGGACTGATGATCGCCGTCGGCGTCGCCGTGATCGCCCTCGCCTGGTTCGGGATTCGCCGCGGTCAGCGGTGGGCGTGGGCGACGGCGGTGGCGCTGCCCGCTGTCTTCCTCGCACACAGTCTTCCGGTCCACCAGACGGCCGGCTTCACGTTCGACGCGGTGGCGCATCTCGGCCCCGGAATCATGTGGGTGCCGGCACTGCTCGTCGGAACGGTACTGGCCTACCGGGGGTTGCGATCGGTCGATGGGACGGCGTCCGCGGATCGCGTCCGAAGCGACTGATCGAGCGACTCCCGTCGCAGACGCTTTTTCGGTCCAAGTCGACGGATCGCTGACTGATCGCTCCCTCGGAGACGGGGACAGACCGCCAGAGACACACCACTGTTGCAAGTGAAGCGGGATCGTACGGGGTGGGGGAGGGGCCGATCGCCGTGTCGCAGCGGGGTGTACGTCAGTATTGTACTCACAGGGTCGTTCGCTCCTGGATTAGACACTATCCCGGCTCGATCTCGTGCCACTACATGTCACGCCCGGACCACTATATGTCACGGCTTTAGCTGAAATAGTGGACTGTTCTCGTTCGGTCTCCTCCTAGACTAGTCTTCACGTGAAACAGTGGTGTGTGTGAGTTCACTTGAATCAGATGAAAAGGTGGTTTTAAATATTGTATCTCTCTTGGTACGGACATGCCTCGGTTCGAGCGGAAGCAGAACATCTTCCAGAACAAGGACGCTCTCGGGGAATCGTATCAACCCGAACGGATCGAAGAACGTGACGAAGAGATCGAGGCCTACATGGACGCGCTTCAGCCCATCATCGACGGCTGGGAGCCGAACAACATCTTTCTCTACGGGAACACGGGCGTCGGAAAGACCGCTGTCACCGAGTACCTCCTCGACGTGCTCCAGGACGACGTCACCGAGTACGACGACGTCGACCTCTCGGTGCTCGGTGTCAACTGCAAGACGCTCAACTCGTCGTATCAGGTCGCGATCGAACTGGTCAACACGCTCCGCCCCGCCGGTGCCGAGATCAGCACGACCGGCTACCCCCAACAGACCGTCTTCAAGAAGCTCTACGGCGAGCTCGAGGCGCTGGGCGGCACGGTCGTCATCGTCCTCGACGAAATCGATTCCATCGGTGACCGCGACGAGTTACTGTACGAACTCCCGCGCGCCCGCTCGAACGGCTATCTCGAGGCGACGAAGGTCGGCCTTATCGGCATCAGTAACGACTTCAAGTTCCGCGAACAGCTCGATCCGCGCGTCCAGGACACGCTCTGTGAGCGCGAACTGCAGTTTCCTCCCTACGAGGCGTCCGAACTCACCAACATCCTCGAGTCTCGAGCCGAGGTCGCGATCGCCGAGGACGGCTGCGACGGCGGCGTCCTGAACCTCTGTGCGGCACTCGCCGCGCGCGACAGCGGGAGCGCCCGACAGGCGCTGGACCTCCTCCGATTGGCCGGCGAAGTCGCGGAGAACAACGACGACGACGCGATTCGGGAGGGGCACGTCGAACGGGCGCGGTCGAAACTCGAGCAAGAGCGCGTCGAGGAGGGGATGCGGGAGCTGACGACCCACGGACGCCTCGCCCTCCTGGCGGTCGTCTCGAAGGCCGCCAAGGAGTCGACGCCCTGCCGGACCCGAGAGCTCTATCAGGAGTACGAGGCGCTCTGTGAGTCCTCGGGCACCGACTCGCTCGCCCAGCGATCGGTCCACAACCACCTCTCCGATCTCCGGATGCTCGGCATCCTCTCGGCGAAGGAGAACCGAAGCGGCTCCCGCGGGAACTACTACAGCTACGAACTCGACGTCCCCTTCTCGAGCGCCGTCGACGCGATGGCCGACGTGCTCTACCTCGACGAGGAGATCGAGACGATCCGCGATATCGCACGGATGAACAGCGTCGCCTGAGGCGACCTATCGTCCGATATAGACGTCCATCAGCGTCGGTATCGGCTCCGTCTCGTCCACCCCACACCACCGTTTCAAGTGAACCTCGAGCGACACGACGCCGATCGCGGGGCCGCGACGCTGACCGCCCACTTCACTTGTATCGGTGGTGTGTCACGGCGTCGCATCTCCGGACGGACGAGTCCGCTCGAGCCACGATCTCGTGGTCGACGATCCATTTCACGCGAAGCGGTGGTGTCCCGGGCGGCCGTTCGCCACCTTCCGCTCGGGGTCCCGGACCGGGACGATTTCGTCCGTTCACATGTACCGGTGGTGTCTCTGGGTTACGGCTCGAGCGACTCCGCCGACGGGACCCACGTGTTCAGATGTAACCGTGGTGTGTCTCCGTCCCGATTCACTTGAACCGGTGGTGTGTCGGCGGTCGAACCGACCGCGGGAGAGACCGTACCGACTCCGATTATCTCGGCGACCGGATCACCTTGGGAGGACGAGTGCCGGGCCGTCGGCGCTACGCGTCCTCGTCCGGTTCGTAGTCGTCGTAGATGCGGTCCATCCGGGCGGCCATCACGAAGTCGGCCTTGTGGAGGCCGTCGATCTTGTGCGTCCACATCTCGATCGTCACCTCGCCCCACTCGAGCCGGATGTCCGGATGGTGCCACTCTTCCTCCGCCAACTCGCCCACTTCGTACGTGAACTCGAGGGCATCGCGGAAATCCGCGAACGCGTAGGTTCCCTCGAGATGGTGGTCGTCGACGACCGTCCACACGTCGTCGCGAATTTCCGCGCGGTAGTCAGCGTACTCGTCGGGCTCGAGGGGTTCGTCCTCGCTCGTACAGGCCTCACACTCCTGATCGGCGAGCGCTGGTTCGGACATAGATCTCACTACGACTGCCAACGACGTGAAGATTTACACGGTACCCCCTACCCGTATTCTAGTCCAGTCACGACGCTCGTTTTATAATGGCGTCCCGACAACGACAGAGACAGTAGAGCTCACTGATGGGAGGGGATAAACGCAATATCGCGGTTCGGTTTTTCGGCGGTGCTGGGAACTATACGGACGTTCTCGAGCGACTCTGCACGTACATCATCACCGAAAACCCGACCGAAGCGGCGGTTTTCGAGTGGATCAAATCGAACACGCGAGCGACGAGCGACGACAGTATCCGCGACCGGCTCGCCTTTCTCGAGGGGATCGGGCTGCTCGAACTCGATTCGGACCGCGTTCGGCTCACCCGGCAGGGGATGGCGTGGCTCTCGGAGACGGATCCGAGGACCCTCTACGACCTGCTCTCGAGCAACGTCCGGGGGTTCGATACGCTACTCGAGGCGCTGCTCGACGGACCGAAGACCGACGCCGAACTGGGCGACTCAATCGGAGCCGCTCATCCCGAGTTCGACTGGAACGACGCCTCCGGACCCGCCCAACACAGGGGGTGGTTGCAGAGTCTCGGCTACGTTGTACGATCCGACGGTGTGAACTCGCTGACCGACAGCGGCCGAGAACTGGCGCGGCGACGGTCGTCCGACCATCCGACCCTCGAGCGGGGCGCATTCTACGCCCAGACCGACCTTGAGGACGCGTTCGACACCAGTTTCGGCTCGTACATCAAGGGCATCAGTCCGCGAACGGACGACGGGGAGCTGGCGTACGTCATCGTGAAGGCTCGCGAGGACGGCCCCTACGGCGACGAGATCGACGGCGAGCGGTTCACTTACATCGGAGAAGGGGTCCCGGAGAAGGGCGACCAGCAGTTAACTGGGGCAAACAATGCGCTCCTCGAGCAGGCCGACCGATCGACCGTCCCGGTGTACTTCTTCTACCAGCCGGCGGACAGCGACGAGCTCCGGTACGAAGGGCTGGTCGACGTCGTCGACGCCGAGTACGTCTCGCGGGACGGGCGGATGGTCTACGAGTTCACGATGGAACGGCTCGCGCTCGAGCCGGCCGAGTTCGAGGCGCTCTCGGAGTCGGTCTCCGAAGGCGTCGAGGGGGGCGAAGACGACGAACCGGCCCTGACCGACGACGAAGAGGAGTTCACCGCGGTCCAGCGACGGGTTCGCTCGAGCGCGTTCCCGAAGGAAGTCACGGCCGCCTACGACGGCCGGTGTGCGATCTGTGGGAAATCGCGCGAATCGCCGAACGGGACGATCGACATCGAGGCGGCCCACATCTATCCGAAGCGAGAAAACGGCCGCGACAACGTCCGGAACGGGCTCGCCCTCTGTCGGCTCCACCACTGGGCGTTCGATACCGGCTGGCTCACGGTCGCCGACGACTACCGGATTCTGGTCGCCGACCGGCCCGATCTCGAGGGCTACGAGGAGTTCGCGGCGCTCGAGGGGGACTCGCTGACGTTGCCAGCGGACGAGGACCGACATCCCCACGCCAAATTCCTCGCTGCACACCGGGAACGACACGGGTTCGAGTCGCCGTAAAGGCCGTTTGAAAGAGCCACTGAGTCGGAGCGGCGAGTCTCAATCGCAGATGCAGTCGTGTGTCCGTGTCAGCTCGACGACTTCGTCGTGTAATTTCGAAGCAAGCTGATAGACTGTTTCGGCCCGGTATTCCCCTGCAATGCCAGTTCGGTAGTATGACTCTGAGCGATTCTCGAGCCAGAGTGCCTCCAGACGATCAGCGATGTCTTCCGAAAAGAGGCCTGCCTGGACGGCCAACTCGTACACTTCGGTGTGTCGCTGTGCAGCCACGTCGTACCCCTTCTCCTGGACGTAGAACTGGATCGATCGTTCGATAGCCACGAACGACGACTCGATGATGACCGTGAAGTGGCCGTTGCGCTCGAGCAGGAATCCCGCTGCATCAAGGAGACGACACGCTTTCCGAAGTTGGATAACCGAAGACTCGGTGACGTACTCGAGTCCCGTTTCCGGGATTTCGGGCGTCCGCTGGAACGCATCTTCGGCGTCTCCGAGTGCATCCTCAAGTTCATTCGACGTCACTCGCTTTCACCACCGAACACAGCGCGTTTCACCTGTGTGAGCGTTTCGTCGGCGTACAGTTCGACCCCTTCCTGAAAGATTGGCCGAAGGTCCGACCCTCGGTTTCGAGCGCTCTCGTCCGACTCGACGAAAACGTCGAACTCGTATCGGTGTCCATCGATCGATTCGGCCTCGAGTTCGCGTTTCAGATCCGAAACGGTCCGTCGAACGGATACAAGTTCATCGTCATCGGCGACGAGTACGAAGACGTCGATATCGCTCATACGGTCGGCCTCACCGCGAGCCACGCTGCCGAAACAGAGGATCCCCGCGATCGAGGGAACCGTTTCAGTGAGACGGTCGACGAACAACCGAAGCGGTGCTCGGAATTCCGCCTGTGGAATCTCGAAGAGGGGATCGTCGGCGTCCGAGAGGTGTCGCTCGGCGATTCGATACAGCGTTTTGCTGCCGGTATCACGCCGGACGACGAGATCCAACTGCTCGAGCAGTGACAGCGCCTTCGAAACGCTCGGCCCGCCGAATCCGGTGAGGTCTTGGAGATCCCGATTCGAGAATTCGTCGGTCGGATTCTGGGCTGTGATCTCGAGGATGTCGTCCATCGCCTCGTACCTGAAGATCTGTTCCTCAGGAAGCGGAAGGTGCATCTCGACCCGCATTTGTTATACTACCTATAACGCGTTATATCACATATAACAGTTCTGCCGAGGGCCACGCTCGGATCCGATGAACGGGTACTAACTCCGGAGAGAGCTACTAGCCGGCGGTACTATGCTTATTCGTCAGGACAATCGCCCCCACTATCCCCGCGCTGGCGCTCGAGTTCGCGCTCGAGCGCCCCCGCATCCGGCCCGAGATAGGATGTCGTGAACGATCGCGGGCGATCGGTCGGCGACGAACCGCGGTCGGGATCGTCATCCGGACGATAGGGGACCACCGCTTCGGGGCCGACCAGCAACAGGCCGACCTGACTGGCCTCCGCCCTGATCCCGCGGACGCGTCGCGCAGCCTCGCGACGAGTCTCGTGATTGGTTGTCTCGGGGTCCGTATCCACATCTCGGATGGCCGCGAGCAGGGTGCGCGTGAGGTAGTCGATCGCCGTGAGACAATCGCGGACGGACTCGTGTTGCGTCCCGCCATCGGCACGGACTCGAGCGTTCGACATCGATGCCACTGATCGGTCGGGGCCTTCAAGGTCCCGCGAATTGTGGTCGGACATGGCTTCCGTAGCACTGATACGGGAGCTGGCGCAGTCCAGTGCCCATACACTGGACTGCATTTTGCCACGGATCGATCGAATAGACCCGTATATAGTTCCCGTGACAAACAGTATTGTTTTCAGCCGAATTAAAACTAACGACAGTACTGTTTGTTTGTCAAATCATATTGTTTCTAGTAACTGTCCAATGAAAATAGTCAAACGGGGAGAGAACGTCGTGGTGGCAGATGCGACCGAGGTTAGCCGACTGGATGACGCCGGTCGATAGAGATATCCTCGAGTTGCTCCACAACGACGGGGGGTTGCACGAACTCGTTTTGTCCCCTCGAATCATCGCAGAGAATATCGATTGGAGTCGTCAAACAGTTCGGGAACACGTGATGACACTTCGTGAGCACGGGCTCGTCGAGTACTACGATGAAACCGGCGGGATCTACCAACTCTCTGATCGCGGCCGTTCGTATCTCGAGGGCGAGCTCGACGCCGACGATCTCGAAGCAACCGACGAGTGACGGCCACACTGATCCCCACCTGCTTGCTCTCAGTCTCACTCGAAAACGCGATAGCTGATGTATCAAACCCCCTGGTGGTTAGCTGCATTTGCTTTCGTACGGTGACATCCCCAAGAGCCCGAAACAGATCGAAGTAACAGAACTCGCCACGTACCAAACCTCGCTACGGTGTCGCGGGTGCCGCATCGCCGTCGTCGTGTGCGAACGGACTGATGATGAGGTCGTCGTAGGGGAAGACCGGTCGCTTCGATTGGCCGTCCTCGTCGAAGCGGATGATCCCCAACGCCTCGAGCGTCGTCAGTTCCTCGTAGACGTTTTTTACGTCGCGGCCGACAAGGCGTGCGGTCTCGCGGATGCTGTCGGGTTCGTCGGCGCGGATCACGCGCAAGAGTGTGTACGTGCGCTCGTTGAGCACGTCGCTCAGCTGCTGTTCGTTCGCAAACGTTACTATCGCCGGCTGGTCGACGGGATCACCGCCCTGAAACGTTCGAATCGCTTCGCGCCCCGCTTCGTAGAGCGACTCTGCATCCCCGATCGTGACCAGAAGTACGTTGGTATCTGTCATAACCTCTCACCCTTGTTTTCGGATGGTCCAAACCGTTTCTTCGGAATTTCGTCCCAGAACTGCTCGTACAGGACCGCCATCCCAGGGAAGTCGATCAGTTGCGGTTCCGGATCCGGCGCGACGTGTCGTTCGTGACCTTTCGTATCCTCGTGGGCGTTGTCGTACCGACGGAGCGTGCCGTCCTCAAGGGTCTCCGGCCCGGACGTGAGTCTTCCATAGTGGAGCGTATACCGTCACCCCGACGGATACGCGTCGTCGTCCGTGCGGCGAATCGACAGCCGGACGAGCGTCCCATCCTCGTACACGTGCGAGCGACTGTACCCGTCGAGATCGTCGGCAACTGGTGCCATCCGCTACTGTGTTGGTTCTTCAACCAACGGCAAAAATGTAACGGGAATCCCTTCCAGACCTACCCGGGCGGGAGGTCGTGACACGTGATTTCGCACATATTCCCCACAGAATGGAGTAGTGGATACGTTTAGGATACCCCACCCCCGAATTGGGTCATGGGTCAATCTGGGTCATCATCCGGTGCGAAAGCACCGGACTGACTCGTTACTACGATTCGATAGTGGCAAGTTCGGTTTTCGAACGGCGAACTCGACCGAATCAAACGGGCTCCCGAAGCGCCCAGACGTCCGCGAGCGGCTCGAGCCGACTCGGCTCTGCCCCGCGGTCGGTGAGAATACCGGCGTGGTACAGCATCGCCTTCAGTTGGAACACCGTCGGCGAGTGGTAGACAGAGCCGTCCTCGAGCGCCGCGTGCCGAAGCTCGCCGTCTTCGGTCAGCACGCGACTCCGAACGCCGTCGGTCCCGCGGATGAACAGTTCGACAGTGAACGACGGATGCAACTCGTGTAGATACTCCACGACGTCCACGAGCGACGGCTCCGTGATCCCGTCCTCGTGCATGTGCTGGAGCTCCCGGACGAGCAGCTCCGTCGCCTCGTAGTCGAACAGTACGCGACGAGCAAGCTGCCCCCACGCCGGCGCGAGATCGACGAACCGTTTCCCCGATCGGTACCAGTTCTCGAACTCCTCGAGGGCCGCCTCGACGGTTCCGTAGCGCGCCGTCGCGAACCGGACGACTTCCTCGCCGAGCGAGGTCAGGGCGACGCCCTCGGCACCGACGCCGTCTTCGATCAATCCCAGAAATGCAGCGCCCTGTCGGGCGCTATCGACGGCGCTTACGACCTTGTACTCCGACAGTAACGCCTCCGTCTCTCCGACCGCGTAGTGCGCCAGCGGATAGCCGAGGTAGTTCTTGGGATGGTTCAGGCCGAACGACGCGTCGGCGACCCCCTGTGCACCGGCCTGAAACCGGAGCGCGGTCGCCTCGGTCGTCGTCCGATTGCCGACGACGCGGGGTACCTCGAGCGCGTCCACGCTCCCGGCGGCATCGACGCCGAGAACGCCGACGTTCAGTTCTCGCGCGAGCGTCCGGTCGGTCTCGGAGACCGCGGCTACGGGCGCGGCGAGATAGGCCGCGTTCGCCTCGTGGAGCCGATCGTAGGCCTGCAGGATGCCGCGTTGGGTATCGACGCCGCCGCTGGTCTCCCCCTTCGCCTCGATGGCGATCAGCGGCGGCTCGTCACCGAGGCGCTCGACGGCGAGGAGCTCCGACTCGAGGTCGCGGACCCCGACGAGGTCGGGATACCCGCCGCCGATCCGAACGTGGTTGAACGGTGCCAGACGGTCCCGGACGGCCGCGTCGACGGGACGGCCGGGCAGCCACTCGTCCACGGAGAACTGGGTGTCGGCCACCGCGTACGCGGTCGACTCGTCGTCGGGAAAGAGCCGCCGCTTCGCGTGGGCCAGCACCTGCGGTTCCGAGAGCGACCGGGCCGCGCTACTCATGGCTCAGCATTGGCCACCGGTCTCAATAATGTTCTGGCGACGGGTCGCCGAACCGGCTCACTCCTCGCCGACGGCGAACGCGCCCGACTCGAGTTCGCTCGCGATGCCGGCGAGGACGGCTCCCGTCCCGAGCAGGGCGAGGACGACACCACCGATCCACGGCGCTGACCCGTACTCGACGATCGCGACGAGCCAGCACGCGGCGACGAGGACGAGGCCGCCGGCGACGATCAGCTGCACGAACCGCTCCATGGGAACCGCCTTCGCTGTCCCGGCCCAAGTATCCCGCCGCTCGAGGTGCGTCCCAGAGATGACCCACCGCTTCCCATCACCACCAGCTTCCGAGC